>CAZRQE010000190.1:0-7759 GCA_964602175.1 uncultured Gemmatimonadaceae bacterium | reverse complement strand
TGGTGAGGTCTACAGGCAGGAGAGTCCGGATGGCCGAGCGGATTCCGTTCGCGCACACCGTGGTCGTGGACGAGTCGGGGTACATCTGGGCACAGCGCTTCCGGCCTCCGGAGGGCGAGGGTGGCGCCGAGTGGCACGTCTTCACGGAGACGGGCGCTCTGGCCGGCACGCTGACGCTCCATGACCGATTCAGAGTCATGGAGATTTCGAGCGACGAGATCGTCGGCGTCCAGACCGGGGACCTCGGCGAGGAGGAGGTGCGGGTGTATGCACTGGACCGGGGTGCTGACGTCGACCGCCGCCCGCTTCCCCTGGCATGCGGATGACGGCTGATCTCCGGGCCAACATGCCGCGGCGTCTTGCCGCAGCCGTAACCCTCGCCGTGGCGCTTGGCGTCGCGGCAGAACCCGCCCAGGCCTTTCAGGGCAACGTCTCACTGGGCCTGCGCGCTGGCACGCTCGGATTTGGCGCCGAGGTCGTCACGGCGCTCGATGAACGCGTCGCCGTCCGGGCCGGGGCCGGATTCCTCGGGTTCGACGTCGATCTCACCGGGAGGTTCGGGCTCGCCGGCGACCGCACCGCGGAGCTCTCGCTGCCGACCGGGCTGCTCTCCCTGGGCGTCGAGTTCGCGTTCGCGGCGGGCCGTCTGCGGGCGGGCGGCGGCATGGTGATGCGCTCGAACGACCCCGTGCACGCCATCAGGTACGAGAGCGGCGCCTCGATCAGAATCGGCGAAGGCGGGTACCGCCATCCGGAGGTCCTCACCGTGACGACCACGCTGACCTCCGGGACGGCCGCGCCCTACTTGCTGGTCGGACTCGGATCGAATTCGGTGCGCGGTCTCGGTCTCGTGCTGGACCTCGGCGCGGTGTTGAATGTCGCCCCCAGGTTCGACATGGCCGCCACCGGCGATCCCGCGGTCATGAGCTCCCCCGGATTCCGCGCCGACCTGGAGGCTGAACGGCTCCAGGCCGAGGGCGACGCGTCGTTCTTCGTCAACGTCTGGCCCGTCGTCAGCATCGGCTTGCGCTACGGACTCGGGTAGGGGGCCTGCCAGCTCGCGGGGCGTGGCTGGCGTCGAGGCCCTCCGCTACCGCCGGTGCAGCGCCATCGCGCCCCGGATCGCCGCCAGAAAACGTCCCGCCTCCACGATCCGCGTGGCACTGCGCCCCGCCTCGCCGGAATGCGCGAAGAGGTCGGTCACGGTCGCGGACACATCGGTCCGGCGCCGCAGGAACCGCTCCAGCGCGAGGGTCTCGGTGAACGGAATGAGGTGGTCCTGACGCCCGTGGATGAGGCGGACGGGGGGCAGAGAGCGACCGTCCAGGGCGCCGTCGAGCTCCAGTTGCGGATGCGTCGTGCGGGCGGCCTCGGTTAGAAGGAATGCCATCTCCCTGGCCCGGCCCGGCTCGGGATCCTGGGCCGCGGGCGGCGCGAAGAGGCGGAACAGCGCCCGGTTCGCCACGGACACCGACTCCATCACGTCGTCCTTGAACGGATCGCTGCTCGGCTCCCATGACATGAACCCGTGGTCCCCGGCCATCGCCGCGAGCTGCCAGAGCGCGCGGGACACATCCTCCGTGCCCTCGTAGCCCGGGATTCGGTGGAGGTAGTTCGCCGCCACCACCCAGCGCCCGTATGGATCGGGCCGCAGGTACCCGGTGCCGCCCTTCCAGCGGAACTGCCCCGTGAGCCCGAAGCGAACGGTGGCGAGCAGGTCGTGATAGCCGCCGTATCCCAGGACACCCCGCACCAGCCCCCGCTTCGCGAGATCCGCCCCCGCGATCAGCGCCTGCGGGCAGCCGAAGGACAGCCCCACGAGCACGACCCCCCCGGGGCGGACGTCCGGGTCGGCGCACATGTGCTCGGCGGCGACCTGGAGCGCGTGCAACGCGGGCGCCGGATCCAGCTCCAGCCGACGCCAGGCGACGATCTCTGGGACGATGACATCGCCACCTGTGCTGGCCAGCGCGGCCGCGAACCGCACGATCGCGGTGTGTTCGTGGCCCGGGCGCGTGGCGCCGTGGAGCAACACCCACCCGGGACGCGCACGGCTCCCCGACGCGGGCCGGTACCGGCTGGCGTTCAGGGTCCCGGCATCGTCCTGGAGCGTCACGCTCTCGACGGCGATCCCCGGGAACGGCACCCCCGAGGCGGACCGCGTCCAACCCCTCGCGAAGCGCAGGGCATCCAAGGTGGGATTGGCCACGCTGGGGCTCCGGTAATGGTGGAAGGCCGCCGCGCCGCGCGCCACGGCCGCCGCGGCAGTGAGGTGGCACGGTAACCCGCGCGGGTAACCCCACGCCCGCCTTGCCAATCTAGCAGTCCATGGACAGAATCCCCCCGGCGCGACGAGAGTGGAGCCATGACCGACAACGCACCGACACCTCCCTGGAAGGCCGCCGCGTGCGCTAGCGCAGGCGTGTTCCTGCTGTATGTCCTGACGCTCGCGCCGACAACGGCGTGGTGGGATACCAGCGAGTACATTGCCACCGGCTACACCCTGGGCATCCCGCATCCGCCCGGGAACCCGCTGTTCGTGGTCCTGGCCCGTGTGTGGTCGCTTCTGCTGGCGCCGCTCGGGCTGTCGCCGGCCGTCCGGATCAATCTGCTCGCGGCTGCGACATCGGCGGGGGCGTTTTACTTCTTCTTCCTGATCGCGCACAGGACGCTGGCGCAGATGGGCGCGCGGGGCCGGGAGGCGCTGGTCGGAGCGGGCGTTTCGGTGCTCGTGGGTGCGACGGCGTTCACCGTGTGGAGCCAGAGCAACGCCAACGAGAAGGTGTACACGGTGTCGCTGCTCATCGTGGCGGCGGTCAGCTGGCTGGTGCTGCGCTGGCGGGACCTGCCGGTGGGCGATCCCCGCGGGAAGCGGATGCTGGTCGCCGCGGTCTATCTGATGGCGCTGGGGTCGACCAACCACCTCATGTCGGTGCTGCCGGCCGGGGCGGTGTTCCTGCTCGTCGTACTTGCGCGGCCGGGCGTGCTGGTGCGTCCGCGCTTCGTTTCCCGGTGTCTGCTGGCGGTCGTGGCGGGGTTGTCGTTCAGCTTCTTCCTGCCGATTCGCGCCGCCCAGCGCCCCGTCATCAACGAGGGGGACCCGCTGTGCGACGGATTCGTCGAGGCGGCGGCCGCCGTCTACACGAACGGCTACGCGGGATGCCCGGCGCTGGCGTCGTCGCTGCAGCGCGAGCAGTACCTCAAGCCGCCCGTGACCACCCGCATGTCCCCGATGGGGCACCAGCTGTACAACTTCTACCAGTACTTCGACTGGCAGTGGTCGCGCGGGATGGATCCGGACGAGCAGGTGAGCCGGGCGCGGACTCCGTTCACGCTGCTGTTTCTGGCGCTGGGGCTGGCCGGGTTCTACGTCGTCTGGCGGGCGGACCGCGACACCGGCGTGTACATGGCCGTCTTCATGGCCACGCTCTCCTTCGCCCTCGTCTTCTACCTGAACTTCCGCTACGGGTTCTCGCTCGCGCCCGAGATTACCAATCCCGACCTGCACGAGGTCAGGGAGCGAGACTACTTCTTCCTGCTCGGATTCGCGCTATGGGGGGTGATGTCGGGCCTGGGCTTGGCGCGGTGCTGGCTGTGGCTGGCGGGCCGGGCGGGCAGCGCCGTCAAGGCTGCGCCCGTGCTTGCGGTGGCGGCGATTCCCTTCGTTCTGAACGTGAACTGGGCCAACCGCGCGGGCGACCATGCGGCCCGCGACTGGGCGTACGACCTCCTCAACAGCGTTGAGCCGTATGCGCTTCTGTTCACGAACGGCGACAACGACACCTTCCCGCTGTGGTATCTGCAGGAGGTCGAGGGCATCCGCCAGGACGTGACCGTGATCGTCGTGCAGTACCTGTTCACCGACTGGTATCCGAAGCAGATCCGTGAGCTCACCTCGCCGGACCGGCAGCGGCCGTACGTGGCGGTGGACGGACTGCCGTTCGCCGACCGGGCGCCGCCGGCCCGCTCCGCGGTCGCGCTGACCGACGATCAGCTTGCGCAGGTAGGCGACGGGAGGCTGCCGGACACGCTCAACGTTCGGCTCGGCGACGTGGTGGTGCAGTATCCTGCCGGAATGACGCTGCGGCGCGGACACCGGATCGCGCTGGCGATGATCCGGTCGGTGGCCGGTGACCGCCCGGTCTACTTCGCGGGCGCGACCGGGGAGATGGCCCGCATGGGGCTGAGCGGCTGGGGCGTGCGCGAGGGCCTTGCCGTGCGGCTTCACCCCCGCGATCTGGAGGGGCTGCAGCCGCCTTCGTACCGGAAGGTGCGCGAGGAGCTCGGGGGCGACTGGTTCGACTATCCGCGGACCGCACGACTCGTCGACGAGGTCTACACCTACCGCGATATCCGCACCCGGCCGATCCTGCAGGACATGTCGACCCGCAACATTCCGCTGCAGTTCTACATCATGACGGCGAAGCTCGCGGTGATCGCCACGGAGGAAGGCGACGCGGAGGCCGCGGACCGGTACGGCAACATGTCGACCGACTTCCTGGCGGTCTACCAGGGGGGGACGGAGGCGCCGCGGACGAACTGAGCGGTGGCCGCTGCTACCCGCGCGCTAGTTGTTCGTTCTCGTGGCGACCATCTTGCTGATGTCCTCTCTTGTGGGGACCGTCATGCTGATGTCCGCTCTGGAAGGGACCTTCCTGCCGACCGGGACGTCGCCCTGGATCCTGATTCCGTAGGAGCCGTCGTCGCCCGCCGCACCGCCATCCCCCTCCTTCGTGAAGATCTGAATCACGCCGTTGGCAGCCTCCTCGCCGTAGAGCGACCTGGCTGCCGGGCCCTTCAGCACTTCGACGCGCTCGATGGCGTCGGGGTCGAGGCTGGGCAGGAGGCCACTCTCCAGATCGCTCATCCTGTCCACTCTAATCCCGTCGATGTAGATGAGCGGAGCGCCGTCCATGCCCGATGCCCGCACGCGCAGAAGCTCCTCCGCCCTCTGCTCGATCTCGGCCTCGGTTCGCGCGATCGCTTCCTCGTCCATCGCCTCGATGAGGGCGTCCTGGACCTGGGTCGGGACCGGGGTGTCGCACGCGACGACGAGCGCCCCGACTGCCAGCGCCGCCAACAGCAGGGCCTGGGCCGAATTCAGCTTCGTTCTCTTCTCGTTCATGGTTCTCAATCTCCGTTCGAGTAGACTCTTCGGTTGGGTCATTGCGGGGACCATGGCCCAGCGGCTCCAGGACCGGGTGCCCGCGTCCAGCAGGACATCGCCGTAGTCCGCGGGCGCGATGCCGGACCCGAGGACCCGCTGGTCGCAATCCATCTCCACCGCGCTGCGCAGTCGGCGGGCCATCCACCACGTCGCGGGACTCCAGGGCAGGGCAGCCACGATCAGGCCGGCGTACAGGAGCGACAGATGGTCGCCGGTACGGGCATGCTCGGCTTCATGCCGAATGATCACCGCCCTCGCCCGCCGTTCCAGCCGCAGGACCCAGGCCGGGACTACGACCTTCGGGTTCACGACTCCGACCAGCGCCGGGCCGAAGCTGCGGGAGACGTAGACATCCGTATCCTGAATCCAGCGGCGCGGCCAACGGCGGCGGGCCCGGGCCACCAGGGCCAGGAGCGTGCAGATAACGGCGAGCGACGCCAGCGATCCCGCGCCCCACAGAACGAGCGCGGCGCGCACCGACTCCGGCCCGGTCGGAAGCGGCACCAGCGTGGCCCAGGTCCACGTGTCCCCAGGCGGTGTGTTGAAGACTTCGGCGGGCAGAGCGGCCGAGGGACCGATGGTCGACGGGGATTCCGCCGATCGAGCCGCGGCAATGGTTCCTGCAGCTGGAATCGCCACCGCCAGGGTCAAGGCGGCGAGCCAGACGAACCGTCGGGGCCATCCCGCGGCGACTGCCAACCTTTCGGCAGCCCATCCGGCTATGGCCACGACCCCTCCGATCAGCGCCACGTACAGCATCCACGCGATCATTTCTCTTCCCTCCTGCGTTCCGCCCGGTCCAGGACCGAGCGCATCCGCTGAATCTCCTCGTCGCTGAAATCCCGGTCTTCCACCAGCGTCGCCAGCAGCATCTCGGCGGATCCGTGAAAGATCTTGTTGACGATCCGTCGCAAGGCCCGTCCGCCCGCGTTTGCCGACTCAACAAGAGGCACGTAGCGGTAGGCCCGCCCCTCCTGCTCGTGGCCGACCGCCCCCTTTTCCTCGAGGATCTGGAGCATCTTCAGGACCGTCGTGTAGCCGACGTCCCCCCCCAGGGCGTCGCGCACCTCCGCGACCGTCCCCGATCCCTCGCGCCACAACACGCTCATGATGTCGAGTTCCCGGTCCGTGAACCCCTTGCGACCACCGTCGCGCGGCCTGCCGGTCATCGGCCGTCCCTCGCCTCGCCCCGGGCGCCGTCGGCCGCGCCACCGCGCGCGGCGGCCACCTCGGCCATTGCCTCGCGCACGCGGGCGCCGAATCCTCTGGCCATCTCCATGACTTCCTCCTCGTTGACGGTGAGCATCCGTCCGTCCCGGACCACGACCCGGCCGTTGACCAGCACCGTGGTCACGTCGCTCCCGCGCACCGCGTACACGAGGTGCGAATAGACCGCATACAGCGGCGTGAGCCCGGGCCGGCGCGTATCCACCAGCACGATGTCGGCGCGCTTGCCCGGCTCCAGCGACCCGATCTCGTCGTGCAGGTTGAGCACGCGTGCTCCACCCATTGTCGCCATCCGGAACACGGTTTCGGCCGGAAGCGCCGCCGGGTCACCCAGCATGAGCTTGTGCAGCTTGGCGGCGGCGTCCATCTCGTCGAACATGTCGAGGTCGTTGTTGCTCACGGGTCCGTCGGTGCCCAGCCCCACCGGGATGCCGGCGGCCAGAGCGGCGGTGACCGGCGCGGCCCTCGCAATCCCCAGCTTCATGTTGCTCTGCGGATTATGCGCGATCCCGGCTCCCGATGACGCGATCCGCGCGATGTCGTCGTCCGACAGGTAGATGGCGTGTGCCAGCACCGTCCCGGGTCTCAGGGCGCCGATCGACCCCAGGGCTTCGATCACGCCCATCCCGGTCGACTCCCGGGCGGCCGCGTCCTCGCTTGCGTCCTCGGCGGCGTGGATCTGGAAGACCGCGTCGTACTCGTCGGCCAGGCGGAAAGCCGCTTCGACCGCGTGCAGCGGCGTCGTGTACAGCGCGTGCGCCGCGACCGCCGGGACCACCGTGGGATGGCCCCGGTAGCGGTCCATGAACTCGGCCGCGTTCGCGAGGGTTTCGGCGGGCGACGCAAAGTCGGGGGCGGGGAAGCCGATCACGTGCGGCCCGGTTACGGCCCGGATGCCGGCGTCGACCGTCGCGCGCGCCATGTCGTCGCGGAAGTAGTACATGTCGGCGAAGGTCGTGGTCCCGCCCTTCAGCATCTCGACCGAGGACAGCAGCGTTCCCCAGTAGACGAAGTCGGGAGCCACGAGTGCGTCCTCGGCCGGGAAGATGTAGTCCTCGAGCCAGGTCAGGAGCGGCAGGTCGTCGGCGAGACCGCGCAGGAGCGACATCGCGGCGTGGCCATGCGTGTTGATCAGTCCCGGGATGACCAGTTGGCCGGTGGCGTCGATGACCTGGGCGCCGGTGGGGCGGGGATCGTCCGGTGCGAGAAGCGCGGCGATGCGGTCGCCCTCCACAAGGACGCCGCCCCCGTCGAGGATCGTGCCGGGCTCGTCCATGACGACGACCGTGCCTCCGTCGACGAGCAGGCGGCCGTCGGGCGGGGCGGGGGCGGGGTCGCATCCTGCAAGCACGAGCAGCAGACAGA
>CAZRQE010000189.1:0-25489 GCA_964602175.1 uncultured Gemmatimonadaceae bacterium | reverse complement strand
GCGATGATGCGGATCGAGGGTCGCTCGGCTTCACGGGTCGAAGCGGCCTTCTGGGACCGTCTCATGCGCCTTCCGTGGAGCATTCTGCACGGCCGTCGGGCTGGCGATCTGGCCGTGTCGGGCATGACGTTCCAGAATCTTCGCGACGGGTTGCAGGGAGTCGCGGCCGACGGCCGTGCAGAATGCTCCACGGAAGGCGCATGAGACGGTCCCAGAAGGCCGCTTCGACCCGTGAAGCCGAGCGACCCTCGATCCGCATCATCGCCGTGCTCTGAAGCAGGTGCAGCAGTGCGCCGAGCAGGCCGAACCCCGCCACCGCCACGGCCACGGCATAGAGCGCTCCGGCGGTTCCGCCCGTCGCCGTCCGGTTCGCAACGAACCCGAGCGCTAGCGCCGGCACGAGCTTGATCAGGCCGCCCGCAAGCCCGACCAGCACCAGCCGCGCCAGATCCACCGCCGATCCACGCAGCCCGATCCGCAGCAGGTCCGCCGGCTTCACGTTCCCCACGGGCAGCGGCCGGTAGAACAGCCAGGCCTCGTCCGCCAGCGCGGCGGCACGATCTGCCGTCAGCCGGACACTGCGCTTGCTCACCGGATCGAATTCCCGGTAGCGCCCCGACCATCCCGGCAGGAGCGCCACGGGCTGGCCGTCTTCGGCGCGGAATGCCAGCATCGCGCCGCTGTCGCCGCGCCACCAGGCGCCCTCGGCCCCGAACCGCACGCGCCGGGCGCGCACGCCCGACGCATCGAGAATGTCAACGAGGCTGACCGGATCAGCGGAGGGATCCGAGCGCACCGGGATCCTGAAATCGATGCCTTCACGGCGGCCGATCGCCTGCAGGGCGTCCGCCAGCGACGTGTCCTCGACACTGGCATCCCCGTCGATCGGCAGATCGTAGATATTGAACAGCCGCTGCCGCGCAGCTCGTTCGACCGTGCGGCGGCTCGTGGTTCGCGCGCGCTCGAGATTCGCATCATCGGCCACGGCCAGTCGGCGGTTCAGGCGCTCCAGGGCGAAGGCAACCGCGTGAAAGGATGCGAGCGCCGGGAGCAGGATGCCCTGCTTCGCCAACGTCTCGGTCGACTTGCCCGAAAGTACCGCCTCGTCGAACAGGATGAGCCAGCTTGTCCGCGTGAGCGGTATCACCGCTTCGTTTGGGCCGCCCGCCTCGTCAATCTCTGCCTGGTCGACCAGATCCATGAAGAGGCTGGTGCCGCGCGGCGGTTGGGATACCCATACGACGCCGCGCTGTACGGACAGCGTACAGGGAGCCGGGGTCCGCGTCAGACCGGGCCTGGCCAGCGCGGTCGGACGCGGAAGGCGGCTCGCAAAACGCGACAGTGTGTCCGTAATCGCGGTCAGCCAGGTATCGATCTGTTCCGCCAGCTCCGCCGGGTCGATCTCGGACAGCACAGAGGCCGGCAGGCGTTTCAGAACCGTGCCCGGCGATCCCTTGGCGATCAGGCTGAGCGCCGTGTCTTCCTCATCGCGTGGTCCGTCCGGTGCGACGCCCGGCAGCAGCCAGCCCGATTCGCGGCGCAGCAGGTGCTGCGGCGCCGCCTGCTCCACCCCGTCCCTGAATTCGACCAGGAACAGATTGACGGCGCCCTGATCGATGAACCAGACAGTGTCCGGGTCGTCGAGCTTCACCGGCAGGTTGCCGGCGCAGGGCACGGACTCGCCGCAGCGGGCGGCGAGTTCCGCGATGGATGTGTACCCCGGCCTCGTGTCCCGCATCAGCCGGACCTGACCAGCTTGTAGTACGTGCCGTCCCGATCCGCGATCAGCTCGTCGTGCGTCCCGCGCTGCACTTCGACGCCCTTGTCGAGCACGATAATCTCGTCGCAGTCCCGCACGGTGCTCAACCGGTGCGCCACGATCAGGCAAGTGATGCCGCGACGTCGCAGGGCGTCATCGACGTATTCCTCCGTCGCGGCATCGAGGGCGCTGGTCGCCTCATCGAGAATGAGCAGCGTCGGATTGCCCAGTAGCCCCCGGGCGATCTCCATCCGCTGCCGCTGGCCGCCGCTGAAATTCACGCCGCCTTCCTCGACCCGGGTCGAATACCCGTCCGGCCGACGCAGGATTTCTTCATGGATCTGGGCATCGCGTGTCGCCGCGAAGATGGCCTCATCCGGAACGGCGGGGTTCCACAGGGTGATGTTGTCGCGCACGGACGCGGAAAAGAGCACCACCTCCTGATCCACCATGGAGATGGATCGCCGCAGCACCTCTTCGGGAATCTCGGCCCGGGGATGGCCATCGAACAGGATTTCGCCGGACCAGGGCTGATAGACACCGGCAATCAGACGCGCGAGGGTCGACTTGCCGGAACCGCTGGGACCGACCACGGCAACCCGCTGCCCCGGCGTGATCAGGAGGTTGAAGTCCTTGATCAGGGCGGGCCGGCTCTTGTTGAAGCCGAAGCTGACGTCTCGCAGCTCGAGCCGGCCGGTGAGCTGGAGTCGGCCCTTGAAGGTGGGAATCGACTCCGACTGCGGACTCCTGCGGCTGAAGGCGGGGTCTTCCGCGGCTCTGGAGATATCTTCGAGTCGCTGCAGATCGGTTTCGAGCGTCTGGCGTTTCTCGGCGAACTCCAGGAACCGCCCAACCGGCGCCAGAAACATCTCGGCCAGGATATAGAACCCGACCAGCGCGCCGAGAGTCATCTCCCCGGCCATGACCAGGCTTCCCCCGATGCCCAGGACCGCCGCGCTGCGAAGTGCGGCGATCATGCCCGGGAGCGCGGTGTTGACGGAGCCCAGTGCGGAATAGCGCCGGCGCGCATGCAGTTCGCGCGCCTGATGGCCGCTCCAGCGCGAAAAGAAACTGTCGTCCGATCCCGTCATGCGCAGATTGTCGGCGTGATTCAGCATCTGCATGCCGACGCCGATCAACAGTCCCTGTTCCCGCCTCATCGCCTGGCTTCGAACCGCCCTGAGCCCGTTGAGAAAGTGTGCCAGCGCGCCGTGCAGAAAGGCCAGAAACAGCACAACCAGCGTGAGTCGGACATCGTAGACCAGCATGGCAATGAGCAGCACAGCGCTCATTCCCATGTCGATAATGAGCACCAGAAACTGTTCCGTCAGATTTTTCGAGATTCTGTCGATGGACGAGACCCGATCCGTCAGATCGCCGACGAGACGGTGTTCGAAAAACTCCACCGGCAACCGCAGCAGCCGCGACAGGCCTCGACTGTAGCCCATCACCGAAATCCGGACGGCGAAACGCTTCAGGAACCGGTGCTTGAGCAGGGACAGGATGTATACGAGGACACCGCCGCCGAGCAGGGCCGCCACGAGTCCGCCCCAGGGCCCCCGGTTCTCCAGCACATCGTCCACGAAAACGCTGAGCGATGCGGGGACAACAAGGGTCAGCAGCGTCAACATGAGGCCGCAGGCGATCACCCAGGTAAGCACGCTCCGCGATCCGGTGAGCAGGGTGCCCAGCTGCGTGAACAATCCGGGCCGTTCGCCGCCGGGTCTGAAGCCGGAGCCCCGCTCGAATCGGAGCGCAATTCCACTGTAGCCCTTTTCGAACTCTTTCGCCGAAAGCCTGCGCCGCCCCGTGGCTGGATCATTGAGATAGAAGTGGCGACTGTCGAACCCCTCGAGGACAACGAAATGGCTGAATTGCCAGAACACGATCAGAGGCAACGGCAGCTTCTTCAGTTGACTGGCGCGCAGGCTGAGTCCACTGCATTCGAGACCGTAGTGCCTGGAGGCGCGCACGATGCTGGCCGCACTGCTCCCGTCCCGACTCACCTCGCACCTCTCCCGCAATTCCGTCAGCGGAACCCAGCGTCCGAAATAGGCGAGGATGCTGCCGAGGCAGGCGGCGCCACATTCCGACGCGTGCATCTGCAACAGAATCGGCGTGGTCACCCTCTGTTTATCGCCGCCCGGTGCGGCCTTGTCGCCAGTCCCCGGGAAGGCGATCAGCGCCATGTCATGACCGCCCCATCCGCAGGAATGCGACCGGAGATTGCGTGCCGATATCAATGACGATTCGGCATTCCCTGCCCACGATGGAAGCAAGGTCGAGGCTCTCATCCAGCGCGACATCGAGGCGGTGCAACGACACGGGCACCGCGGACTCCAAGGCCGCGGGAACCTCGGATAGGCGAACCGCGGAAATTGCCGCGACTTCTGCGCTCATTGTGCCCGCTTCTCCATCCGCCGTACCCAGCTCCATCACCGCCGGCATCCCTGCCCTGATCTGCGCCACGACGTCGTTCTCGATCCAGACGAGCGCCTGCACGGACCGGCCGGCTTCGGACAGGTTTGTGCCGGGGTCGACCAGCACACCGTCCACCGCGAGGCTGCGGGCTACGTTGCCAAGGAAGAGCCACGTCACGAAGATGAGCAACCACAGCCCGATGGCGGCGGCGAGCAGGCGCTCCCGCGGCGTGGAAATCGTCAGCAGCCGGTCGAGTTGCTCCCGTTCCTGCTTTGCTTCGGCAACGGTATCGTGAAACGAATCAAACGGATTATTGAACACGACCCGGCAGCGCCTCCTCACCAAATATCGAGTAAGGACAATCCCATTCGGATTGAGCGGAAAACGGAAAAATATAGCACGTCCGAGGGCAAGGCACATCGAAGGACCCCGACAGCGGGTGGTCGATACGCGTGGAGGTCGTGCGTGGCCGCCGTGCTGCTCTCGGTCCTCTGCGACACTTCGTCCGGTCAGGCCATGCAGCTGAACGGCTACGTCCAGGCCGTTCCTCTCGCCGGGACCCGTGAAGGGCAGGTGGGCGAGTTCAACCGGGTACGACTCTTCGGCGAGTCGGGAGTGGGAGCCTTCGGATTCGGCGCCGCCTACGAGCATGTACTGACGTTCCGGCGCTTCGCCGGGGCGCCCGAGTTCCACCTCGGCGCGGTGCCGGGCGGCGGCGAGTGGCTCCGGCTGCAGTGGACGGTGGCGGAGCGGGACCACGTCGTCTGGGAGCATCGGTTCGACCGCCTGTACGTCGGGTGGGAGGGTGAACGCTTCGAGATCAGCGTGGGACGGCAGGCGGTGTCGTGGGGCACCGCGCTCTTTCTCACGCCGAGCGACCCGTTCACGCCCTTCAACCCTGTCGACCCGTTCCGGGAGTTCCGCGCCGGGGTCGACGCGGCCCGACTCCGTTTCTTTCCGAGCGCGCTGAGCGAGGTCGACCTCGTCGTGCGACCCACCCGGTCGCCGGCGGGCGAGGAGGAGGTGACCGCGCTGATACGCGGCCTCACGACGGCGCGGAACTGGGAACTCTCGGCATGGGGTGGGATCGTGTACGGCGATCCCGCGGCGGCCCTCGGCGCGGCCGGATCGGTGGGAGGCTGGGCCGTCCGGGCGGAGGCCGTTCTCCGCCGACTCCCGGACCGGGTCGTTCTTCGCGGCACGCTCGGCCTCGACCGGCAGCTTCAGGTCGGCGGGAGGGATCTGACGCTCGCGCTCGAGTACCAGCGCGACGGCCTGGGCGCGGCCGGACCGGACGCGTACCTGGCCACGCTGGCATCGGCCACCTTCCTCCGCGGCGAACATCAGGTGCTCGGACGGGACGAGACGGTCGTCCGGGCGTCCTACCAGGTGCATCCGCTCTGGAGCCTGAGCGGTCTCGCGCTCTGGAACCTGAACGACCTGAGCGCAACCACGGGAACGAGCGTCGCCTACTCGGCCGGCAGCGACGTGGCGGTGACCGCGGGCACATTCCTCGGTCTGGGGGACGACGACGCGACGGTCGTCCGCCCGCTGCCTTCCGCGTACGGCTCGGCGGGACTGTCCGTATATCTCTCCCTGAGTTGGTACTTCTGAGCGGGGCACGGCGGCGTCGGCCGCCGGCCGGCTACGTCGGCCGGGAGTCGCGCTTCCGCCCCAATGGCACGCCCAGACCGTGGGCGATCTGCGCGAAGCTGCTCACGGGAAAGAACGCACACTGCCGCTCCCAATCCGCCGGATCGGGGATCTGCGCGTCGACCAGTCCGATCATCTCGTCAAACCTGGGCAAGGCCGAACAGTCCACGACCAGCGGATCGACGGCCTCCCGGTAGTTCGGCCACACGCGGTCCCGGGCGTTGCGCCAGAACGCACTGTCGTACTTCGAACCGCAGCTATAGTGCCAACCGACGAACAGGCCGGCTGCGAGCGCGTCGGCGACCAGAAAGCGGTTGATGACGGGCGCGTCGCCCTGCACATATTCCGCCGGCCGGTGGAGCCGCATGCGCAGAACCAGCGCGACCTGCAGTTGCGCCAACCTGATGGCGGTCGCTTCGAGCGGCTCCATGAAGGCGGCGGCATTCCCGACGCGGACCACCGCGCCGTCGTAGATCCGGCGGTGGACGTAGTTGGGAAACGGTATGACGGCGCGTTGCTCGAAATCCGACACACCCTCCTCCGCAAGCAGCTCGTCGAAGTCCGCCTCGACTGCGTCGAGATCGGAGACGTCCCTGTTGAAGACATAGCCGTAGGACGTGTGCACGGTCAGCGGAATGACGAATACCCATCCGTGCGGGCGCGCCACCGCGCGGGTGTACGTGGGTTCCCGGACCGGCGCGTTCGGCGGCGCCTCGAGGACCGGGGGGCCGCGGCGAATGACGGCGCAGTTCGTGGGGATGAAGGAAATGTCGATGTGCTCCCGGGGGTCCAGTTGCCGCGGGTAGCCGCGGGCATCGAAGACCAGGTCGTAGCGCTCGGACGCACGGCCCTCGAACTCCACCTGTGCGCCTCCGTCCACCCTCCTGATCGCGGTCACCTTCGCGTCGATGTGACGGGCCTGCGTACTCGCGCACAACAGGTCCGCCATCAGGTCGGCCGACAGGTGGTACGCATAGGCCACCTGTTGCGGCGTGAAGTAGTGAGTAAAGTCCTGCCGGCGTCCACCCCACCCCTCGAAGCGGTTGCCGAACTTGCGGGTGGCGTTCAGGCGTTGCTGAACCGTCTCGTGGGGCAACTGCAACAGTTGCTGCAGGTCGCGGACCAGACGGGGCCAACTTCCCTCGCCCACGCCGATGATCGGAATGCGCGAATCGTAGATGTGGTGCAGCTCATGATCGCGCTCCGGGTGCAACCGCGACACGCTGGCGGCGGCCAGCGCGCCCGCCGTGCCGCGTCCGACGACGGCGATCTTTCTGCACGAACTGCTGCCGAGTTCCTTCACCGTGGCGACCTCCCCGGGCGCGCCGCCGCCTGAACGCGACGGCGCGCGGCAAACGCGGCGCGCCATGTCCCGGCTCCATCCGCGCCATCCGCAAGCCCGCGCGCGAGGCTGACATCAGGGCCCGATGGCACCCGAAAGCACCATGTAGACATAGGCCTTGATCTGTTCAACCCGGTCTCCGGCGATGACCAGCTTAAGGTGGTGAATTCCGCGCAACAGTACAAACCGCCCGGTTCTGCCAAACAGAATGGTCGGTTGCGAGACCCAGCCGGCCAGCGCCGCGACTTTCTCCGGCACTACACGCTCCTCGTGGTGCAGGGCCTCCAGCACCGGCTGCCAATCCGTCAGGCCATCGATCCAGACGCGGGAGGCAGCCGCATATCTCTGCTTGACTATGGGCGTCAGGCCGAGCGCCGGACCGATGCCATCCGCCTGCGCGTCGACGTTCACCCCGGTCCTGACGACGTGCGTGCGCTCGCTGAAGCGAGCAAGCACCGTCTCCACGGTCGCGATGTTCCCGGGCCAGGCGATTTCCTCGAGGAAGGAACAGACATCCCGCTGCCCGGCAAAGCCCATGATCGCCAGGCGGATCGTGCGTGCGCGTGACGGAAACAGGCCGAACGAGTCGAGGCGGGTGTCTTTCGGCTGCGCCAGGTACACCCGCTCGGCGTTGCTCCGCTCCGCCGCGCTCGGTTCCAGGTCGTGACAGGCCACGAGTTCGTCAACCACGACGCCGACGTCGTGCTGCTGCCCGGCGCCGCCGACGATCATGCGTTCGTTGGGCCGCAGGAACATCCCCGGCATCGGGTCGCCGTCGCCCCCCGACCCGATGTCGTATTCCAGCATCAACTTGCGGCCGACAATGGCGCGGAGGGGCGAGTCCGCGGCCTCCATGCTGCGAAACAGGCGGCGGACCGCCGCCGCCGTACGATCCGATGGATCGCGTCGCGCCTTCTCTTCGAAAAACGCGCCCGACCGGTTGCCGCTCGCCAGAGAGACGCCGAAATCCGCCTGCGGCCGACTGTCGTGCAGCGGCAGCTCGAAACCGAATGGCTGGGCACCCATGGTGATCGGCAGGGTCCCCGCCCGTGCCAGCAGGTGTTCCCACTCCTGCTCCCCGATCAGAACGGGAGAGATCCTGTCTCGCAGGCGCCCGAGCAGGTCATGCATGGTGGCGCCTTCTTCCGCCAGTCGCGCCTGGCTGATGGCTATCGCCTCGTGGATGTCCATTGCTCGTGTCTCAAGCGATGACCGGTGGGGTGTTCAGTTTCGGCCCTGATCAGGGCCTAGGATCGGCGCTCGTCGTCACGCACGGTGCCGTCGACCATGCGGACCAGACGCCGTGACCGCTCCATGACGCGGCTGTCGTGGGTGGCGAAGACGAAGGTCACTCCGAGGTCGCGATTCAGCTCGCCCATGACATCGAGGAGCGCTTCGCTGGTGACCGAGTCGAGGTTCGCCGTCGGCTCGTCCGCGAGCACCAGGGCCGGACGGCTGGCCACCGCACGCACGACGGCGACCCGCTGCTGCTGGCCGCCGGACAGCTTGCCCGGACGCCGGTCTTCGAGCCCTTCCATTCCCGTCCGCGCAAAGAGTCCGCGGACCCGCCCCTGACGCTCCTCCGCGGGCACGCCCTGGAGGAGCATCGGGAATTCCGCATTCTCCAACGCCGTGAGCACGGGGAGCAGGTTATAGGCCTGGAAGACGAAGCCCACCTCCTTGAGCCGGAGCCGCGCCAGCTCCTGGTTCGACATGCCGCTCACCTCGCGCCCGGCGACCCAGACCCGTCCCTGCGTGGGGCGGGTCAGGCCGCCGATCAGATTCAGCAGCGTCGTCTTGCCGGAGCCCGACGGCCCCGCGAGCGCGGTGAACTCGCCACGCTCGATGGTCAGGCTGACGTCGCGGACCGCCTGCACGGATTCGGCTTCCTGCTCGAAGACCTTCCAGACCCCGTCGGTCCGGGCGGCTTCCGTGTCGCGCACTGCCATCACACCTCGATTCTCCTGTGCGGCGAGGGGCCGGCACGAGGGCGGCTACCTATCGAACTTCATCGCCTCGGTAACGTCGACCCGGGCGGCGCGCAGCGCCGGATAGACCGAGGCGAGAATGCCAATGCCGAGAATGAACGCGACAATCTGGACGATGCGTCGCACCCCGAAGATCGGGACGATGATAGGGTCGACGGCGACACCCGAGAATGTCAACTCGTCGATGTCCTGCATGAAGACGGACGTGTCGAGCCCGTCGCCGAAGAAATACCAGGTGGCCAGGAGTCCCAGGCCGACGCCGATCAGCCCGCTGACAGCGGACATCGTGAGGCCTTCGATGAGAACGACGGTGCCCGTCTGGCCCGGCGTCAGCCCCTGCGACTGAAGCACGCCGAACTCGCGCTGGCGATGCATCACCGACATCAGCACCGTGTTGACGATCCCGAACGCGATGATGACGAACAGGAACGCCTGAATCACGTAGTTTCCGAACTCGTCGATCGCGATTCCCGCTGCCAGGACAGGATTCGCCTCGCGCCACCCCACGACGCGTGCCTCGCCGCGTTCCACCGGCTCCGCCAGCGCCAGCGCCAGGCGGTCGGAGACCCATCGGGTCCTGCCACTGCTCTGCAGGACGACCGCGACGTGGGTCACGTCGCTCCCGGAACCGAGCCACTCGCCGGCTGTCGCGAGCGTGATGTGGATCGTCGCCTGGTCGATGGCAGCGACGCGGCTGCGGAAGATCCCCACCACGTGGAGCAGCTGCCCCGTAAGCTCGCCATCGGCACCCTGCGCCTGCACCACGAAGCGCGATCCGATCTCGAGTCCCAGGCTGCGGGCCAGATCGACGCCGATATAGGCCGCCAGCCGATCATCGGGCTCGAGGTAGCGCCCTTCGATCACCCCATCGTCGATCATGCCGAAGCCCGCTTCGGCGACGGGGTCGACCCCCACGATTTGCGCCGGGCGCGCACCGGCCGCCGAACTCGCCAGCCCGTTGATGCCGAGCTTGGCGGATGTGGTCACGACATGCGGCGCGATCTCACGAGAGGCCAGCGCCCGCTCCGCGGCGCGGAGGACGTCCGGTGTCAGCCGGTTGTCGATCTGACGGCGCAGCCGGTACTCGGGCCGCTCGACGGTGACGTGTCCGCTCCCCATGCGGACACCGGAATCGACCCACTGCTCGTGGCTGCCGTCGTCGATCGTCATCGACCAGACCAGGAATGCGCCGCCCACGATCATCGCCGAGGCGGTCAGCACCGTGCGACGCAGATGACGGCGCAGGTTCCGGAGAGCGAGCCGGACCAGGACGCGCAGGAGCACGGCTACAGGCCCGACAGAGTGTCGGCAGGCGGCACCCGCGCCGCACGGAGTGCCGGGTAGAGGGCGGAGACGAGTGCCGTGACGATCAGGCCGATGGTCGCCCAGGTCCACGCCGGCACGTTGGTCCCCACGCGGAGACTCGGCGTCAGCAGGACGCCCTCCACCGTGAGGCTTCCGTAGAGCCATCCGAGGTCGGGCGGCGCCGTGGAGAACCAGACCATCAGCGGCACCGTGACGACGGTCCCGAGGCCCAGCCCGATGACCCCGGTCGCGACCGCCTCGGACAGCACCGTGCCGACCACGGACCGCGGCGATGCACCCAGCGCCAGCATGACGGCGAACTCGCGCCGGCGTTCGAAGGTGGCCATCAGCGTGGTGTTGGCGATGCCGAAGCTGGCGACCGAATAGATGAGGACGATGAAGATCCAGTACGTCGCATCGGCGAGCGCGACATACTGGGCAAGCACCGGATTGAGCTCCGTCCATGACGCGACCGACATCGCCCGTTCCGGGGCTCCAAGGGCGGCTGCGAGACGGGTCGCGGTCAGGTCGGCTTGCGCCGGATCGTCAGTGCTGACCGCGATTTCGTGGATCCGACCCGGATCGAGGACCACGAGCGTCTGGAGGTCTGCGACCGGCATGACCACGGTGCCGGCATCGAACTCGAGCAGGCCGGTCCGGAAGATGCCGGTCACCGTGTACAGGTCGTTGCCCATCGAGCCGTCCGCCGCCGAGGCTACGACGATGAGTTCGTCCCCGACGCTCAGCTCGAGCTTCCGCGCCATCTCCCCTCCCACCACGGCTTCGTATCGGCCGGTGGCAGGCAGGCGGCCCGCTGCCAGGGGATCCAGAAAACGGGTCAGTGCCACCTCGCGCTCGGGGTCGACGCCGAGCAGAACGCCGGCCAATGTCGCTTCGCCGGAACTCACGAGCCCGCTCGCGTACACGCGCGGGGCGGCGGCCACGACCGAGGCGTCGGCCTCGATGGTGCGCAGGATCTCGCCCACGTCGGCACCCTCGCGGCCGCCGATGGTCTCGTACAGGCTGCGCTCGGGCCGGTAGTCGGCATCGTGGATCTCGATCTGCCCACTGACCAGCGACGTGGCGTTCTCGACGAGTTCCGTCGAGACCCCCTCGGCCCAGCCGACCATGAACACCACGGAAAAGTAGCCGACCCCCAGGCCGAGCGCCGTGAGGACTGTTCGCTTCCGGTTCCGGCCGAGGTTACGCCACCCGATTCGCCACAACCGGCCCGTCACGCGTCGCTACCTCCCGCGCTGCAGGGTCCGGAGTGAGAAGAAGGATTGATTGTACGATCCATCAGCACGGCGACCACTTGTCCGCCGGGTGGGAGCGAAAGACTTCGAATGTGTTGTTGGCCGACTACTCGTCGACTGCGGGGCCTACCAGCAGCAGCAGAGGCCGGCCGAGATGGCTTCGAGCTGCTCCTCGGTGATGTTCGGATCCGGCGGCAACGCGAGATGCACCGTCTGCATGTCGCTCTCATGGACCTTGATATTCATCGAATCGGGGATCGTAATCCCCAATTCGCCAGTGATCGCGGTCTTTGGATCCGCAAGGAGCCGCTGCCGAAAGTCCGAATCCAAGGCGGACTTCTCAACAATCTGCTGCAGCATTTGGTCTCCGCTTCGCATGGCATTCCTCCCTCTGGGATTTGGTACGACATGGACATCGCTACAAGTTGATCATACACCTCACCCACCCGGGATGCAAGTCATACGTGCCCCAGCTGGCCCAGCAGGAACGCCGGTTCCATGGCCGCGTTCCGCACGCCGCGGCTGAACGTCCGTCCGCCCGCGTGCCCTGCGCGCGGTTCGTAATCCGGAGTCACCGGCAGCCCCGCCGCGGTCGCCGCCTGCATCCCACAGATCTCTGAAGGGCGGCACAGGGCGGCGGGCGATGGAACGGATTGTGGAGCGGATTGCCCTCATGGCGGTGGTCGCGCGATTCCGTGTGGGCGTAGTATAGCGGACTATCTCAACGCCCTCGAGAGCATCATGATCGTCGAGGACCAGCCGGCGTGGGCGACCCACCTGCGGTCGCGGGCGGTCCTCCGGAAGCGTCCGGTCCGCCACTTCGTCGATCCGTCTCTGGCCGTGGCTGCGCTGGGCGCCGATCCCGGCCGATTGCTCAGGGACTTCAGGTTCCTCGGTCTCCTCTTCGAGTCGATGGTCGTTCGCGACCTCCGAGTGTACGCCCAGGCGGCCGACGCCGAGGTCTTCCACTACCGGGAGGACGGACGGCTCGAGGTCGATGCCGTGGTGCAGGCCCGCGACGGACACTGGGTGGCCTTTGAGGTGAAGCTGGGTCCGAAGGCGGTCGAGGAGGGGGCCCGCAATCTGCTCCGGCTCGCCGAGCGCGTGGATCCGGAAGTGGTTGGCCCGCCCCGGGCACTAAGCGTGATCGTGGCGAGCGGGTACGGATACACGAGGCCGGACGGCGTGGGGGTGATCCCGATAGGGGTGCTTGGGCCGTAGGGGTCCGTATGGGGATATCGCCCCGCGGGTACCGGGAGAGGTGGGGTGCCGGGCTGGAGAGGCGCGACCAGGATCGCGACGGAGCGTCCCCCCGGGTCCTCAGGCAACTGTTTCGCCTTGCAATACGATCATAATAGTATTACTATGATAGTATGACCCGGGCCGGGCAACCCGGTCATTCACGCCAGGCAACCCAGGGGGAGGAAGACTTGAAACGCAGATCGCTGAGCCGGCTGGGCGAGACCGAGATGGAGGTTCTGCACCAGGTATGGGCCATCGGAGAGGCTTCGGTGGCTGACGTGCACGAGAGGATGCTCGGGTACCGCTCCGTTGCGTACACCACCGTCATGACGGTCATGAAGAAGCTGGCGCGGAAGGGGTTCCTGCACTGCGACAGCAGCGGATCGCGCTACCTGTACACCGCCGCGCGCCCGCCCGCGAAGGTCAGGGAGGAATTGGTTCAGGACCTTCTGGACAAGGTCTTCCACGGGTCGGCCGCGGCGCTGGTTCAGACGCTGGTGCGGGGGGAGGCGCTGTCGGCGGAGGAGAGCGCGGAGATCCGGAGGTTGCTGGCCCGGATGGAGGAGGAGGAGGAGGAGGATGCTTGAGGTTCTGGAAGGGATCGGGAGTGGCAGCGTCCGGGTGTTCTGGTTGCCGGTGTTGATTTGGACGGGACTGGCGGGGGCGGTCGCGCTGGGATTCGGTGTCCGGGATCGTTTTGGGCCACGGCCACCACTCGTAAGGAACCGGCTGCACCCGCTCGCCGGATATCGTCTGCGCCAGGCGCTCTTGCTGGCCCTGCCGGCCTCCATCCTGGCGGCACCGTGGGTGCCGACGCTGTGGAATTGGGAGAGCGAGCTTTTGGGGCCGGTATTGTCCACAGGCCTCGATCCCGCGGTCATGCCGTCGCCCCGGGGTGGAGTGACACTCCCGTCGGATCCGCTGCCGGCGGTCGACATCGCCGCAGTGCTGCTGGGCGGGGCCATGGCCGCGGTGGTCGTGGTGGCGGTGACCCGTATCGCGGCGCTGTGTGTGGACCTCCAGCGGCTTCGCGGGATTCGCCTGACCGCCCTGCGGGCGAACGATGCGATGCCGCAACGGATGCTGCGTGAGATTGCCGGGCAGCTGGGCGTGCGGCCACGCGTGCACCTCCTGGAGGGACCCCCGGACAGTGCTCCCATGACCTTCGGTTTCCGGCGGCCCGTCGTCATCGTCCCCCGCACCGTGCTCGACTCCCCCACGTCGCTCCGCACCGTCCTGGCGCACGAACTCACCCACGTTCGCCGGGCCGACTACTTCTGGGCTCTGCTCGAGTCCGTCACGGGCGCGGTCTTCGCGTTTCATCCCCTGGCCTGGCTGTTGCGCTGGGGAATCGAGCGCTGTCGCGAGACTTCCTGTGACGCCGAGGTCCTGGGGGCCGGCCTCGTGCGACCCAGGGAGTATGCGGAACTCCTTGCGCATACCCACACTCCCGCACGATTCCCGACGCCCGCCGTCGCGGCGAGCATGTCGGGGCGTGCTGTCACACTCAAGGAAAGGTTGGAAGCCATGAAGTACTTCGCGGATGTCCGGTTGACGGCGCGGCGGCGGACAGGCGCTGTTGCGGGTGCCGTAGTCGTGTTCCTGTCCATCGCGTCGATCGCTGCCTGCGCGGGATCACGTGACGCTCCCGCCGAGCATGATCTCTCAAGCTTGGCGGCGCTCACCCTCGACGCCGAGAAGCAAAGCTATGTGATACCTCTGAGTATCGATCCGGAGGGGCCGGTCCAGTACACCCGCATGTCCGAGCAGGAAGCGCAGGAGGAGATTGAGCGCCTCGAAATCCAGGTTCAGTACCTGCGGGAGCGGATAGAAGAGATATCGAAGGCGGTGAAGGAACTGCCCGAACCGGGACCACTTCGGTTCGACCCCGATCCGCCGGACCCGGAATGGTCGGACAGGTACTACCTCAACGAGAGACTCCGGGTGCTGCACACCGTGCGCCGTGAGGTCGTAAAGACGGCCGAAAAGGTGAAGCTGGCGTACGAGACCCAGAAAAGGATGCGGGACCGGTCGTGAGCGATCGGGGGCGCCGGTGGCCCGGGGGCGTCCTCGCCCTGCTCATCCACTGCGGCTGCGGTGTGCCCGAGGGCGACCCTTCGCCGTCCGGTCCGTTTCTCGGCGATTGGGACACGACGGTCGCGGTCGGCCAGCTCGAAGCGCCCGCCGAGGAGGTGTTCGGGCGCATTCGGGCGGTGACGCTCTTCGAACGAGACGGCCTGGCCGTCCTCGACGCTCAGGCGGGACGCGCTGTTGGCTTTGGCGACCGGGGCAGTCACGCCTTCACGCTTGGACGCAGGGGGCAGGGCCCCGGCGAATTCGTCGATCCGTCCGCACTCTTCCGGATCTCCGACGACACGCTCGCATTCCTGAACCGCAGCGCGCGCACCCTGCAGCTGTTCGCCCGGGAGGCGGGCGACCCCTTCGCCGAGATCGGACGCTACGAACTGCCGTTCTGGCCGTCGGGCGGGTGTTCGATGCGGGGGAGGATCTTCATCCTGGGCGGCTTCGAGGATCGGGCCGTGCACGAGGTCGACCGGGAAGGCGTGATCGTGAACTCCTTCCCGGACAGCGACTATGCGGGCGAAGTGGCCGAAGGTGCTCCCGAGGCGATCGCCTGGGACCTCCGCGACCAGGCCCAGAGCGGTCTTCTGGTCTGCTCGGAGGTATCGGGGCATGTGATTCACACTCCCTACCGGCTGGGATGGGCGCGTGCCTACACCGCCGGGGGCGACCTTGCATGGCATACGTTCGTTCCCGACTTCGTGAAGGACAGGGTCGTTCCGGCAATGGCCGGCGGTGCCGTCAAATACGAATTCGACCCGGACTTCAACTACAGTCATTCCGTGGTGGGAGCCGCGGTTGTGGCGAACAGTCATGTCGCGCTTTCAATGTCTGTGGCGGTACCACGCGGCGGGGAGCCGGAGGTGGAGGGCCTGCTCGCACTTCTGGATCTCGCGACGGGCGAGCAGACGCGGCGCGACGAATTTGCCGGAGTGGTCATGGCGGGTCGTGGAGATCGGGTCGCGGTGGTGTACCGGGAGCCGTTCCCAAGGGTGGTGATCGTGGAGCGGGGGGAATCATGAGGGCGTGCTGGAAAGGGCGTGTCCGGTCTAACGATTGCGAGGAATACGATGATTGAGGTCCTGGAAAGGATAGGAGCCGCCAGCCTTGCGCCCTTTTGGGCTCCGGTTGTGGTTTGGACAGGGTTCGCGGTGGCCGTTGTGCTGGCGCTGAAGTTGAGCCGGGGACTGCACCCCGCTGGGAGATACCGGGTTCAGCAGGGGATCCTGTTCGCCCTGCCGGCGTCCTTCCTCGCCGCCCCATGGGTGCCTGCCTTGAGGTTGCCTGGGTTGGCGTTACCCGCATCCTCCTCGTCGGCGCGCGAGCCGCTAACGTCGACGGTGCCGGCGGGACTTTCCTCGGGCACCCCGATTCCCGGAGCGGAAGTCTCCCCGACTCCGGGTGCTGGAGGTGCCGCGGTGGGGATCATCGCAGCGCTGCTGGGGTTGGCAACCTGTGTCGTCATCGTACTCGCGGTCGTTCGGCTCGCGATGCTCGCGGCCGATCTGTACCGTCTCCGCAAGCTCCGCTCTGCGGCGCCCCGGGTTTCTGATCCTGCGGCGAACGCGCTGCTGCGAGGGCTCGCGGGGCGGCTGGGAGTTCGGCGGCCCGTCGATTTGCTGGAAGGTCCGCCGGACAGCGCCCCCCTTACCTACGGTGCTCGGCGCCCTGTCATCGTCGTCCCGCCGGCGCTCCTCGATTCACCCGATTCGCTCAGAACCGTGCTCGCCCACGAACTCATCCACGTACGGCGTTGTGACAGCGTCTGGGCCCTGCTCGAATGCCTGACATCAGCGGTCTTCGCCTTCCACCCCCTGGTTCATCTGCTCCGGCGCGGGATCGAGCGGAGCCGCGAGACCTCGTGCGATGCCGAGGTGTTGGCCGCGGACATTGTACGCCCGAGCCGGTACGCCGAGTTGCTGGCTCACACCCACACCCCGACGCAATTCCCCCTACCGGCCGTGGCGGCGAGCATGTCGGCCCGGTCCCTCACGCTCAAGGAAAGGTTGGAAACCATGAAGAACTTCGCAGACAAGGACTTGACGTTGCGGCAGCGGGTCGGCATTGCACTCGGTGCCGGGATCGTGTGCCTGACGATCTCGCTGGCTGGCGCCTGCGTGAACTGGACCAAGGAGGAGAATCTCGCCCGCGAGGTGATTTCGGGGGAGGACGCGGCGCAGGTCATGGAACGCGTGGATGCCGAGGCCGGTCCTCAGCGGCGCCACTACACCATTCCTCAGTTGAGCGACGAGTCGATCAGCTACTACTACAACGGCACCGAAGAGGACGTGCTCAAGGAGCTGGCACGGCTGGATGTGCAGGTCCAATACCTGCAGGAGCAGATTGCCGAGACGAGTGCGACTTTGGACCGCCTCGCTGAAAGGGCAGGGGACTTCGAGGTCGGAACGGAGGAGTACTGGACCTATTCGGGGGAGTCGGCGCGCTTGCGCGAAAGAAACGGCTTGCTGAGGTCGATGCGCACGGAGCGCATGAGGATGTCGGAGATCGTCAAGCTCGAATACGCGACGCAGAAGCGGCTGGGAGACGGTGCGAGGCCACGGAATCCGCCCACCGGCGACATCTTCTGATGGCGGTCACCGCGGCCGGGGTCCTCCCTCCCAGGGATACCCCCCACTCATCTCCACCCCACCCGCCTCGAACAGCAACTCGATCAACCTCTGCCACGAACGCCAGCTCGTCGTCCGCCCATACGCCGACTTCGTCTTGTGCGCGACCACCAGATCCAGTGCGGGAAACACGCTGATCCACTGCCCCACCGCCCCCCTCCCCGTGTACGCACCCTCGAACGGGCCACTTACCCGCGGACCGTCGAAGACCCACCACATGTACCCGTACCCGAAGTAACCGTCGCGCCTGCCCGGCGGGTTCATCTCCTCCAGCGGGGTGACCACGCTGACGATGCGCCGCGCCCACTCCCGCGAGATAACCTGCTCGCCGTTCCACGCGCCCTCGTTGAGCATCAGGTGGCCGATGCGCGCCATGTCCCGCGTGGAGAGCCAGAAATGGTACGCGGGGTTTCGCGAGAGGCTCAGGTTTCCGCTCTTTCGCTGCATGGAGCGGTCCCAGTCCTCGAACCCGAGGGGAATGGCCAGCTGGGCCTGCGCCTCGTCGTAGATGTCGCGTCCGGTGAGCTGTTCGAACACCGCCCCTGCCGCGTTGAAGTCCCAGTTGCTGTAGAGCATGTAGGTGCCCGGCTGCTGCGAGCCGCGCGGGGGCGCGTCGGCCAGGTTGTCGCCGGCGTTGGAGGCGGGGTGATAGACGCCCGAACGGGCGGTGATCAGGTGGTCGACCCTGGCCTGCCGCTCGATCGGGAGCAGGCCGCCCACATCGTCGATGCCGAGATCCTCCAGCGTGGCGTCCAGGTCGATGACGCCGTTCTCGACCCACGGGCCGTGCAGGATCGCCAGGATGCTCTTGCGTACGGAGGCGAGGTACGAGAGTTCCTCGACGTCGCCGAAGGTGAAGACGACACGGCCCTTGTGCGCGACCACGACGCCGGTCGAGTTCGCGCTGTCCCGTAGAAAGGCGGCGGCTTGCTGGAGCGCGTCCGGGTCCCAGCCGTACCCGGCGAGGCCGGTACCGCGTACCACTTCCCAGCTTTCACCGGGGAAGACGCAGTCGTCGCACTGGGCGGCGAGGGGCGTAAGGGGCGCTAGCGCCAGGGTGATCGAGAGGGCGCTGACAGGCCCGGAGATCCGGCGCATCATCATCGGACCACCTCCCCACCCATCCCCAGCTGTCCCATGTGAAACGCCAGCTCCATCGCCGCGTTCCTCACGCTCCGGCTGAACGTCCGCCCCCCCGCGTGCCCCGCGCGTGGATCGTAGTCCAGAATCACCGGCAGACCCGACGCCGTCGCCGCCTGCATCCGTGCCGCCATCTTCCTTGCCTGCAACGGCGGCACCCGCGTGTCCAGATCCCCCTGCATGATGATCATGGCCGGGTAGTCCACGCCGTCGCGCACGTTCTGGTACGGCGAGAACGTCCGCAGCACGTCGAACTCCTCCTTCACCGCCGCATTCCCGTACTCGAGCAGCGCAGGGATGTTGTTGGTCTCGGTGAACCGGTGGAAGCGCACCATGTCGAGGTCCGGGACGCCGCAGTAGACGGAGCGGTACAGATCCGGCCGCCTGGTCATCGCGCTGGCGACGAGGAGCCCGCCGTTGCTGCCGCCCCGGATCGCAAGTCGGCCGGGGTTGGTGTAGCCGGCCTCGATGAGCCACTCCGCTGCCGCGATGAAGTCGTCGAAGACGTTGGGCTTGTTTTCGAGCATGCCGTCGCGGTGCCAGTCCTCGCCGAACTCGCCGCCGCCGCGCAGCGTCGCGATGGCGTAGACGCCGCCCCGCTCCATCCACACCGCGGCCCGCGCGTCGAAGCGGGGCAGGAGGTTCACGTTGAAACCGCCGTAGCCGTAGAGCAGCGTGGGCGTGTCTCCGTCGGGCACGTACCCCTTGCGGTGGGCGACGTAGAGGGGACCGCGGGTGCCGTCGGCGGAGGTGTACCAGTGCTGACTGATCTCGTAGGCGTCGCTGTCGAAGGGGACGGCCGACGGCAGCCACTCGGTGGTCTCCATCGTCTCGAGGTCGATCTCGAGGATGTGGGACGGGGTGACGAGCGAGTTCAGGGTGAGCAGCGCGGTCCCTTCACGCCACGAGCGCAGGTTGGCGACGGTGTGTTCGGGGATCGGGATCTCGTCGATGCGGGTGCCGTCCATCTCGAAGCGCACGATCCGGCTGCTGACGTTGTGCAGGTAGTCGGTGTAGATCTTCTCGTCGATGACCTGGTAGCCGGTCAGCAGGTCGTCGGCTTCGGGAAGCACGACGCGCCAGTTGGCGGGGTCGGGGTCGGGGCTGGCCGGGTCCACCGCGACGATCCGGTTCTTCGGTGCGTCCAGGTTCGTCAGCAGCCAGAGTTCGTCCCCCACGAAGCGGGTGCGGAAGCGGGCCGGGGCGCCGACGATCAGCGGCCGCACCTCGCCGCCTGCCTGCGCATCATGCAGGTGGACATCGACGCGCGCCCAGCCGTGCTGCACGGTGTAGACCGTGTAGCGGCCGTCGCCTCCCCGCGAGAACCCCACGAACTTCTCCGGCCCGTGCCCCTCGCCGAACAACTCCTCGTCGTCCGCGATGTTCGTCCCCAGCATGTGGAGCCGCACCCGCCCACCGGTCTCACGCGACCGGCTGACGTAGTGGAACCCGGTCCCGTCGTCGTTGAACGAGATCCCGCCGTAGAGGAAGTTCGGCAGCCGGTCGGGCAGGTCCTCGCCGGTGGTGAGGTCGCGCACCCGGATCGAGACCTCGTCCCGTCCCCCGTCCCGAATCGCGTACAGCATGAGGTTGCCGTCCGGCGAGAAGTCGCGGATGCCAACGCTCGTCGTGCCGTCGGGGTGGATGTCGAGGGGGTCGATCACCATTTCGAAGTCGCCTGCCGGGTCGATCGGCGTGTGGTCGCGCTCCTCGGGTGCGGGACGCCGGTAGATTGCGCCCACCTCCCGGCCCGGCGGCCGAAACGAGAAGTACTCGTAGTCTCCTGCCCGGCGGGGGAAGAGCGCCCCGGGAACGTCCATCATTTCGCGCAGGCGGGCCTCCAGTTCCGCACGCAGCGCGGTATCGCTCACGATGAGTTCGGCGTAGGCGTTCTGCGCGTCGATCCACGCCCGCGTTTCGGGGCTGTACTGGTCCTCGAGCCAGCGGTAGTCGTCAACGAACTCGACGCCGTGCAGCGTGTCGACGACCGGGTCGCGCGCGGTGTCGGGTGGCGGCGGGTATGGGGAGCCGCAGGCGGCCGCCAGGACGGGGAGCGTCAGCAGTCCACGCAGGGGTCTCCCTGGAAGGATGGCCGCGCGAATACGGGTGAGATCCTTCCCGCGGGTTGCCGAAGTTGCGGTGGGGAGGGAGAACGGACGGAGGATCGGGTGCCTCATGGTTGGCTCCTGCGGGTGGCGCCTTGCGATTGGGGCGTCGCTGTGGCGGACCGCGGGAAAGTGGTTCGGGGCGGCGGCTTGTCGCAAGCTTGGGTGACTTGACAAGAGTCGCCCCCGCCCGGCGAACCGGACGGGGGCGATCCCTGCGGCCTCTCGTCGGGGTTGCGAGAGGATTGGGGTGGATCAGGTGGCGGTCAGCCTGATGTAGGTCGTCCTCGCCACGCCGTCCTCGGACGTGATCCTGACGGTCAGGTTTCTTTCGTGTCCCGCTGTCGCCGGCATGTCTACGTCGAACCGCATGCCGTCACACTCGTCGCCACGCGCTGCCTCCTTCGCGGTCAGATCCGTGCCGGCATCCGTGACCGTGGCGGTCTGGCACCACATCGCGTCGCCCGCACGCGGGTGGCCGACCGGGAAGTCGACCGTCTTGAAGTCGAAGGCGATTTCAACGGTCGCCCCGGCTTCGGCCGAAAGCGTCCAGACGGTTGCAGTCGCCGTGAACCCTACGGACTCGGTGGTACCGTCGTCCCCATCGGTGGCAGCGAGGCCCTCCGGCAGGTTGTCGCGCGGGTTGGCGCGCGCCACGGTGAAGTTGTAGTCATGGTCGTTGTAGCCGTTCTCGGCGGTGACCCTGACTGTGATGGCGGTGCTTGCGGGGGTGGCAGTCTCGTCGCCACTACCGTCGTCCGGCGTCCGATTGTAGTCCAGCTCGCACACGCCACCGGCGCAAACCCTACTGCCCTTCATGACGACCATATCGGCGTCACCGGAGATGTCCGCGTCGATTTCCACCGAAGCCGAGGAGTAGGTGATGGGAGTGGCGATGCCAAGGGTAACCCCTGTCGACGCAGCCGTCGCGTCCTGAGTGACGGTCCCTCCCAGGTCCACGTCAAACCCACCGATCGCGGTCTGACCCATGACCTCGATTCCGGTCATCCCGTCCTCGGCGGACAGCCGCTCATCGTAGACGACGAGGGTGCCCATGTTCTGGTGGTCGTTCTCGCCGTGGATTTCGGCCGTGAGCCTGGTCGGGAACCGTTCGCGGGCATCACCATTACTATCCGTACCGCAACCACCATCATCAGCCTCGACGTCGTCGTCAGGCTCTCCGTCATCACCCCTGCAGGGCGGCGCGAATCCGGCGTCCTCGATCTCGGCCGTGTAGCCCTTCGCCTCGATCAGGCCGGCAAGCCCGAAGTTGCCGCTGCCGCTGGTCTCGACCTTCGCGTCGTCGTCCAACGGGCTGGGGGTGCTGATGATGACGTCAATGCTCCCGTTGGATCCGCTCAGGTTGTTCACCCGGCCCGAAACCTCGCCGTCGGTGTAGACCAGGGCGAAGTTGTAGAGCGTGCCCGACTCGGCGTCATCGCCCGTGCCGACCGTGTACGTCGTGGTCGGCTGCCCCATGCGGCCACCGACACTGTTTGCACGATCCCAGTAGGGCTTGGGCAAATCGGCCTCGGCCGGGAACGCCGGGTAATCCTGGGCCCTCGCCGACTTATACGTCACAAAGCGCCAGGCGCCTGTCCTGGGGTGCCGCGAGATATTGTGGATTGCCACGGCGTTGGAAGCCCTGCCCGCAAGGACCAGGTAGTTGCCCGCCGCCAGGTCGTCAAAGGAGTAGAATCCGCCGGCGTCGGTTTCCGTGGTCGCGAGGCGGGCTGTGCCTGCCGAATTCAAGAGCGTCATCGTGATGCCGGCCATCGATTCGTCGCCCCGCAGCAGGCCGTCCCGGCCCTCGCCGTCCTGGCCGTCGTTGGCGACATAGCCGGCGATGGCCAGACCCAGCCTGCCGGTCTCCCAGATCTTGATGTACGCATTGACGTAGGTGTACGTCGTGTTGCCGTCGGCATCCTTGCCCTCATCCAGCCTCTCACCTGCGCAGGCGGCGTTGCCCGGGCCGGGGTCGGCCCAGCACGCCTCGTTGTGGAAGAGTACGATTCCCTCTTCTTGGGCAGGCGTGAGGATCTGGTAGTCGGCGTCCCCGGAAGTGGCGGTCGCCGTGTACACGCCGTCCTGGAGGCGGCCGATGCCGTATTCGCCGTCGAAGTCGGTCTCGGCTTCGTCGCCGATCGCGCCCTGTCCGGTCTCGGGCTCGACGACAACCTCGTGGCCCCACTCGTAGCCCACCCTGCCGTGCACCGTGCCGGTGTTCCACTGGTACGCGAAGGTTGCGCACCAGTCGTCGGTCGTGTCGACTGCCGAAGCCGAGCACATCCGCACCTCGGGGCCGGCCCCGCTCCTGGCACCGAAGGCGCCCACGGTCATGCCGAAGTCGAGGTCGTCGCCAAAGGTCTCGATCTCATCGTAGCCGTAGTCGATCTGCTCGCGGCCGTCGCCGGGCTTGAAGCGAACCGTGAACTCCTCGTTCGCGGGCAGACAACGGAAGGTGATCGTGCCATCCTCGAAATCGCCCGTGGCGTCCTGCGCGTCGGTGGGATCCTCTTCCAGACCGTCGTCATCACAGTCGTCATCCCACTCGTCGTACAACCGGAGCCGGTCGCGATCGTCCCGGGTCAGGAGTTCGACGACCATGTCCGCACCCACCTCGGAGTTGGGCCGGTGGTCGCCGTTGGGCGCGCCGTTGCCTGGACCCCGGTAGTCGGTGAAGCCCTCCTCGTCATCGACTTCACGGTACACGCCGAGCGTGAGCGACTGCGTCGTCCAGGTCACGTAGACGGCGCCGATGTCGTTGGCCGCGTGCGTGTTCAGCGCCGGATGCTCGAGACCCGTGTGGGTATGCGAAAGGCCGGCCGACTGAGTCCAGCGCTCACCGCCGTCGGGCTGGGAGGCCCTGTCGTCGATTGCAACCCCGAAGGTCACCGGCAGGTCGGCCACGGCGACCGCGGCTGTGAGCCTGGCCAGACCGTCCCCGTCGGTCGCCACGCCATTGGTCGCCGTCCAGCCTCCGAGGAGCTTGTTGCCGTCCTTGGCGTCGGCGTCGCTCCTCACCTGCCACTGGAAGTTGGCGATGGTGTTGAGCACCCGCACGGCGGTCGGAGCCTGGCTGACCCGGGCGGTCGACGCATACGAGACCTCGATGTCCTCGTTGTCGGAGGCAACGATTCCGGGAATAGCCGCGCCCGTGTATTTGATGAAGACCAGGTGGTCGGTGCCCTGTCCGCCCGGGCCGGTGTCGTCGGCGCGCGGGAAGTGGAATACCGCCGCGCCCCTTTCGTCGGTCGTCGCCGAGCCGAGCAGGTTCGCGCCGTTGTCGGCGTCGTCGGCGTTGGGGTACAGCTCCAGCGACACGCCGGCCATCGGGAGGCCGTGCGCTTCGGCGTCCGCGTACCCGAGCACCGCCCCAGCCACGATCGTCTGCATGACGATCCGGAAGGGGAAGTTGACGGTCGCGGCTTCGGCGGCGGCCACGCTCACCACATTGCCGGTGAGTTCGCCCGCGAAGCGGTAGCCGCCCGCGGTCAGCGCAGCCACGAGTTCCTCGGACACGTCAACCAGGATTCGGTAGGTGCCGGCCATCAGGTTCTCGAAGGCGTAGCTGCCGTCCTCGCCGGTCATGCCAACCTGCACGTCGTTGACCCCGGGGCCATTCAGCAGAACCGGAACGCGCGCCTGTGCGAAGGCCGGCTCACCGTCGGTATGCCTCCCGTCGCCATCGAGTTCGTCGAGGAAGAGCATGCCGCTGACCGAGGCGGTCCGCGTGTGCAAGCCGTCGAAGTTCTGAACCACCGCCTCGTCCTGCGCCACCGCCAGATCGGCGCTGGACGTCTCGAACTCGTACGCGTCTTCGTCCCAGCCCTCGATGGCAACCGTGTAGTCGCCCTCGGCCAGGCCGGTGAAGGCATACTGTCCGCCATCCGCCGTTACGTCGGTCGCGTCGGCGTCGCCCGAAAGCGTGACCGTGATTCCGTTCAGGCCCAGGCCCTCCACGCTCACCCGGCCGCTGATGCCGGCCGTGCGCAGAAGCTCGCCCTGGAACGCCACCGTCGCCGTCTCGCGCAGGCCCACCGACACGCTCTGCGTCGTCGCCTCGAACTCGTACTCGTTCGCGTCGAAGTCCGAAATCGCGACCGCGTAGTCGCCCGCGTGCAGATCGTCGACCATGTAGTAGCCGGCGTCGTTGGTCATCGTCTCATGCTCTTCGTCCTTCGGGCCGCCCGTCACCGTGACCGTCACGCCGGGGATCGCATGACCCTCGACCGTGACCGTACCCGCGATCCCGGCCGTGCGCAGCATGATGCCCTCGAACGGCACCGAAGCCGTCTCCTGGAGCGCGACCGTGACCGTCGCCGTGGTGACTTCGAAGCCGTACTCGTCGTCGTCGAAGCCGGTGATCCCGACCGAGTACTCGCCCGCGTGCAGATCCGTGAAGGAGAACTGCCCGGCGGCGTTGGTCGAGGTCTCGTCCTCTTCGCCCTCGCCCTGCAGCGTGACGGTGACTTCGCCGAGGCCGGTGCCCTCGACCGTGACCGTGCCCATGATCGACGCGGTCCGCAGGTAGATGCCCTCGAAGGGCACGCTGGCGGTCTCGCCGTG
>CAZRQE010000188.1:0-50403 GCA_964602175.1 uncultured Gemmatimonadaceae bacterium | reverse complement strand
GTACTGATCGGCCCGGACGGCCCGGCGGCCATCCGGCACGCGGAGATCGGTCGCGCGGTGATCTTCTCCGGCGGACAGCAGGTGCGGCTCCGGCCGCACCCCGGGGGCTGGCGCTGGACATCTCTTTCCGTCGACAGCGAGGAACCCCATGCGGCGTCTCAGCACCTGCAGCGCCTGATGCGGGACACCGAAGCCGACATCGCCGACCGCCTGGTGGCGGAGGGCTGGCTGGTCGTTTTCGATGGACCGCTGCATGGCCTCCGCCACAGCCGCACCGCTCCCGTGGTCGGGTACGTGAAGACCCACCACCGGCGCACGCTCGCGGTCGAGCATTGGCAGACCGTACCGCGCCTGGCCGTCGGCGAGCGGACAAGCCTGTTCGTCATGAAGGACGAGCGGTACGCGTGCTACATCCGGGTGGGCGACGCGGGTCCGTGGGCGGGACCATGGGCGGGGATCGTGCGCCTGGAGGTGCCCGCGAGTTCGGGCAGCGACCAGGCCGTCGCCACGGTCGACCGCGCCGCGCGCTGGCTTCCCGCTTTTGCCTCGGCGCCGCACCGCAACGCCCGCGCGCCTGTCAACCTGACCCCCGTTGCGGCGCTCGAAGAGCACCTTCATCACCTCCTGGGGGACTCGCGGCTCGCGCTGCGTGCCGTTCGAGAAGCCGTCATGCAGCACAACCTTGACGAGGAGGCCGCGTGAGAGACCAGGACGGCGAGGCGGTGGGCGGCCGGGGCGGAGGTTCCCCGGCGGACACCCGCGTCGGGCTCGTGGACGGCGCGAGCGGGACGAATTCGCGCGACTTCCGGGTGGTCCTCGATCCGGATGTGACCGTCCAGCTGGACGAACTGGTCGCAGTCCGCACCGAGCTCCCCGGCGGGACGAAAGTCACCCACTACGGGATCGTCACGGAACTGCTCAGTCGCTTCGAAGGCGCCGACCTGCCCTCGGACACGGCGCGCGTCGTCGACCGGGTCATGCCCGCCGAGCACGTGCGGCTTGCCGAGGTGCGCGTGCTGCGCGTTGTTCCCGAACTCTTCGTTGCCCCCAACGCGGGCTCCGCCGCCATGCGCGCCGTGGGAGCGGACCGCGCCATGGCCCTCTTCGAGGACGAAATGAAGCGCGGCAAGCTCCCCGTCGGCGTGGACATGGGGGGCGAGCCGGTCTACGCCGACATGCGCTTCGTCGACGGCCGTTCCGGCGGGCACTTCTCCATCTCCGGCATCTCGGGCGTCGCGACCAAGACGTCGTACGCGCTCTACATCCTCTACCAGCTCCTGGAGACCGAAACCGGGATGGCGCTGCTGGGAGGCCGTGCCGAACGCGAGAACGTGCGCGCGCTCGTGTTCAATACGAAGGGCGAAGACCTGCTCCACCTCGATCGCCCCAACTCCGAGTTCCCGGGCCGGCCCCACGCCCGCACGCAGTGGCGCGCGCTGGGCGTCGACAATCCCGGTCCCTTCCGCTCGGTACGGCTTTACGCTCCCCGCCGTCCCGGTGTCTCGGGAACCGTCCCCGGCGTCAAGTCCCGCGACACTGCCGATGTGCACGCCTACGGATGGACCCCGGAGCGCTTCATCCGCGATCAGCTTCTGCAGTTCTGCTTCACCTCCGAGGACGACCGTTCGACTCAGGTCGGCTTCATCGAGCAGCAGTTCCGCATTCAGCTTCTGCGGCACCTCCGGCGGCTCGAGGGCGGCCGGAAGGGTGCGGTGGTGATCCTCCCGACGGTGCCCGAGGACACGAGCTTCGACCCGGACCGACTCGCGGCGAAGGAACCGGAATCGGTGCCGGCGGGCGCCGGCCATGTGATGGAGGATTTCGGGGATTTCGTCGACTTCACCGAGAAGATGGCCAACCGGGACGACGACGAGGCCCTGAAGGCCTGGTTCGGGCGCACTCAGTCGGGCACCCGCCAGGCCTATCTGCGCCGCCTCCTGCGGCTCCGCAAGCACATCGGGCCGCTGATCGGCTGCGGCCTGGAGCCGGTGTCGTCGGAAAACGCCCGCTTGCACGTGGTGGACATTTCCACCCTTCACGACGACGCCCAGCGCTTTGTGGTAGGCTCGCTGCTGGACGGCGTATGGCGCGAGAAGCAGGGGACAGGACGCGTTCCGCTGCGGTTCGTGGTACTCGACGAGCTCAACAAGTACGCACCCGCGAAGGGGTTCTCCCCGCTGCGGGAGTTGCTCGTGGACATCGCCGAGAGGGGACGGTCACTGGGCGTGCTCCTCGTGGGCGCCCAGCAGGCTGCCTCGGCGGTCGCCCCGGCGCTCCCCCGCAATGCGTCGCTCAAGGTGGCCGGACGGCTCGACGCCAGCGAGGCCGACGCCTACCGGTTCCTTTCGTCGGCACTGCGCGAACGGGCGTCGCGTTTCATGCCCGGGACCATGGTGCTGTCGCAGCCGATCGTTCCCGAGCCGATCCCGTTGCGTTTCCCCTTCCCGCCCTTTGCCACCAACCCGGACGAGGCCGAGGCGGACGAGACGGGTGACCGGGAGCGGACGGAGGCGATCCGGTCCAACCTCGCGGCGATGTCGGGGCAGAAGGTGGAGTTATAGGGGCAGAGCCTTGAAACTCCTTCACACCGCCGATTGGCATCTTGGGGCAAGGCTGGGGCGCCACGATCGGACGGAAGACCACCGCGCAGCGCTGCGTGCGCTGCTGGACATGGCCGCCACCGAGCGCCCCGACCTGATCATCCACGCAGGCGACCTCTTCGACGCCTACCGGCCTCCATACCCGGCACTGCAACTCGGCGTTACGGCTCTGCAAAGGCTGGCGCGCATGGCGCCAACCGTAGTGATCCGCGGCAACCACGACTCGAGCGACCTGTTCGACGTCCTCAACGAGATGGCGGGCATGGCATCGCCGCGGCGCCTGTGGTTCGTCACCGCCCCGCGCGTCCTGGAGTTCGACGGGCTCGCGGAGGTCCCCGTCGCCCTCGCGTGCGTGCCATTCATCCCGCCAGGCGCGATCACCGACTACGCGACGGGCGACGCCTCACGCTTCGAGGGCGACTACGCCGACGGCATCCGCAGTCTCAACGACCAGGTGGTCGGCGGCGCGCGTGAAGCGGCCGGCCCACACGGCATCGTCCTCTACACGGCGCACCTGCACGTCGACGGGGCGCGGCCGGGCAAGTCGGAACGGCGCTTCACGGTGGGCGAGGACCACGCCACGCACACGAAGGGTCTGCACCGCGCGCTCTACTGCGCATTCGGGCATATCCACGACCCGCAGCAGCTGCCGGGAAGCGCGCGCGGCCGGTATGCGGGGTCGCTCATCCCGCTGGACTACGGCGAGAGTCTCCAGAGCAAGCACGCGGTCGTGGTCACGATCGGAGACGACGTGCAAATCGGTGAACGGGAGCTGCCTCCGGGGCGGCCGCTGGTCGAGTTCCACGGCAGCCTCGGCGAGTTGGAGGCTCGAGCTGCGAATGCGGCGCTCGACGGCTGCTTCCTCAAGGCGGTGGTCAGGTCCGACGACCCGATACCCGACCTGGCGGACCGGGTGGCCGAGTGGTCGCCGAAGTGCGTGATCTTCAACCTGGTGAACGAAGTGGCCAACCGGCCCGTCAAGGCAATCGCCGGGACCGACGGTGGGGAGGAACCCTCCATCGAGGATCTCTTCGATGAGTGGCGGAGCACGGCGGCGACGGGCAGGGCGACGAAGGCGCCGCGAGACACGGTTCTGGCACTGTTTCGCGAGGCCGTGGCCGGGCCGGAGGACGAGGGGGCGACGGACTTCGGGGTGACGGCGCTCACGATACGCGCCGAAGCGGCTCTGCGCGCGTTGAGCCACGGGTTGGAGACCGACGTCCCCGGGGACACGGGCTGATCGGATGCGGCCGCTCGGAATCTCCATCGAGGGACTGCGGTCCTTCCGGGCCGAGGTGAAGATCGATTTCGGCCATCGCACGCAGATCGCCGTCATCGGAGATACCGGCGCCGGGAAGTCCTCGATCCTCGAGGCGATGACCTACGCTCTGTACGGCCAGACGTCGGTAAGCGGACGGTCCAAGCAGGAACTCATGAACGACACGTCGGACACGATGCGCGTGGTGCTGCGCTTCCGTGTGGCCGGTCAGGAGTGGGAGGTCACGCGCGTGGACCGGAGGGCGGGGGCGGGGGGACTCCGGCCGGCCCAGGCTCAGCTGGTTTGCTTCGGTCCCGGCGGAGAGACGCTCGAGAAGGTCGAGCAGGTGCGGCAGGTCAACGACCGCGTCGAGGCGTTGATCGGGCTCGACAGCGACGCCTTCCTCCGCACCGTTGTACTTCCGCAGGGGCGATTCGCACGACTCCTGGTCGAGGACAAACCGCGAGACCGCACCGAGATCCTGCGCCAGGTGTGGCGCACCCACGATCTGGAGGCGGCAGGCGAGGTCGTGGGGCGGCGGCTGCAGGAGGTCCGGACGCTCGGGGCGCGCTTGCAGGACGGCGTGGCACGCTGGCCGGACGATCCGCAGCAGCATCTTGACCAGTTGGCCGAGCTTTCCGGCGAAGCGACGCGGCACGCCCAGGCGCTGGCCAAGCTCAGGGAGCGGGCCGAGTACGCGTGCGACACCCTCCGACAATCCGATGCCGTCATCGCGGCTGCGCAGCACGTCGACGCGACGGTCGCGCCGGAGGCGATGGACAAGCTCGCGGCCCGGCTTGCTCCCGTGGCAGAGGCCCGGCGGCGCATCGACGCCGAGCAAGCAGAACTGGAGAGCCGGCACACCAACCTGAAGCGCGACCTGCACAGCATCCCGACCGACGACGGCCCCGACCATCAAGAGGTGGCGCAGGCGCTGGCTGCGCTGAGCGCGCTCCCGGAACAGGCCCGACGCGCCGTCGAGAGCGCCACGACGCTGCGGGCGCTGATTTCAGACGAGGCCGCGGCTGGCAGGAACGCGGACAGCTCCTTGCTGGCGCTCGAGGCAGCCAACGATCGGCTGGCGCGGCATTCCGTGCGGGAAGGGCCCCTCGGAGATGCCGTCAAATCCGCCCGCGATCGCGTGACTGGTGTCGAGTTTCTGTATGAAAGGTGCGACGAAATGCTGAACCGCCTCCTCTCGACGCGTGGCGAGCGGGCCAGGCGGCGCGAGGAGATTGCTGACATGGTGGCGCGGCTCGCCACCGCAGCGACCGACGAAGATCGCGCGAAGGACGAAGCCGGGCGGGCGGAGGCGGCACTGGCCGCCGCACAGCGTGGGAACGCCGCTGCCGCTGCTGCCCACGGACTGCACACGGGCGACGAATGTCCCATCTGTCGGCGCGACCTGCCCGAGGGGTGGGCCGCGCCGCCCGATCAGGGTCTTGACGACGCGCGGCAGGCGCTCGAGGCGGCGCGGTCGCGAGTTCGCGATCTGCGCGGAACCACGGCCGGGCTCAAGGCACGCGAGGAAACCGCGCGGCAGACGATGGCGGACATCGAGAGGACGGTGGAAGAGCACGGCTCCGAGACAAGCGCCGCGTTGGAGCGGCTGCAACGCGCGGCCGGGTTGGAGGAGCCGGTTTCGCGTGCGGATAACGAGCCGCTCCCCGACCGGGAGCAGATTCTTGCGCCGGTGCAGCGACGCCTCCGCGACGCCGAGGCCAGGCTCGACGAGCACGGCAAGGAGGCAGCGAGCCTCATCGATGCGCAGAGGCGAGCCCTGATCGACGAGAACTCCGCCCGGCAGTCTCTGAAGCACACCAGGGGACAGATCCGCACGACCCGCGACGCCGTGCAGTCGGCTGTGGATGGCTTGAACCGGAACCTTCAGTCCATTCCTTCGCTCTTCCGTCCTCGTCTGGTCTTGCCGTCGGATCCCGTGGATCTGGAAACGGTGGATACAACATCTGTGGACCGCGCCCTGTATGCAGTCCGGGAGCGCGAAGCGATCCTCCGGCAGCGCGAGCAGGAGCGGGACCGGTTGCGCACGGGCATCGAAGACGCGAGAACGGCGCTGAAGCAGGTCGGCGAGACCCGCAGGACCGAGGTCGAAGCGCCGCTCCAGACAATTGTACGCGCGGTTGGCGACCAGCGATCCGCGCTGGCGGACGCCGTCCGTTCATTGAGCTCCGAATCGGGCTCCGACGGGTCCGGATCCCCGCTCTCCGACATCGCAATCCCCGCCGCGCTCTACTATCCGGTCGAGACGGACGCCCTCAGGGACGGGATCGACCGGCTTCGTGACGCGATGACCGAGGCGTTGAAGCTGGCGGGGGGCCTCCGTCGCGACGCCATCGCCGCCGCGGACGAGGCCCGGACGGAGGCGCGCAGAATCGCCGGCCAGCTGGACCTGTCCGCCGACGCCACCGACCTCGACACCCTGGTTCAACGCACCGCCGCGCTTGCCGACGACGCCCGCTACGTTGCCCGGGACGCCCAACGCGCCCGGGAGGCGTTCGCCGCGGTCCTCGACGATGTCCTGGAGCTCCGGAACACCGCCGACGAGGTCGCCGCCCTGGAACTCGCGCTGGGGGACCTCGATGCCGCGCTCAAGCCTGGAGCTTTCCTCAAGTGGCTCACGCTGCGGCGGTCGCGTGACCTTCTGGTGTACGCGTCCCGGATGCTGGAGGAGATGACCGGCGGCCGCTACGCGTTCGCCGACCCGGGCGGCCACGAGGACCAGGAGTGGCTCGTGGTTGACAACGACTCAGGCGAGGCGCGCTCTCCCGCCAGCCTCTCCGGCGGAGAGCAGTTCATCGGGTCGCTGGCGCTCGCGCTGGGGATGGTTGAGATGATGGCCCGGAGCGGCGGCCGCCTCGAGTCGCTCTTCCTGGACGAGGGCTTCGGGTCGCTGGACCGCAGCAACCTCGACTCTGCCATCGAGGCGCTCTCGGCGGTGTCGGGGAAAGGCCGGATGGTAGGAGTGATCTCCCACGTTGCAGCCGTCGCGGAGCAGATCGACGATGTGCTCGCCGTGACGCGGACCGTGTCGGGCAGCCAGGTGACATGGCTTTCCCGCTCGCAGCGGCACGAACTTGCGCGTGGCGACACCGGCCTGGAGGGAGCTTCGGCACTGGCGGGGCTGCTGGAATAATCGGGTCGAACACGGAGTAGTGATGATGAACGTCAGGAAGCTGATCCTGGGAACTGCCGCCTATACGATCTGCACCTTCTCCCTTGCCGTGGGGTGGCATGTGCTCCTGTTCAGGGAGAGATATGAATCGTTCGGCTACTTCGAGGGCGAGCCCGACTTTCTGCTCGGTCTGCTTGCCATCGTGCTACAGGGCCTTCTGCTCTCCGCTCTGTTTCCGATGCTGAGAACCGAGGGCACCTCACTTCAGCGAGGGGTCAGGTTCGCCTTCATTGCAGGCGCATTCTTCTGGACGTCACACGTGCTCGCCTTCGTCGCCAAACAGACGGTGCCGGGAGTGTGGACGTTCGCCTGGATGGAAACAGCCTACCTGCTACTCCAATTCGGACTGTTCGGGCTGATCATCGGTGTCATCCACCGTGGAGGGGCGAGTCGTCCCTAGGAGCCCGCGGACAAAATCCCCCCGGCATTCGAGCGGCGATGCATCCGGGCCGGACGCTCGGCCTCACCTCGTCACGCTGTAAATCACAGTTTACAACATGTCATGTTTACTTTACATGTTGGATTGTTGGGGCCGCGCTCTGCGTTACTCCTCGGACCCGTAGCGCTGCTACTGGCCCTTCATCGCGCCTTGCCTGCCCGGCGCCTCACCGCTCTCGGTGCGCGGGCGGCTCCGTCCACGGGCTGCTAGGTCGATGCCCGCCGAGCGGATCTCGGACGCGCTGCGCCAGGCGGCCGGCGAGTTCGGCGCCGCGGACGTGCGCTTCCGGCTGGACCGGCCGAAGGACGCGGACCACGGCGATCTGGCCTCGAACGTGGCCCTGGCGCTTTCGTCGCGGCTTCGCCGGGCGCCCCGCGAGATCGCGCTGGAGTTGAGGGCGCGGCTGGAGGGGATCAGGGGCGTGGACCGGATCGAGATCGCCGGCCCGGGATTCCTCAACTTCTTCCTGGAAGAGTCGGCGGTGGGGCGGGTTCTTCACGAGATACAGCAGGCGGACAATGCGTACGGCCGCAATGCCAGCGGGCGCGGACGCGAGATCATGGTGGAGTTCGTGTCGGCCAATCCCACCGGTCCGCTCCATCTGGGGCATGGTCGTCAGGCCGCCCTGGGAGATGCGATCGCGAGTCTCCTCGAATGGTCCGAGTGGCGTGTGCACCGGGAGTTCTATTTCAACGACGCCGGCGCGCAGATCGAAAGGCTGGCGGCAAGCGTGCGCGCCCGGTACCAGCAGCTGCTCGGCCACGAGGCGGCAGTGCCGGAGGGCGGGTACCACGGCGCGTACGTTGTGGACATTGCGCGCTCGTTCCGTGACCAGGTCGGCAACCGCTACGAGAATGACGACAGCGACGCGGCCATGGAGGCAATGCGCCGGCACGCGGTTCGCGCCCTGCGCGCTGAACAGGAGCGGGATCTGGCCGAGTTCGGCGTCCGCTTCGACGAGTACTATCCGGAAACACGCCTCTACGCCGACGGCCGGGTAGCCGCCACCATCCAGGATCTCGACGCCACCGGGCTTACCTACGTGAAGGACGGCGCAGCCTGGCTTCGCACCACCGCGTTCGGTGACCAGAAGGACCGCGTCATGGTCAAGAGCGACGGATCACCGACCTATTTCCTCCCGGATGTCGCGTACCACATGTCCAAGTGGGACAGAGGCTTCCGCGAGGTGGTCAACGTGCAGGGGTCCGACCACCACAGCACAGTGGACCGGGTGCGTGCCGGGCTCCAGGCCCTGGGTCGCCCGGACGGCTACCCCGAGTACGTGCTGCATCAGATGGTGACCGTGGAACAGGGCGGGGAAGAGGTCCGGTTTTCGAAGCGGGCAGGTTCGTACACGACACTCGCGGAGTTGGTGCAGGAGGTAGGGGCGGACGTAGCCCGCTATTTTTTCCTCATGCGGCGTCCCGAAGCCCACCTGACTTTCGATCTCGACCTGGCACTGGACGAATCAGACAAGAATCCGGTGTACAAGGTCAAGTACGCCCATGCACGCGTTTGCCGGCTCTTCGAACTTGCACGCGAGAAGGGGTGGGAGTGCCCCCGGGGCGCCGACACACGGCCGCTCGATTCTCGCATGGAACGGGAGTTGATCAACCGGTTGCGCGAATTCCCGGACTTCCTGCGCAGGGCCGCCGAAGCCCGGGCCCCGCATGTCGTCTGCGACTATCTCGAAAGGACCGCCGGCCTGGTCAATTCCTGGTACCAGACGGGTCACCCCACCCGGAGCCCCGAACGCGCCGTTCTGGTAGCGGACCGGAGACTGCGCGATGCCCGTCTGACGCTGGCGGACGCCGCGCGGATCGTCCTGCGCAACGGGCTTGCCGTCCTGGGGCTCGAGGCGCCGGAGCGAATGGTGAGGCTGTGATCCGGCACGATTGCACCTTCGCCGTCCGGATCCTGTGAGGCCGATGGCCATCCTGGCAGTGGGTTCGGTCGCCCTCGATGCGGTGGAAACACGAGCGGCCCGCGTCGACGGCGTTGTCGGCGGCTCGGCGGTCTTCTTTTCGGCGGCGGCCTCGCTGCTGACCGAGGTGCGCGTCGTCGGGGTCGTGGGTGAAGACTACCCTCTGGCGCAGCTCGGATTCCTGCGTGAGCGGGGAGTGGATTTCGAGGGCCTCTTGCAGATCCCCGGCGAGAGCTTCTTCTGGGGTGGACGCTACAGCGACGACTTCCGCGCCCGGGTGACCACCGAGACGCGGCTCGGGGTCTTTGCCGATTTCAATCCGGCGGTTCCTTACGCGTACGGCGATTCGCGCGTGGTGTTCCTCGGCAACATCGATCCGGACCTTCAGATGAAGGTGCTGGACCAGGTGCGAGCCCCCCGATTGGTGGCGGCCGACACCATGAACTTCTGGATCGAGCGAACCCCCGGCCCGCTCGAGCGCGTGCTTGCGAAGCTGGACGTACTGCTCGTCAACGACGAGGAAGCGGTTCAGCTGGCCGGCGACGACGACCTGACGCGTGCCGTCGGTCGGATCCAGGCCCTGGGTCCCGCCGTCGTCGTGGTCAAGAGGGGCGAGGACGGGTCCGTCGTTTTCGGTCGCGACTGGGCCTTCGAGTGTCCGGCCTGGCCGGTCGCCGACGTGATCGACCCCACCGGCGCGGGCGATGCCTTCGCCGGTGGGTTCCTGGGGTATCTGGACCACACGGGCACTTTCGACCGTGAAGCGCTGTGCCGGGCGGCCGCATACGGGTCCGCGACGGGTTCCTACGCGGTCGAGGCCTTTTCGGTGGATCGCTTCCGGGCCCTCGAAGCCAGCGCCGTGGCGCGCCGTGTCCACAGTCTCAAGGAGCTTGGCGGATCGTCATGGACGAATCACTGACCTACAAGGATACCGGCGTCGACCTGGAAGCGGCCGATCGCGCAAAGCGCTCTTTAGGCCCGCTGATCGAAGCATCCGGCGACGAGAACACCCTGTCCGGACTGGGTGCGTTCGGTGGACTGTACGCTGTTCCGAGCGGGCTGTCGCGGCCCGTTCTCGTCTCCAGCGCGGACGGCGTCGGCACCAAGCTGAAAGTGGCATTCGCCACGGGGCGGCACGACACCGTTGGGCAGGACCTGGTCAACCATTGCGTGAACGACATCCTGGTGCAGGGCGCCCGGCCCCTCTTCTTCCTCGACTATCTGGCCACGGGAGACCTCGACGGGGACGTGGTTCCGGCGGTCGTCGGGGGAGTCGCGCGCGCGTGCGAAGAAAACTCCTGCGCGCTGCTCGGCGGCGAGACGGCCCAGATGCCCGACTTCTACGCTCCCGGCGAGTACGACCTTGCCGGGTTCATCGTGGGCGTGGTGGAACGGGACGGAATCCTCGACGGCTCCGCCGTGCGCGCCGGTGACAGAATCATCGCGGTGGCCTCGTCCGGGCTGCACACGAACGGCTACACGCTGGCGCGCACGATCGTCTTCGAACACATGGGACTCGGCGTCGACGACGCCTTTCCGGGCGAGGCACGCTCGGTTGCGGACGTGCTTCTGACCGTGCACCGATCGTATCTGGCCACGATGTGGCCGTTGCTGGAAGCGGGCACGATCCGTGCATTGGCCCACGTGACCGGCGGAGGGATCGAAGGCAACCTCCCGCGGGTATTGCCGGAGGGACTGGGTGCTCGAATCGACTGCGGGTCGTGGGACGTTCCCAACGTCTTCCTGCAGCTGGAACAGGGGGGCGGAGTATCCCGGACCGAGATGTATCGCGTTTTCAACATGGGCGTGGGCATGCTCGTCGTCGTGGCGCGCGAGCGGGAGGTGCAGGTGCTGGAGATGCTTGGACAGGATTCGTGGAGCGCGGGGGTAGTCGTTGTAGGCGACGGGGTCGAGCTTGGAGGGGTGTAGTGAGAAGCCGGCCGGCTGACGAAGTTCGCCTGGCGAGTCCCGGGTTGCGTGCCGGATGCGTCGTCTCCCTGTGCCTCGCGGTTCCGGTCTTGTCGGGGATTCGCGCGCCCGCCGCGCTCGCTCAGGATTTGCCGAGCTTCGGAGCGTCGGTCGACGGGATCGTGGAACTGGCGGAACTTTGCGCCGGCAGTGCGCCGGGCCTCACGTCTCAGTGCCGCGAACTCGCGCTGACCACGCTGGCGATACAGCAGGGAGTCGGCCTGGCCACGGCGCTGGGCAGCGACAACCCCGGGACTGCCAGCACCCTGGGCAAGCGCCTGGGGGCCGCCCCCCGGATCAGCGTCGCCTTCTCGGCCATCGGCCTTCCCATGCAAATGCCCCGGGTTGCCGTGCAGTCGGTCCGGGAACTGACCGAGGAGGAGAGCTTCGCTGTCGTGGGGCTGCGAGGCACGGTGGTTGCCGGCGTGGTCGACGGGTTTCAGCCGGCCCCCGCGCTGGGAGGAGTCCTCTCGGCGGACCTGATCGCATCCTATTCGGTATTGCGACTCCCAGGGGGTTCCGGATTCTCCGGGGCGTCTTCGGGTCCAGGTCTCGGGACCCGGATCGGACTGTTGCGCGAGTCGTTTACGCTGCCCGGCATCTCGGTCTCCGCCGTCCGTCGCTGGCACAACGATGTTGAGGCGGGTGACATTGCCGGCGGGAATCCGGGCGAGGTGCGCATGGACCTCACCGTGTCGTCGCTGCGGGCAACCCTGGGCAAGAACTGGTTCGTCCTGGGACTGATGGCCGGTGTGGGGTGGGATCGCTACGATGCCGATGCCGACGTCACCGTGTCGCAGCCGGGCGGGAACACGTCGTCCGTGACGGGGGAGGTCAGGAGCGAGCGGTCGCTCTACTTCGCGGGCGGATGGTTCAACTTCCTCATTTCCCAGATTTCGCTGGAGGTCGGCGTTGCGGAGGGCGTGAGCGATCCGTTCACCGGCCGGGGCGGGGGATACGATCCCGCCGCGCGGGACTGGTTCGCGTCGGGCGCCGTGCGGATCACGCTTTGATCCCGCTGCCGCACGTGGGTCCTGGAAACGGAAGCCTGAGTGGGGCGGACCGCCGCCTTCTCGCACGTGCGATCGAGTGCGGCCGAGGTGGCTGGGGCCGCGTGCACCCCAACCCGATGGTGGGAGCGCTGGTGGTGCGCGGAGACGAAGTCCTCGCCGAGGCGTTCCATGCCGGCTACGGCGGGCCTCATGCCGAGGTCTCCGCCCTGGCGACCGTGGACGACGCCGGGGGCGCGACGCTGTACTGCAGCCTCGAGCCATGCCACCACCATGGCAAGACGCCGCCGTGCACCGAGGCCATCCTCGCGGCCGGAATCGCACGGGTCGTGTTCTGGGCTGCCGAACCCGGAGCGGAACCGAACGGGGGTGCGGAGTGGCTGCGCAGCCGGGGCGTGGTTGTGGATGGGCCGTTCGGCAAGCCGTCCGAGTGGGCCGCTGAGAATCCGGTCTTCTTTCGCGACGCGTCGGCCGGGGTTCCATACGTGGCGCTGAAGCTTGCCGTCAGCATGGACGGGTGCATCGCCCCGGCCGGGGGGAGGCGCGTCTGGCTGACGGGCGACGCGTCCCGGCTTGAAGTGCACCGGCTGCGCGCCGGGTTCGACGCCATACTGGTGGGTACGCGGACGTGGGAAGCGGACGACCCGATGCTGACCGTCCGGGGTTCCGTGGTGCCGCGGGTGCCCCCGATCGCCGTGCTCCTGGATCGGCGCGGGCGCGCGTCGACCGGGCTGCGCGCGTTGCGGAGCCGCCCGGGCCAGCGTTCCATCGTGGCCACCGCGCCGGACAGGGCAGGGGACTTGACCCGCCGCCTTGGCAGCTGCGCGGATGTCGTTGCCGTGCCGGTGCAGGACAAGAAACTCGATCTCGCGGTCCTCATGGAGGCACTGGCGGCACGCGGGGTGAGCAGCGTGCTGTGCGAGGGCGGCGGAGTGCTCGCGGCATCCCTGCTCCGTGAAGAGCTGGTGGACAGGCTGTATCTTTTTGTTGCGCCCGCAATCGTCGGGGAGGGCGGCGTGCCCGCATTTCCCGTGGGCGAACCGGGAGAGCGCGCCCCGGAGACGTTGAGATTCAGGGGATGGAAGTCGGTGATCGACCCTTCGAGATTCGGAAACGACACACTCATCGTTCTCGACCGGGGAGACTGACCCGTGTTCACCGGAATCATCGAAGCGGTTGGCGAGGTCGTGGAGACGGGCCTGCGGCCGAACGGTCGTGCCCTCGAGATTGCGGCCCCTTTCGCCGACCGGCTGAGCGTGGGGCAGTCCGTGGCGGTCGACGGCGCATGTCTGACGGTGTGTGCGCGCCGCGAGGGCACTTTCGAGGTGGATGTCGGTGCCTCCACCCTGGAGCGCACCATTGCCGCCCAATACGGGATCGGGTCGCCCGTGAACCTGGAGCGCGCGGTGAAAGTCGGCGACCGCCTCGATGGCCATCTGGTCCAGGGCCACGTCGACGGCCGCGCGTTTCTGCTCGACCGCCTGCGAGTCGGCGATACACGGCTTCTGGCCTTTTCCCTCCCCGAAGACGTGTTCGCCACGACCATCCCGCACGGCTCAATCGCGCTGAACGGGGTCAGCCTTACGGTCAACGACCTCAGAGAGGGGTCCGTTTGCGAAGTCGCCATCATCCCCCATTCGTGGAGTCACACGAACTTCTCGTCCCTGAGACCGGGAGACGGGGTCAACGTGGAGGCGGACCTCGTCGGCCGGTATGTCCGGCGGGTTCTGGAGTCCAGGTCCGGTGAACCTCGAAGGAGCCCCGGTATCCATGCCGTTTGACACCGTTTCCGAGGCGCTGGACCGGATCGCCGCGGGTGGACTGGTGATCGTCGCCGACGACGAGGATCGGGAGAACGAGGGCGACCTGGTGTGCGCCGCGGAGAAGATCACGCCGGGGCTGATCAATTTCATGACCAAGTTCGGACGAGGGCTGATCTGCGTATCGATGACCGCTGAGCGCGCGGACGCGCTGGAACTGCCGCTCATGACCGATCGCAACACCGACCCGCAGGGGACCGCGTTCACCGTTTCGGTGGATGCCCACCGACGCTTCGGGGTGACCACGGGAATCTCGGCGCACGACCGGGCCAGGACCGTGGAGGTGCTGGTGGATCCGAAGTCGACCCCCGCGGATCTCCGGCGACCCGGGCACATCTTCCCGTTGCGGGCGCGCCGGGGCGGCGTGTTGCGACGCGTCGGCCAGACGGAGGCGGCCGTCGATCTCGCACGCATGGCGGGCCTCTCTCCGGCGGGCGTGATCTGCGAGATCCTGAACGAGGACGGCACCATGGCACGCCGGGATCAACTGGAAGTCATGGCGCGCGAACACGATCTGAAGCTCATCACGGTCGAGCAGGTGGTTGCGTACCGGCTTGCCCGCGAACGCCTGGTGAGGCGCGTCGTGGAGGCGCCGCTTCGGACCCCGTGGGGTGAATTCCTGTGCATCGGCTACCGCAGTGACGTCGACGATCGGGTTCATCTCGCGCTCGTTCGCGGAGACGTGGCCGGCGCCAGGGACGTCCTCGTCCGGATGCACGCCGAAAATCCGCTGGCGGACACCTTCATGTCGGTTGACGATTCCGAGGGGAATCTCCTGGCCGGCGCCATGCGGCGAATCCAGGAAAAAGGGGAGGGGGTGGTCGTGTACCTCCACCGCGACCGCGCCGGTGACCGCCTCGTCGACCGGCTCCTGCGCACATCCGACCAGCCGCCCATTCCCGATTCATCTCCGGGTCCGGGACAGGTGCTCAGGGACTATGGCATCGGCGCCCAGATCCTTCTGGACCTGGGGCTGACGACGATTCGGTTGCTCACGAACAGCCGTAAGCACATCGTTGGGCTGGACGGATACGCGCTGCGGGTGACAGGCCGGGAGAGCTTTTCGGGAGTGACCATCGACGCGGGCGCGGGGATTGTGCCGGTTGCGGCCGGTCCGGGGATGGACTCGCTCGGATGAAACGGGTGCGGAGTGCCAGGATCGGTCTGCTCGTGGCCCGGTTCAACAGCCTGGTCACCGAGCAGCTTCTGGACGGGGCCAGGGCTCGCCTGCTCGCCGAGGGAATTCCCGCGAACCGGATCCTCGTGGAGTACGTGCCGGGAGCGTGGGACCTGCCCCAGGCCGCGCGGCGGATGGCCGGCTCCGGCCAGTACGATGCGATTGTCGCGATCGGTTGCGTGATCCGTGGAGAGACCGCCCACTTCGACTACGTGGCCGGGCACGCGAGCGACGGATTGGGGCAGGTGGCCCTGTCGGCCCGGATACCCGTCGTGTTCGGGGTGCTGACAACCGACAACGGTCAACAGGCGATGGCCAGGGCGGATACCGGCGGCGCCAACAAGGGGGCCGAATTCGCCGAGGCCGTGCTCGCGCTGCTCGATCTGTTCGACACCCACCCGGCGGGCGGATAGCAGCCCATGGACAGAATCCCCCCATTCGAGCGGCGATGCCGGGCTTGAACCGGATCCTCGACTCCCGCGCGCGCCGCGACCGCACGCGTTCGCGGGCGTGGTTCCTGCAGGTACACTATCGCTGGGAGTCCGAGGGCGGCGGGTTCACGCCGGGTGAGGCGTTCGCCGCGACCGTGCGGGACCGGCGCATCGCGCCTTCACGGCTCGGGTACCTGGAGCGCCTGGTGCGCGCGTTCGAGGACAACCAGGAGGTCGTCGAATCGACGATATCGGAGTGTCTGGACAATTGGCGTCTGGAGCGACTGTCGGTCATGGACAGGGGAATCCTGCGGCTGGGCGCCACCGAGATCCTGTGTCTGCCGGATCTGCCGGGCAAGGTGGCGATACAGGAATCGGTCAGGCTGGCGGAGCGGTACGGCGGATCGGAGTCCCCGCGCTTCGTGAACGGCGTCCTGGATGCCGTGTTTCGGGCGGCGGGGCCGGACCACGATTCCCCTCGGCGCGGTTGATCGTGAGTTCCCTCGCGATCCTTGTGGTCAACTGGCAGGATCGCCACAACCAGAACGCCGGGGGCGCGGAGGAACACCTCCACCAGGTGTTCGGCCGGCTGGCCGCGCGAGGCCATCGGGTCACCCTGCTCTGTTCCGGCTGGCGAGGAGCCCGGCCCGAGGTGGAGATCGACGGGATCCGGGTGCTCAGAACGGGCGGCCGCTACACCTTCAATTTCGCCGCACCCCTCTCCCATGGGCGCCACCTGGCCGACGAGCGCTTCGATGTTGTCGTCGAGGACCTCAACAAGGTTCCGATGCTGGCCACCCGCTGGGCCGACGCGCGGGCACGGCTGCTGCTGGTTCATCACCTCTTCGGCGCCACGGCCTTCCGCGAGGCCAATCCCTTACTTGCGAGCGCGACGTGGCTGTTCGAGCGCATCATACCGGCGGTCTACCGCGGCATCGACTGCGTCGCCGTCTCGGAGAGCACCCGAGATGACCTCGTTCGCCGCGGGCTCGACGCGGACAGGATCTCCGTAATCCGCAACGGTGTGGATCTCGACGGGCTGGGTCCCGCCCGAGAGCGCTATCCGGATCCCACGGTGGTGTTTCTGGGCCGCTTGAAGCGATACAAGCGCGTCGATCTGGTGTTGCAGGCCGTTCGGCGGCTACGTGACCGGGGCGTGAACGTCAGAATGGTCGTTGCCGGGAAGGGCGACGCACGCGACGCGCTCGAGCGCACGGCTCGCGGCCTCGGCATCCAGGATCACGTGCGCTTCGCAGGCTTCGTGCCCGAAGACGAAAAGCGCGAGCTGCTTTCCAGATCATGGGTGCATGCGCTGACGTCCCCCAAGGAAGGATGGGGAATCGCGAGCATCGAGGCTTCCGCGTGTGGGACCGCCACCGTCGCCTCCAATTCTCCGGGGTTGCGCGAAACCGTGCGCGACGGCGAAACCGGTGTTCTTGTGCCCCATGGCGATGTGGACGCATTGGCGGCGGCATTGGCCCGGGTCCTGGAGCCGTCGACGCGCGAGCGCATGGGTATCGCGGCACGGGAGATGGCCCGACAATACACCTGGGAAGGGGTCGCAACCGCCTTCGAGGACCTCCTGGGCCGTCTGGTCGCCGAAGCGCGCACGCGCCGCTGAGCGTGCGGATTCCCACGCCGCTTTTTGCTAACTTGGACCTTGTTGCAGCGCGGCCGCCGGGCCCGACGGGGATGCCCCGGCGGCTCAACCGTTCCCTCAACCTCTGGAGATCACTCTCATGTCGACAAGGATCACTGCACACCAATGCGAGGTAAGTCCACCCTTGCGGGAACGCGCCGAGATGCTCGCGACCCGCTGGCCCCGCTTTGACCCTGCCGTGATGGATGTCAGTTTCGTTTTTCGGAATCAGGGCCGTTCACACACCGTCGAAGCCATCGTATCCAGGCGGCGCCGGCAGGCGGTCGTGGCCCGCGGCGAGGGGTCGGACTTCCGTGTGGCCCTTGACCAGTTGGATGAGCATGTCAAGCGGATTCTCAAGCGTGACCGGTCGAGACGAAAGGACTATCGTCAGACGCCGTCCGGCGTGCAGAGCTGAGACCGTGCGGTGAAGCCGGGCGCATCCCCCACCGGCCCGATGCGGGTGGCTCGCCCGTGACATCGTCGATTGCGGTGCAGGACCTCCTGACGGCCAGAGAGGTGGTGCTTGAACTCGAGCTGCTCACCGCCGGGGTGCCGCTCGACGCTCACATCGGCACTCCCGATGTCTCAAGTCCTGGCCTCGCGCTGGCGGGATACACCGAGCGCTTCCCCGATGGCCGCGCGCTGGTCTTTGGCGAGACCGAGATGAGTTATCTGGGCACGCTGGACCCGCCAGAGGCGGAAGCGCGTCTCGCGGGGGTGTTTGCGCGGGACGTGCCCGCCGTTTTCGTCACCCGCGGCCTGGACGTTCCCGGGCACTTCCTGTCCGCCGCAACCCGCGCCTCGGTACCCGTGTTTCGCACGGGTCTGGACACCGGAGACTTCTACAGGGTGCTGAAGCCCTATCTCGAAGATGCGCTGGCGCCCACAACGACCGTGCACGGCTCGCTGGCGGACGTGTACGGGATCGGTCTGCTCTTCACCGGCCCCAGCGGTATCGGCAAGTCGGAATGTGTCCTTGGTCTGGTGGCTCGTGGCCATCGCCTGGTCGCCGACGATGTCGTGCTCGTCTCCAGGCGCGGAAACGACGTCCTGATGGGCAGGGGGCATGAACTCCAGGGCTTCCACATGGAGATCCGCGGTGTCGGCATCATCGACGTGGCATCGATGTTTGGTACGCGGGCCACCCGCCAGCGGAAGCGCGTCGAGATCATCGTCAACCTGGAGACATGGGACGATTCACGGGAGTACGAGCGGACGGGGCTCGAGCGCGAGGTGACGGCAATCCTCGGAGTCGAAATCCCGAGGGTGACCATCCCCCTCAATCCGGGCAAGAACCTGGCCGCCATCAGCGAGGTGATCGCGATGAACCAGCTTCTCGCCTATTCGGGCGTCGACGTGCCGACGAGGTTCGACGATGGACTGCGCAAAGCGCTGAACCCCCGGGATTCGCTGATCGAAGACTATGAGTGATCGTGGAAGGGCTGCGCCACCGATGGCCGGAGACCGGGTGGCGTCGACGGTTGCGGTTGCCGATCAGGGACAAGGACTGCACGCACCCGCCCGCGGCGTGGTGCTGGCCCACGGGGGACTCGCGGAAGGTCTCGTCGCCGCGGTCCGCCAGATCGCCGGGGTCACCGATGACGCGCTGGTCGGCGTCTCGCACGACGGGGAGGGCAGGGAGGAATTGTGTGCGCGCGCCATGAGCGAACTGAGGGGTCCTCGCAACCTTCTTTTTACCGATCTGCCGAGCGGCGGGTGCCATCTGGCGGCACTCATCGTGACCCGGGAGCGGCCGGAGGTGCCCGTCATCACGGGGGTCAACCTTCCAATGCTTCTCGATTTCGTGTTCAATCGCAGGCTCGAGTTCGACGAACTGGTTCCGCGCCTTGCCGAGAAGGGGCAGATCGCGATCGCGGGCAACCGTCCGCGTCCGCGAACGCGCTGAGCGGTGACCTGCTCCGTCGAGGTCGAAGTGCCGAACCGGCTCGGCATGCACGCGAGGCCGTGTGCCGAGTTCGTGAAGCTCGCCGGTGGCTTTTCGTCGTCGATTCTCGTTGCCAGGAACGAAATGCGCGTGAATGGCAAGAGCATCATGGGTGTGCTGATGCTCGCCGCCGAGAAGGGCAGCTCCCTGACCATCACGGCGGACGGGAGCGACGCCGAGGAGGCGGTAGAGGCGTTGGCGAATCTGGTGCGTGGCGGGTTCGATGAGTGACCCTTCACCCCCGACCGTCCTCGAGGGGTTCCCCGCCGCCGAGGGGATCGCCAGGGGGACCGTGCGGCGGATCGAATGGAGTATCCCCGAGGTCGCGCATACCGTTGTCCAGGCTGCCTCGGTGGACCGCGAACTCGGGCGCTTTCGTGGCGCGCTGTCCGATGCGCGCCGTGAGCTCGAGGTGCTCAAGCGCAAGACCGAGGCCCGGCTCGGACCCGTCGAGGCAAGGATATTCGATCCCCAGATCCTGATGCTCGACGATCCCGATGTCGTCGAGGGAACCGAGCGCTACGTCGCCGGGAATCGGCTCGCTGCGGCACGCGCCTTCCACTGGAGGATGCTGGAACTCAAGGAGCGCTGGTCTCAAACCGACCACCCCATGGTGCTGGACAGGCTGAACGACCTTGCCGATCTCAAGCTGCGGGTTCTGAACCGCCTGCTTGCCCTGCCCGAGCCGTGGGACCTGGGCCGTGCGACCGACGTTGTAGTCGTGGCCCGAGACCTGACTCCGAGCTTCGTCGCTGCACTGGACGCCGATCGGGTGGTGGCACTGGCGACCGACGAAGGCACGCGCACCTCCCACTGGGCGATCCTGGCGCGGTCGCTGCAGATCCCGGCCGTCGCGGGGTTGAACCGGGTTTCCTCGAAAGCGCGCGACGGGCAGGTGATGGTCGTGGACGGGCGGTCCGGCAGGGTCGTGATCGATCCTGACGCACGGGAAGCGGAGCGCTTCGAGTCGCGTCGCTCCGCAATCCTGGGGTGGCGGCGCGAGATCGCGGCGATCGCGCGCGAGGATGCGGTTACGCTCGACGGCACCAGGGTGGTGCTCCGGGCGAACCTCGACCTGCCCGGCGAGGCTGCACAGGCCCGCGAACACGGCGCCGACGGGATCGGACTGTTCCGCACCGAGTTCCTCGTCGTTGGCCGCAACACGGCCCCCGGAGAGGAAGAGCAATACCGCGCGTATCGCGACGTGGCGGAGACATTCACCGGCCGCCCCGTGCTGATTCGCACGTTCGATCTGGGTGGGGACAAGTTCCCGGTCTTCCTGCGTGCTCCGGCCGAGGAGAACCCGCTCCTGGGTCGGCGGGGCGTCCGCGTCCTGCCGGACGAAACCGCTCTGTTTCTCACGCAGCTGCGCGCGATCCTGAGGGCCACGGCGCATGGCGACGTACGGATCATGGTGCCGCTCGTGAACACGCCGGAGGAGATCACCTCGGTGCGCGGCCTCCTGCGCATGGCCGCCAACCAGCTGCGCAGCGAGGGGGTGCCGTTCTCGGAACAGTTCAGGCTGGGCGCAATGATCGAAACGCCGGCGGCGGCCCTGCAGGCGCGCCAACTGGCCGCGCACGTGGACTTCCTTTCGATCGGAACCAACGACCTGGTGCAGTACACTCTTGCGGTCGACAGGACCAGTACCCGCCTCAGCCATCTCTTCGACGAACTGCATCCGGCCGTGTTGCGGCAGATTTCGATGGTGGCGGACGCCGGCCGACAGGCGGGCGTGGAGGTGAACGCCTGCGGAGAGATGGCCGCTCGGCCACTCGGCGCCCTGCTGCTGTTGGGCCTGGGGGTGGAGGTCCTCTCGGTGGCGTGGCCCTCGCTGCTCGAGATCAAGAGGCTGGTCCGCCGATGCCGAATGAGCGCGGTGCGCGCCGCAGCCTCGGCAGCGCTGAATGCATCGGCGAGCTGCGAGGTGAGGCACCGGCTCGACGAGTCGCTGGGCCACGCGCTCGGCAACCGGATCCGTTCGGGGACTTGACGAGTCCTCCATAATCTTCTTCCGTCACAGTTCCGGCGGCGCTGTGCCGGCGCCGTGCCTCCGATGGTCGTGTGCGTTGGTGACACCGCAGCCACGGCCCTGACCGACACTCTTTCCTCCTGCCAAAAGAAGCCGAATGCCTTGAGTCCGAGTCTCTTTACATCCGAATCCGTAACGGAGGGGCACCCCGACAAGATTGCCGACCAGGTATCGGACGCCGTCGTCGACGCAATCCTGGCCAAGGACCCGGGGGGCCGCGTCGCGTGCGAAACGCTGGTCGCGGCGGACAGAATACTGGTGGCGGGAGAGATCGCGCTGGACGGAGACCGCCCCGACATCCCGAGCCTCGTCCGGCGCGTCATGCGCGACGCGGGCTACAGCCGGCCCATGTACGGCCTGGACGGCACGCGCTGCGACCTGGCCCTGTCCAAGCAGTCGGCCGAGATCGCGGCGGGTGTCGACCTCGGCGGGGCAGGCGACCAGGGCATGATGTTCGGCTTCGCCTGTGCCGACACTCCGGAACTGATGCCGGCTCCGATTGCGACGGCTCATGCCCTGGTGAAGCGGCTGGCGCAGGTGCGCAAGTCGGGGGAAATCCCCTGGCTGGGCCCCGACGGCAAGTCGCAGGTCACCTACGAGTACGACGGGTTCGAGCCCGTCCGCATCGATACCGTGGTGGTCAGTACGCAGCACGCGCGTGAGCACCACGGACGCAAGCTTTCCCAGGAGGAGATCCGCTCCGAGGTCATCCGCAGGGTCATCGTGCCGGTGCTTCCGGAGCACCATTTTTCGCTCGAGAGCGCGAAGATCCACGTCAACCCGAGCGGCAGCTTCATTTCGGGAGGACCCGAAGCGGATGCCGGGCTTACCGGCCGCAAGATCATCGTCGATACCTACGGGGGCATGGGCCGGCACGGCGGCGGCTCGTTTTCGGGCAAGGACGCGACCAAGGTAGACCGGTCGGGTGCCTACGCGGCCAGGTGGGCAGCCAAGAACCTGGTCGCCGCCGGTGCCGCTTCGAGGTGCGAGGTACGCCTGGCCTATGCGATCGGCAAGCCGGAGCCGGTGCAGGTATGGGTCGAATCGTTCGGGACAGGATGCGTGCCGGATCGGGCTCTGTCGGCCGCCGTTCAGGACGTATTCGACTTCCGGCCCAGACGGATCATCCACGAGCTCGGCCTGAGAGGGCCGGTCTTCAGTCCTACCGCGGCTTACGGGCACTTCGGCCGCACTCCAGCCGTCGCCAGGGCGGGTGGACGCGAGGTCGGCCTGTTCACCTGGGAGCGCACCGACCGGGTCGGCGAGCTGCGAACGGCGCTGGCATTGTAGTTCCGTGTCCCGGTCCGCGCGGGCGGCCGCCAACCGGGGCGCGGATCGCTTCCTGACGGGTGGCGCGGGACGGGCGCGGGACACAACTTGTTACCGCCCGGTTGTACCCGGCTGCCGGAAAACCGTCAGGCGAGGAGGTCATGTGATCGAGGTCAATGTGCAGAGCCTCGCGTTCGATCGTGCTTCGAATACGCCGGTTGTCATTCTGCGCGAAGTCGGGACGGATCGTGTGCTGCCGATCTGGATCGGGCCCGGGGAGGCGAGTGCGATCGCCATGCAACTGGGGGGCGTTTCCTTCCAGAGGCCCTTGACCCACGATCTTCTGGTCTCGGTTCTTGGGGGACTCGGCGGCACGCTGCAGCGGGTCCTGATCACGCGGGTCGAGGACAGCACCTATTTCGCCGAACTGATCATCGACCGGGATGGCGACCTGATATCCGTGGACGCGCGGCCCTCGGATTCGATCGCCATCGCCCTGCGCGCGGAGGCGCGCATATTCGCGGACGACGCCCTGCTCGCGGCCGTGGCCGAGTCCATGCCCGCCGAGGACGGTGATGAGGGTGAGGAGGACGGGGAATCGTGCATCAGCGGCGAAGCCCTCGAGGAGCACCTGCGCAGGTTGCGCCCCGAAGATTTCGGACGGTTCGACCACTGATTTCCGGCCGCTTCACGGACCCGGCTCCGACCCAGCGCAGTTTTGCGGCCACATCCTTCGGCCCAACGGCGTGCGCCCTGGCGGCGCTCGCCGTCGGGGCGGCGGCTGCCGCGGCGGCGGTTGACCTGTCATGCACCGAACCGTGGCCGTGCGCTGCTTCCGGGCCGCCACCCCTGTGGGCCACGCAGGAGCCCCCGAATCGCTTCATTCTCTCGGGACAGGTGCTCATCGGGGACGCTCCGGCGGACACCGGCACCGTCGTGTTACACCGGGTCTCACCCAAGTTTACGGGCGCGGTGGACAGCGTGCGGGTGGAGGGAGAGGGTGTCTTCACCATGCCACTCGCCGGCCTGTCCGACGAAGCAACCGACGACGTCTTCTTTGCCTCGGTCCGATACCGCAACGTGCTCTACGTCGGGGGTGCGGTTACCTCCACGGACGATCTCGTCGACCCCTATGTCATTCGCGCCCACCCGACCATCGCGGCCGGGCCCGGCGTGTCGCTGCCGATCCGGGTGCGCAACTTCTTCGCCGTACGGGAAGGCGGCGGGTCCGGATGGTCCGTGAGCGACCTGTTCGAGCTGCGCAACGACTTCCAGGCAACGGTGGTCGCAAGCGAAGCCGGTGCCGCCTGGTCGTACGCCCTGCCCCCGGGGGCGCTCGACGTCGTGGTCGGGGACAGCGACCTTCCGCCCGGAGCGGCCAGCTTCAGCGGTGGACGAATCCACTCCTCGGCCCCGATTCCACCTGGCGAGAGCGTCTATCTGGTACGCTACAGGATCCCCGCCGACGAGTTCACCATTCCGCTCGAGGGTGTGACGGAGTCCATGGAGCTGCTGATCCGCGAGCCGGCGGGCGACCTTTCGGTTGCGGGGCTCATGTCCACCGACCCCGTCACGCTGGAGAACGTGACCTACCGGCGCTTTGCGGGACGGGAGGTGGCGCCGTCGGTCGTCACCGTCGGGTCCGGTTCGCGAATGCTGCCGGGAAGTCAGCTCCCTCTTGTCGCCGTGATGCTCGCCCTGGCGCTGGCGTTGGTGGGCGCGGTGCTCGCGTTCCGCTCCCGTGCCCGGGTTGCGGCCACGGCCGCCGGGGGACGCCGGCGCGCGCTCGTCGAAGTGGCCCGGCTCGACGAACGGTGGAACGCCGGGGCCATCGAGGCGGAGGAGTACGACCGCCGCCGCCGCGAGCTGCTCAGGGAGCTGGGATGAGCGCCCGCCGTATCGGAGGCCGGCGCTTCCCGCCGACGCGAGCTGCGGGATGGCCATCGTAACGACCGACGCGATCCTGCTGCGCGCCCACCCGTTCTCCGAAAGCAGCCGGGTCCTCAGGTTCTACACGCGCGATCTCGGACTGGTCGGGGTAATGGCTCGCGGCATCCGGCGCGGGGCGTCACGGGGCCACGGCGGCGTCGACACGTTCGGCGAGGGCACGGCGGTGATCTTCATGCGGGACGGCCGGGAGTTGCAGTCGCTGCGGGAATTCAGCCTTGCCAGGGCGCGCTTCGCGCTCGCCGCGGACTTCCGGCGGCTCGCCGGCGCCTCGATCGCCGCCGAGATCGTCCTCCGGCACGCGGCCGAGGAGCCCAATGCCGCTCTGTACCGCGCGCTTTCCGTCGGCCTGGACCGGCTCGGCAGCGCCGCGCCCGAGAACATCATCGGAGAGGTGCTCGCGCTCGGTTGGCGCATCATCCATGCCCTCGGCTTCGCCCCGGAGCTCACCGTGTGCACCGGGTGCGGACGGCTCCTCGAACCGGATGAAATGGCGCGCTTCGACCTGTCGGCCGGTGGGGTGCGGGCACGGGAATGCCCCGCGGCCGAGGGATCGCGGCGCATTGGGCCGGTTGCCCGGGCGCAACTGCTCACCCTGCTCGAGGGGGACGTTCCCGGGGAACTGCGTGGACAGGGGGCCCACCTGACGCTGCTCGACGACTTCGTCACCTTTCACATGCTGGGTGGCCACCGCATCGGGTCGTTCGGCTTTCTCGACACCTCTCGACCAGACCCGAATCGATGACTCCGGCACCAGATGGCGACATTCCCGGCGCCCATCGCGATGAGCGGCCCGGCGAAGCGGGGCTGATCCTCGGTACCGCGGGCCACATCGATCACGGCAAGACGGCGCTGGTGCAGGCGCTCACCGGCGTCGACACGGATCGCCTGGCCGAGGAGAAGCGACGCGGAATCACCATCGAACTGGGATTCGCGCGCTACGCGTCCGAGCAGGGTCCGAGCTTCGGCATCGTGGATGTGCCCGGACACGAAGGCTTCGTGCGCACGATGGTTGCCGGTGCATCGGGGATGGATCTCGTCCTCATGGTGGTTGCGGCCGACGAAGGCGTGATGCCCCAGACGCGCGAGCACCTGGCGATCGTACGGATGCTCGACGTCGGGGGGATGGTCGTCGCGATCACGAAGACGGACCTGGTGGACGACGAGTGGCTCGAACTTGTCGTCGACGAAGTGCGGGAACTCCTCGCCCGGACACCCTACGAGGCCGCGGAGATCGTCCCCACTTCGGTGCGGACCGGGACCGGGCTGCCGGACCTGGCCCGGGCCATCTCTCGTTGTGCAGAACAGGCGCGGACCAGGACGACCGACGACCTGGCGCGGCTTCCGGTCGACCGGGTCTTTGCCATGGAGGGTGCCGGCACCGTGGTGACCGGGACGTTGTGGTCGGGACGGCTGTCGCGTGGATCCGTGGTGCGGATACTGCCCCGGGGCGACGAAGCGAGGATCCGCGCGCTTCAGGTGCACGGCGCGCAGGTCGATGAAGCCGTGGCGGGACAGCGTACGGCCGCGGCGCTGACCGGAGCAGTGGTGCGGCGCGGGCACGTTGGGCGCGGCGACGTGATCGTGTCGAGCCGGAGCTGGTCGCCGTCACACATGCTCACGGTGGCGCTCACCGCGCTGGCGGGCAGTGGATGGCGAATCGAGACCGGGCAGCGTGTGCGCGTCCACCTCGGCACCGTCGAAGTGATGGGCAGGGTGGTCCTGTTCGGCGTCGACGAGGCCGTACCCGGCGAACCGGTTCCCGCGCAGTTGCGACTCGAGTCGCCGGTCGTCGCGCGGTGTGGCGACCGATTGGTCGTGCGCTCCTATTCGCCCGTTACCACCATCGCCGGGGGCACCGTTCTGGAGCCCGTGCCTCCGAAGCGCAAGCGCCTCGCCCCACCCGACCGGGATGCCCTGGAGGCCTTGTCGAGGGGTGGCCGCCAGGCGGTGCTGGGCGCCGCCGCACTGGCCGGCTGGGGGGGACTGGAGGTGGGCGCCCTGGGCGTGGTGGCCGGGTGGCGCGGAGGCGCGGGCGAGGACCTGACCGATGTCGTCTGGCGTCTCGACGGGGTGCTCTTCGACCACGGCATCGTGGCGGCGGGCGAGGAGATGCTGCTGCGGCTCGTCCGCCGGCATCACCGGGACCACCCGCTCGAGCCCGGAGTTCCGCTGAGCGCGCTCCGGACGGCCCTGCCCGGGAGAGCCCACCCCAGGCTGGCCGATGGCCTCGCTTCACGCCTGGCCGCGCGGAGCCGTCTGGCCGTCGAAAGGAAGATCGCGCGGTTGCCGGGCTTCGAGCCGACGCTGTCGCCCGCCGAGGAACGGCTTGCCGAACGCATTCTCGAGATCCTCGGGGATGCGGGTCTCCAGGGTCCGGACACGACCGAGCTCCAGCAGGCCATGGGCGATCCCGGGACAGCCTCGGTCCTCCGGTACCTGGCGACGCAGGGCCGCGTGCGCTTGTTGGGGGACCTCTACTGGGTCACCACCGTGGCCCTGGAGCGCGCTGCATCCCGGGTGTTGGAGGAGTTGGGGGCGCGCGAGGGACTCGGGCCGGCCGACTTCCGCGAAGTGCTGCCGGTAACCCGCAAGCACCTGATACCAATCCTGGCCTGGCTCGACGCCCGGGGCGTCACGCAGCGGCTGGACGACGGACGACGGGTCTCGAGCCGGGCGCCGGGCGAAACCGCTTGACTTCGGGCCACCCGGCCGGGTACTATTGGCACACGAGTTGCCAGTCCACGGGGCCGCGGAGGCCCCATGCCCTGGGGGGCGATCGCACGAACGCTACTGAACGAAGGCAGGACAAGTTTTGAGACGCATCGTTTGCGTCGGGGTTTTTCTCTGTTTCGGTGTATTGGGCCGCGCTGCGGGGCAGGAGCGTCCTCCGCCCCTCGGTGAACAGGACCCGGGGTTCACGCTTGAGCAGAATTATCCGAACCCCTTCAACCCCGATACGCGGATACCGTTTGAGCTGTACGAGTCCCTCTTCACGGAGGAAGGCTCGGCCACGGTCTCCATACGCATCTACAACATCCTGCAGCAATTCGTTGCGGCGCCCGTCGCCCTGGGGTTCCCGGGCGGAGAGGGACTGCCGGTGCTTCAACTCGAGTACACCTCTCCCGGAGAGTACGAAGCCCACTGGGACGGACGGGACAGAACCGGCAGGCAGGTCGCGCCGGGCGTCTACTTTGTCCAGATGGTGGTAAACGGCCGCGAGCCCGTGATCCGAAGGATGTTCGTCACCAGGTAGCCGCGCTTGCGGAGTGGCGGACGGTCGTCGAGGGATCGGTCAGACTCCCTTGGACTCCAGCAGCCGGAAGAACTCGTCCGCGGAGTGCAGCCCCGTCAGCTTCTCCGGGACATCGTGGTGCCTCGCGAACTGTGCCAGCCTTCCCAGGACCGGAAGGTACTGCACGGATACCTCCACCGGCGGCGCGACGATCAGGAAGAAGTGGTGCACGGGCCGGTTGTCGATGGCCTGGAAGTCGATGCCGCCGCGGTGCCGTCCGTAGGCGAGGCACAGCCTGCGCACCACCAGTGAGCGGCAGTGGGGAATGGCGATCCCCCGGCCGATGCCCGTCGAACCCAGGCTCTCACGCCTGCGCAGCGTTCGCGACAGGGTCGCCTCCGCGCGTTGATCGAGTGCCAGGAGCGAGGCGAGCGCGCCCAGCACATCGTCCCGCGTGTCTCCGGTCAGGTCGAGGCTGACCCGTTCACTGGTGAAGAAATCGCTCAGAGTCATGTGCGGCGGGGCAGAAGGGGCTTCCCGGGAACGTGCGCCCGATGCGGCGGGGAAGTTATTCGCCCTGGCAGGGGAAGACCAGCAAATTAGCTTGTGTACCATGAACAGAATGCCATTCGAGATCCCCGGGAATCCGGCGACCCCGCTCTTCCTCGCTCCGCAGGCAGGCGTTTCGGAGGCACCGTTCCGGCGTCTTTGCCGCGGCTTCGGGGCCGATGTCGTGCTTACGGAATTCGTCAGCGCCGAGGGGGTCGTGCGGAACAACGAGCGGACCGCCGCGTACCTGCGTTTCGAGGACGAGGAGCGGCCGATCGGGATCCAGATCTTCGGTGCCGAACCCGCCACGATGGGAGACGCCGCGGCGCTCGTGACCGAGGTCTACGCCCCCGACTTCGTCGATATCAACTTCGGCTGTCCGGTGAAGAAGGTGGTGAAGCGCAACGGCGGTTCGGGATGCCTGCGCGATCCGGAGCTGGTGCACAGGATCGTTCGTGCCGTCGAGGCGGCAACGCCGCTCCCGGTCACGGCGAAGATCCGCTCGGGCTTCGACGAGAGCACCCGGGACCCCGTGCGCTTCGGACTGATCTGCCAGGACGCGGGGGCACGGATGGTGACGCTGCACCCGCGCACCCGCGCCGACATGTACTCCGGCCGGGCCCGGTGGGACGAGATCACGGCCCTGGCGCGGGCGCTGGAGGTGCCCGTGATCGGCAACGGCGACGTCCGTTCGGGCGAGGACGCGCTGCGAATGAAGGAGCAGACCGGATGCCGCGGGATCATGATCGCCCGTGGGTCGCACGGTGCGCCGTGGCTGTTCCGGCAGTCCCGCGCCGCGCTCGATGGCCGGCCGGTCCCGGGTCAGCCCGGCGTGCGCGCGCGTTTCGACATCTGCGTGAAACACGCCCACAACGCGATCGTATTCGAGGGAGACCCCGACAAGGCGGTGCGCGAGTTCCGGAAGCACCTCGGCTGGTACACGAAGGGTCTGCCGGGCGGCAGAGCCCTGCGTCAACGGCTGTTTCAGGTTCACGATCTCGACGAGGTGCGGTCCGTCCTCGACGACTACCTGGCCCGCCCGGGGTTCTCGTCCGACGGCGGCGGGCTTATCGTTACCTGACAGAGGTGGCCGCGGGGCCGGTGATGACCGGTACTGCCACCGGTTGATTGAAAGTTCTGGGGGCGACACGGCTTCGACGGGTTTGGAGATTTCGGAGTTGCGTGCCGAGGTCCGGGGTTCCTCGTAAAACACCCTGGAAAACCAACAAATGCCAACAACGATCTGGCACTGGCCGCTTAACCAATAGCTGCCCGTTCCCCGGTCTGCCCGCCCGAGGCGGGCCGCGGGAGCGTCGACGAGTCGGGCTGGTCTTCGGTCCACGCCACGGGACCTGAGGACGAGAAACAATGTGGCTAGCTCCGTTCAGGGTTGTTCGCCGACCCGACCGGCAGTGAACCGAACGGCGATCTACGCACGTAGAAGCTTGGAAGGACCCATTCGCGGACGCGGGTTCGACTCCCGCCGCCTCCATTTGCCCCGCGGCCCTCCACGACCGTTCTCGCCGGAGACCGAACAAGCCTTGAAGCGCAAACTGACCATACTGGGCGTCAGCCTGCCGACCATACTCGCTGTCGACATCATGACCAAGCGGTGGGCCGTGGCCTCGCTGACAGGAGCCCCCCGTCCGGATTTCCTGGGCGGCTACGTCCCGCTGAACCTGCACTACAACCGGGGAGCCGCGTTCGGGATCTCCATCGGCGACGACCCGCGCTGGTTCTTCATCCCCGTTGCTCTCATCGCACTCACGCTGATGGTTGCTCTGATCGTCCAGGCCAAACGGGACGACCATCTGCGGATCGTCGCCCTGACGCTCGTTATCTGCGGCGCACTCGGCAACCTGTACGACCGCGTCCGCTGGGATCAGGGCGTGGTGGACTTCATCGGGCCGATCTCACTCGGGTTCATGGACTGGTGGATCTTCAACGTCGCCGACATGGCCATCAGTTGCGGGGTCGTGCTCCTGGTGATTTCCTTCTGGGCCGAGGAGCGAAGGCTCAAGCGGGAGGGAGCCGAAACCGACGAGGGGCCTGCGGAAGTCGTCCGGCCCGGCCCGGAGCCCACCCAGGGCTGACGGAACCGGCGCAAGACCCGCCCGGCCCGCTGACCCACCCACGCACGCCCCCCCACGTGTCCGGCCTCTACCCTTCCGGATCGAAGACGATGTACTCGATCCGGCGCCTCCGTACCTTGGCGACCCTGAGCCGGCCACCCTCGACGGGAACGGTATCGCCGGCCTTCGCGATTCCCTCCAGCGTGCCGAAGACGTAGCCGCCGACCGTGTCGTAGTCCTCGCCCAGGTCGATGCCCAGGCGGTCCTCCACGTCCCTGGCGGGCGTGCCCCCGCGAATGACCGTCCGTCCGTCGGCCAGTTCCTGGAAGTCGATCGGTTCGTTGGTCTCGTGCTCGTCCTGGATCTCGCCCACGATCTCCTCGATCAGGTCCTCCAGGGTGACCAGGCCGGCCGTGCCCCCGAATTCGTCCAGGACAATGATCATGTTGGTCCGCCTGGCCCGCATTTCGTGGATCAATTCCTCGACCGGCTTGGACGCGGGCGCGAACTGCGCCGGACGCGCAACGCCACGGATCTCTTCGCCACCGTCGCGGGCGGCTTGCCACAGGTCCCGCGCGAGGAGGATCCCCACGATCTGGTCGAGGCTCTCCCCGTAGACCGGCAGGCGGAGCTTGCCGTGGTCCAGCATTACGTCCATTGCCTCGCTCACCGACGCCCCGACCGGCACGGCGACGATGTCGATCCGGGGCGTCATGACCTCGCTCACGGCGATCTCGTCGAGTTGCATGACATTCGACATGACCTGGAACTCGTCCTCGTCGAGTGCGCCCTCACGGTGCCCGAGCTCCGCGAGGACCTCGATCTCTGCCCGGCTGATGGTGGCTCCCCCATGTCCCTTCGGCGTGATCCAGCGGCTCAGGAAGCCAAGCGGCCCGAGCACCGGTTTCATCACGAACACCATGGCCCTCAGCGTGTGCGCGGTGGGCCGGGCCAGCTGGTTGCAGAAGGTGGCTCCCAGCGTCTTGGGGATGATCTCCGAAAAGACCAGCACCGCGAAGGTGAGGACTCCCGCAAACGCCCCGATCCAGACTTCGCCGAAGACCTGGGCGGCGATGGCGCCGCCCCACGCCGCTCCCACGGTGTGGGCAATCGTGTTGAGGGTCAGGATCGCCGCGATCGGTTCATCGATCCGCTCCTTCATCCCGCCGAGGATGCTGCCGGCGACTTCGCCGCGCCGCTGCAGAAGCGCGAGGTAGGAGCGGTTGACCGACAGCAGGACGGCCTCGAGCACGGAACAGAGGAAGGAAATCGACAGCGAAACGCCCACCACCGCGAGCAACTTGATCATGACACCTCCCGGCGGGCCCGCCGTGTTCCGCACCGCACCGCGCACGCGTTCGCCGAGCCGCCTGGTCTTGCCCTCATCCGCCGCCCGTCTCTACCGTTCGGCATCGATGCCTGCCCCTGCCTGTCCACTTCGATGGAGGAGCGCGTTGGTTCGTGGGTCGTATGCCGCATTCGCTCTGCTGATTCCCTTCCTGCTTGTCCCGCATGCCGGCGGTGCCCAGGGACCGCCGACCGCCGACTACTATGTCTACGTGGGCGCCGAGTCCGCCGATCTCCTCCACAGGATACGCTTCGGACCGGACGGCGCGTCACTGGACCGCACCATCGCGGTAGGCGAAATGGCCACCGAAACCGAGGGCCCGCACGGCCTCAATCTCTCGCCCGACGGCCGCTTCCTCTACATGACCACCGGGCACGGGGTTCCCGACGGCAAGCTGTGGAAATTCCACGCGGGCCCCGACACGCTGGTCGCCGATCCCATCCTTCTCGGCTTTTTCCCCGCCACACTCGACCTTACGCCCGATGGCCTCTACGCCTTCGTGGCCAACTTCAACCTGCACGGTGAACCCGTGCCCTCGACGATCTCGGTCGTGTACGCTCCCGAGATGATGGAAGTGGAACAGATCGAGACCTGCACCATGCCCCACGGCGCCCGCCTGGACGCGGCCGGAGAGTTTCTGTATTCGGCGTGCATGATGGACAACCAGATCGTCGAGGTCGATACGCGCACCTTCACGGTCAGCCGGCGCTTTCACGCCGAGTCGCCGTGCTCGCCGACCTGGGTCGTCCCCACGCGGAACGGACGGTCGCTGCTGGCCGCGTGCAACCGGGGCGACCGCATCCTCGAAATCGACCGCGAGTCGTGGTCGCTCAAACGCACCTTCGCGACCGGCGCCGGACCCTACAACCTTGCGCTCACTCCGGACGACCGGATCCTCGTCGCCACGCTGAAGCAGGCGGCGGCCGTGCAGTTCTTCGACCTCGCCGACGGGCAGGAGCTGGGCACCGCGCCTTCCTCCACGACCGTGACGCATGGCGTGACCGTCAGCCCCGACGGGCGCTACGCCTTCGTCTCGGTCGAGGGCGTGGGAGCCGAGCCGGGGAAGGTCGACGTCTTCGACCTCAACCGTTTCGTGCGCGTGGCCGATCTGGAGGTAGGGCAGCAAGCTGGGGGAATCGTTTTCTGGAAGATGGAAGAGGCGCGGACGCCACCGTCCTTCAGGTGACCGGGACCGAGAGGTTGTCCTCGTCCCAGGTGAAGTAGTAGGTCCGCTCAGCGCCGCTTCGGGTCTTGAGATTCACCAGGTTGCGCTGATCCTCGAACATGTTGAACAGCAGCCGGTTCCGGATATGCACGCGCTCCACCGACGCCGGAAGCGGATACCGGAGCCGGTACCACCACATGACTTCGTCGAGTCTGGCCGCGTCCTCCACGCCGCGCTCGATCACCGTGCCCGCCAGCGGCGTGCCGTCCGTCCGGAACACCAGCATGTCATTGATGTACTGTTGTATCATGGTGTCGACTTCGGGAGTCTCGGACAGTTCGAAGTCCATGTCCGAGGTGTTTTCCATTACGGCGAACTGGAGATCGTCCCAGAAAAAGCGGATCCGGGCTTCGAGGACCGCGTCGGTGACACGCACGTCCGCGACCGAAAGCCGGAAGGGATGGGATGCTTCACGGGGCGCTTCCGGAATCGTCCAGGCGACCGCGGCCAGAGCCGGCAAGCCGACAAGGCAGAACCGGAGGCCGGCAGACAAGACGGAGGCTGGACGATTGCGGTACATTCCTAGAAGTCCGTGGTGAACCCGGCGCAGAACACCAGGAGCTGACAGAGCAGACCAGGGAGATCGTCCGATCAATCTACGACAAATCGTTCCAACCGTGGAGCTGTACGCGAGGGCCCGATCGCGCGGGCACGCGGCACTGGGCGGTCTGGTGGCGATCGCCGCCCTGGCAACCGCCGCGGCCGGCCCCGCGGCCGCGCAATTCAGGGTGAGCGCCGGCGGCCACGCACTGTACCAGTCGCAGCTCTTCGACGGGGCGTTCGGCTACGGGGGCAGGGCCGAAATCGAACTGGGGTTCATTCGCAGAGGGCTGACGGTAGTCGGGATCTACGACCACCTGCTTCCCGACTGTGACGGTTGTTCGTGGCGGGGAATCGGCGGACAGGTCATTCTGGCGTCCCAGAGCACCATCTACGTGGGCGCGGGCGCCTCGCACCAGCGTTTTACCCGCCCCGCGGACGCGCCCGATCCGGGACCCATGGCGGCGGAGCCGCTCGAGGACGACTGGGTGTTCAGCCTGGTGGCCGGGGTACGCCTTCCCGTGCTGCCCGTGATGGTTCCCTTTATCGAACTCCGCCAGGAATTCGGGTCGGATCTCAACAGGCAGATCTTCGCCGTGGGCCTGATGTTCAGCCCGACGCGCGCCCGCGCGGTGCCTCGGGGTCCGGGTCGCGGATGAAACAGGCCGCTTTCTACGAGCGGCCCGTCAGAGCGGTGGGGCGGTTGTGGGAGGACTGGGCGGAACACGGCGGACAGATCGGCCTCCTGGTCTGGTCCACGGTGGTGGCCGCGGTCCGGCTGCGGATCTCGTCCCGGGAATTCGTGCGGCAGCTCTACGTGATGGGCGTCCAGAGCATCCCCATAGTCGCGGTGACCTCGATCCTGACGGGAATCGTGACTTCGCAGCAGGGCGGGTACCAGTTCACCGCAACGATCCCCCTGTACGTGCTCGGCAGCGTGACCGTGACCAGCGTGGTGCTCGAACTTGCCCCGGTCCTCACGGCCGTCGTCCTCGTAGGGCGGGTCGGCGCGCGGATCACCGCGGAGCTGGGCACGATGGTGGTCTCGGAACAGATCGACGCGTACCGCTCGCTGGGCCGCGATCCGGTGATCATGCTCGCGGCTCCCCGCATTCTGGCCGGCCTCATCGTGATGCCGGTCCTGGTGGGGCTGTCCAACATCATCGGCATCTTCTCGGGGATGGTGGCCGCCCAGCTGTCCCTCGGACTCAGCTTCGAGACCTTCCTGTATGGTGCCCGCCTGTTCTGGCACTCCTGGGACCTCTTCTACTCGTTCATGAAGGCGGTCGCGTTCGGCTTCGCGATTCCCGTCATCGCGATCCACATGGGGTTCCGTACCGCCGGCGGAGCAGAGGGGGTGGGCCGCACCACCACCGCGTCCGTGATGTTCCAAACGCTGACCATACTGATCCTGGACGCGCTCTTCCCACCCCTCTTCCTGCAGTGACGCGGTGCCCCTGCCCATGACCGCCACCCCCGTCATTCGCTACCGCAACACGCACAAGGCCTTCAACCACCCCGTGCTGTCGGGGGTCGATCTCGACATCCACGAGGGCGAGATGTTCGCCCTCTTCGGTCCGTCGGGCACCGGCAAGAGCGTGCTGCTCAAGACCACGATCGGCCTCGTGGTGCCCGACCGCGGCGACGTGGAGGTGGGTGGCCGCTCGGTCTACTTCGGGGGCGACGGAGCCAAGGAAGCCGTGCGCCGGCAGGTCGGATACGTGTTCCAGCACGCTGCGCTTTTCGACTCCCTGAACGTGTACGGCAACGTCGAGATGGGGTTGCCCGTGGACCGGATTCGGCGGATGAGCCGCGCCGATGTCGCCCGTGCGATCCGGAGGGCGCTGGAACTGGTCAATCTCGATCCCGATGCGGTTCTGTCCATCCTGCCGGCCGAGCTGTCGGGCGGGATGAAGAAGCGCGTGGGCATCGCGCGCGCCATCGTGGGACGCCCTGCGATCCTGCTGTGGGACGAACCCACAACGGGCCTCGATCCCGTGAACACGGCGGCAGTCGAGAGACTGATCAAGCGGCTCTCGGAAGAGTTGAGGGTGACTTCGGTGCTGGTCACCCACGACGTGGAGGGCGCGCTGTGGATGTGCGACCGCGTCGCGATGCTGGAGGGGGGGAGAATCCGGTTCTGCGGGACGCCGGACGAATTCCGGATCAGTACCGATCCCGTAGTCAGGGCTTTCGTTGACCGGGCGGCCGCGGAAGCCGCCCTCGATGTCGTGGAGATGTCATGAGCAACACGGAAACCAACCGCAACCGGCGTCTCTCCGACGCCGAGGTGCTGCGGGCCGTTCCTCCCACGCCGGGCGCGCGCCAGTTCCGCGTGGGGGTCTTCGTCATACTGGGAATCGCCGCGTTTTTCACGGTGCTCTTTCTGATGACCAGCCCCGGGACGTTCAGGGGACGGTACATGGTCACCACGCACGTGGAGGACGCGCAGGGCATCCGCAGGGGCGACCCGGTCAGGATGCGGGGGATCAATATCGGGCGGGTGCACGCGTTCGAGCTGACCCCGGCGGGCGGGGTGGTCATCACGCTCGAGGTGGAAGGCGACTGGCCGATCCCCGTGGGATCGCGCACCGAATTGCTTTCGCTGGGTTTTCTCGGCGGCATGATCGTTTCCGTCATCCCCGGCGAGGGTGACGGTTTCGTCGAACCCTGGACGCGGATCCCCGGCGCGGGCGGGGCCGGTGTCCTCGAGACCGTGGGGGACCTGGCGGGTGAAGCGGAGGACGTGCTGACCCGGATCCAGGACGTCCTGTCGGACTCGACGATTGCGGGCACCGGCGAGGTGGTCGAACAGCTGCGTGACCTGCTGGGAGAGTTCGGCGAGATCATCGACGGCCAGGCCACCGAAGTCCGCTCTCTCACTGCGAGCCTGAGGCGGACCGCGGAAAACATGGAGGAGATTTCGGGGGCCGACGAGTGGAGGCGCACGCTGGCATCCGCCGAGGCCACGCTCGCAACCGTCGAGCGCACCTCCGGCTCGATCGACGCGGGCGTGGCCTCGCTGAACGTCATCCTCGGGCGCATCGAGCGCGGAGAGGGTACGCTGGGAAGGCTTTCGGTGGACGACTCGCTCTACGACTCGCTCGACGAGGCGGCATCGAGCCTCCAGGCACTGCTGGAGGACATCAGGGAAAACCCCGACCGCTACGTCACGATCGAGATCTTCTGACGCGCCGCCAACAGTCTCCCTGTCAGCCTCCCTACCAGCCCGGAGCGACCACGAACCCCATGTGCCAGCCCTTCTCGGGCCGCTGCCAGGGATACGCGTAGTACGCTTCCAGGATCAGGAAGCCGAGCAGGTTCATGCGGGCCGACACGCCGCTGGAGACCAGCGGGATCCGGTCCGCCGAGTGCCGCGACCACGTCAACGTCCCCGGCCGCTCTGAATCCCACGCGAACCCGACATCGGTGAACAGCGTGAATTCCAGCGGAATGTACGGGAAGTTGATGAGGCCGAACTCCTCGATCCCTGTGAATGGGAGTCGAAGCTCCATGTTGAATACGCCGAGCCGGTGTCCGAACAGGCGATCGAGTTCGGGGCAGCTCGAGCCGCTGAGGCTGATCGTGCATTCCTGGTTCTGATTGAAGGACTCCCACGAGTACCCGCGGATCATGTGTTCGTAGCCCAGGAAATACGTGCCCAGCTGCTGGTCGTCGAGCGCCCGCAGGTCACCGTAGCGTCCCAGGTGCATTCCGCGCAGCGCCAGCGTGACCGGACCGCCGTTGTTGAAGTAGCGCCGGTAGTCCAGGGTGAGGTTCTGGAAGTCGACGGTGCCGTAGAGCGCCTGCATGCCGACCCGGAAGCGCCCGCCGCGAACCGGACTCGTGAAGCCGGAATAGTGGTTGTCTCCCACGAACGCAAACGACACGGAGGCGAGATTGAGCGCATCGCGTGACGGGAGGCCCTCGCGCTCATAGCCGATAACGCGCTGGAACAGGTCGGTGTGGAACGTTTCCCTCTCCACGTCGAACCCATACCGCGTGAAGCCGATCCCCCCCTCGAGCCGGCGAGTGGCCGACAGGGGGTACTGGAGCAGCCCCTCCGCCGAATCGATGAATATGCGCTCGCGAATGACCTGGAAGTTGTTTCGTCCGAACGAGAAGTACTGGCGCATGTACGGCTGGTGCTGGATTCCGCCGCCCCAGTTCCAGCGCCGCTTTTCGTTCAGGTAGAAGACGTTCGCGCCGATGTCCTTGATGGTGCCGTTGGCGAGCAGGCTCGTGAAGACCCTCTGGTCGCCCAGCATGTCGCTGAAGTACGCCGACGTCGCGCCGCCGATGTAGGAGCCGTACGTATCGGCCCCGACCCCGACGCTCGGTTGGCCGATGTAGTCGAGCTGCAGGGAAGGCCGGTAGGGCTCGGACTGGTCGGAGGTGTAGATCTCGTCCGAAACGAGTCCGGTGAAGGGGTCGTCCAGATACCTCGCGATCCGGCTGCCGACGGCGGGGAGGCCCGGCGGCAGCATGCGTCCGGGGTGGGGCGCGGCGTCCACGACTACATCCACGTAGGTCGACATCTCGTCGGGGCGTCCCGTGTTGACGATGTAGCCGCGCTCATGGAACACCGAGAAGGCGAGCAGGTCGGCGTCGGGAGAATAGGTGAACGCCGGCGACTGCATCGTGATGCCGCTCACGCCGGTGACGGCGCGCGTGATCCGCCGCATTTCGCCGTCGGCGAGGTTCATGTGGTAGATGTCGGGAAAACCGTCCGGATCCGACACGAAGAACAGGCCGTCGCCGGTCCGGTCGTAGATGGGGTTGATGTGCTTGGACCCGGGGAAGGGGACGCGCGTGCCCACCGCCAGCGACTCCACGTCCAGGAAGGACAGGACGTAGTTGCCGAACGTCAGCGCGTCGAAGTCGGTTTCCGGACCGCGGTCGGAGGTGAAGACGAGGGTGCGCCCGTCGGGCGACCAGGCGGCGTGCAGGTCGGCGTGCTTGTCGTTGGTGAGCTGTTGCACGCTGCCCGTCTCGAGGTCGTAGAGGTAGAGGTCGGTGATCCCGCCCTTCAGCCCCGAGAAGGCGATTCTGCGGCCGTCCGGGGACCACGCCGGATTCTGAATCGCTCCAAGGCCCTCGATCTCGATCCGCTCCTCGATGTCGCCGCTCCGGACATCGAGGATGGCCAGCTGGTTGTTGCCGTTGGCGAGGATCACGAACGCCAGGTTGCGCCCGTCGGGCGACCATGATCCGCTCGTGTCGATGTAGCGGATCCCGTCGATGTACGGCGCCTCGTTGCGCTGCAGCGGGCGGAGGATCTCCCCCGTGTAGACGTCCGCCAGGAAGAGGTCCATCGAAAACAGATCCCGCTCCGACTGGAAGACGATGTACCGACCGTCGGGACTCAGGGACGGGGCGACATTGGTCCGGCCCGCGCCGCATTCGACGCACAGGAGAACGTCTCCGGTCTCGTACGGGTCGGTCTTGCCCGCCATCAGCGGCCTGTACTCGGCTTCGATCGCGTCCCACCACTGCATCGCCAGCGTGTCGCTGGACATCGCGAAGACCTGCTCGATCGCCGGCTCCCATCCGGCGCGGAGCGCGGTGCGGAAGAGGTCCTGGACGGCATCGTCGCCATAGGTCCCCCCCAGGTACGAAATCAGGCCCTGGCCGAACCGGTACGCGAAGTACTTCGGATTGCGCGTGATCTCCCTGAGCGTCGGCTTGTCGTCGCGCAGAATGTGGTCGCGCAGCCACATGGCCGTGTGCGGATGCTCGCGGCCCATCGAGAGGTATTCCGCCATTCCCTCCACGACCCACAGCGGCATCTGCGCCAGGCGCATGATGCCCCCGCCCGTGCGGCTCTGGGCGATGTTGTACTGGAAGGCGTGCACCAACTCATGGCCCAGGATGCGGTCGGTGTCGCGGTAGGACGCCGTCAGCGGCATGATCACGCGGTTCTTGAGCGATTCGGTGACACCGCCGGTGCCCTGGCCGATCGCGCCGCCCAGCGTGTTGGTCTGCTGAAAGTCCGGGTGATCGGCGTAGATGATCAGCGGCTTGCGGGTGTCGAATTCATGCTGGAAGACGCGGGAGAAGCGCTCGTACCAGCGTTCCGCCATGCGGGCGATGTCCTCGATCGGATCCGACGCCTCGGCGTAGTAGTAGATGTCCCAGTTCTCGGTGGTCAGCTTGCGGAAGTCGCGCTGCTCGTACTGCACCTTGTTGCGCCCGAAGTACTGGGCCGAAGCCGGCACGGGAGCCACGACGAAGGCGAGCGCCAGCGCCCACAGGTAGCGAGGCCCCCGTTTCCGAACGGCCTCCAGGCCCGTCGTCATGCCGCAACGTCCGTTCGGAAGACGGGTCGCTGAGTGCCGTGGGAGCGCTGCGTGTCCAAGTGGGGATCTCGTCGGTGTCATGCCCGGCCTCTTCCCTGTTGACGCTTGCGAGCAAGCGAGTGTCTTTACGGTTCAAGGACCGGCGGGGGAGGCGGAGTGTTGCCGGCAGCCTCCCACCGGCCCATCACACCTACTACCCTACGTGTGCGCTGGAGGTCCTTTACAGAACCGACAACCTCACAATACGTCGACGGCAGCACGATGACCACAACCAATATACCAGAGGTGCCGCTCATGACCGATGCGTTAACACCGTACGCGGCGCGCGTGCGTGCGCGAACGGGTGCTTTCAGTGCGACTGCCGGGCTCCTCGCATTGTCCGGGCTCCTGGCGTGCTCGGACGCCGCGCGCGCTCCCGCCGGCAACCTTGAGACCCCCGCGGCACCGGGTAGCGGACAGCCCTTCCTGGCCGCCGACGAGGATGGTGTATGGATGAGCTGGACGGAGCCGGCCGAGGCGGGTCACCGGGTGGCGGTTTCGCATTTCGACAGGCTCGCCAACCGGTGGAGCGCTCCGCAGACCGTGGCTGCGGGCGACGGCTTTTTCGTGAACTGGGCCGACTTTCCCTCCGTGCAGGCCGTTGGAGATCACCTGGTGGCACATTGGCTCTGGCGTGGCGGACAGGGCACCTACGACTACGGGGTCAGGCTCTCGTGGTCCGGGGACCGGGGGTCGACCTGGTCCGAGCCGTGGACGCCGCACGAGGACGGCACCCCGACCGAACACGGCTTCGTGTCGATCCTGGAGACGGGGGAAGGCGTGTGGGCGGCGTGGCTGGACGGACGCGCAATGGTCGAGCCCGGGGGTCCGATGGCGGTCCGGGCGCGGTTGCTGCCGATGCCGGGGCCGAAGGGCGAACGCATGGCTGGAGAAGAGACGGTCGTCGATGCGCGCGCCTGCGAGTGTTGCCAGACGGACGCGGTGGTCGCCGGCGGTGTGCCGGTGCTGGTTTTCCGGGACCGGGCGGAGGGGGAGGTACGGGACATCCATGTGAGCCGCTGGATGGCCGCCGCGGACGGTGGCCCCCCCGCATGGACGCCGAGCGTTCCCGTGCACGACGATGGCTGGGTGATCGGCGGGTGTCCGGTGAACGGGCCGGCGATGGCCGCGCAAGGTGACCGGGTTGCGGTCGCCTGGTTCACGGCGCCGGAGGGCGAGGCCCGGGTGAACGTCGCATTCTCGGAGGACGCGGCGGCGTCCTTCGGGCCCCCGGTGCGGGTCGACCTGGGACAGCCCATTGGCCGCACGGATGCCGTCATGCTCGACGACGGCTCGGCGATCGTAACCTGGCTCGAGCGCACCGCCGAGGGGACGGTGATTCTCGGCCGGCGAGTGGCGGCGAACGGCGTGGCGGGCGATCCCCGCCCGCTGGCCGACTCCGATGCCGCGCGGGCCTCCGGCTTCCCTCGTATCGCCCGTCTCGGCACGGACCGGCTCATGCTCGCATGGACGGATCCGGCCAGCGGAGGCCAAGTGCGCGCCGCGGTATTCAACCTGGACGGCTGGGGGATGCCGTAGATGGACCTTGCCAGCGTGGAGACGCCCGTCGGCGTCGTGGATCTGGGCCGGGCCAGGGAGAACGTCGAGCGGGCGGTCGCCTACTGCGGGGCGCACGGAATTGCGTGGCGCCCCCACGTCAAGACGCACAAGTCGCTGGAGATGGCCCGGCTCCAGCTGGGACTCGGCGCAACGGGGCTGACGGTGGCGACCGCGCACGAGGCCGAGGTGATGTCCGCGGTGACCGGCGACCTCCTGCTCGCCCACCCACCGGCATCGGCGGCCAAGGTGGACCGGTTGTGCGCGCTGCCGCACAGCGTCGATCTCAAGGTGGGCCTCGACTCGATCGAGGTGGTGCGGCTCCTAGCCCGTGGTGCGGCCGCCGCCGGGCGCACCTTCGGCATCCTGGTGGAGTTCGATGCCGGACTCGGTCGTACCGGGGTCGTGGAGCCCGCCGAGGCCGTGCGTGTGGCTGAAGCGGCCGTGTCGCTGCCCGGCGTCCGCTTCGACGGCCTCATGTTCTACCCGGGGCACATCCGCATCCCGCGAATCCGGCAGGTGGGGCGGCTCGCACGCCTTTCGGAGCGCGTCGAGGCGTTCGTGGCGGCGCTGCGCCGGGCCGGGCTGCCACCCCGCGTGATTTCCGGCGGATCGACGCCCACAATGTGGGAATCGCACCTGCTTGCAGGCGTGACCGAAGTCCGCGCTGGCACCTGCATATACAATGACCGTGACATCGTCGGGATGGGCGCCGCCGCGCCGGAGCACGTGGCCTATACCGTGCTCGCAACCGTCATCAGTGTTGCGGTGCCCGACACCGCCGTAGTGGATGCGGGCTCCAAGGCGCTCTCCAAGGAGACCCTGGGATCGGGTGCTCCGGGATACGGCGTCCTGTTCGACCAGCCGGGGGTGACCGTCAGGGCGATAAACGAAGAGCACGGAATCCTGGACCTGAGTCGTACGGATTGGCGGCCGTCGGTCGGCGACCAGGTGCGACTCGTGCCCAACCATGTGTGCGTGTCGGTCAACCTTCACGACCACCTGTGGGGCATCGAGGGCGAAGACTCTGCCGTGAGGCCGGTCCGGCTGGAGGGGCGTGGGCGACTCCGCGTCCCTGCCGACGCCGGTCCCCCTTGGGCTCCGACGCGATCCGCCACCAAATGGTGACGGCCTTTCCTGACCGCCCGCAATTCCACCCAAGGACTCCAGAATCATGTCCCTGCTCACCACAATTCACACCGACGACGCTCCCGGCGCCCTTGGGCCCTACTCCCAGGCCATCGTGACCGACGGCTGGATCTTCGCCTCCGGTCAAATCGCGATCGACCCGGAGACCGGCGAACTCGTGGAGGGCGGGGTCGAGGTGCAGGCGGACAGGGTGCTCAGGAACCTGGCCGCCGTGCTCGCGGCGGCGGGAGGCAGCCTGCAGACGGTCGTCAAGACAACCGTATTCCTCTCCGACATGGCGCTGTTCGCCGACATGAACGCCGTCTACGCGAGCCACTTCGGGGACCACCGTCCCGCACGCGCCACGGTCGCCGCCGGGGGGTTGCCCAAGGGTGTGGATGTCGAGATCGAGGTCGTTGCGAGAGTCGCCTGATCACCCGTCCCGCGCAGGGCGGCGCCGCCGCGAAACCCTTGCCCATACCACCGTGCTTGACACGCGACGCCGTAGGGGCAACCTTGATGATTGTTCGCGTGGCGGGTGTTACTTCCGGGGGCCTGGGCGTTCCCGGGGGAATCGTCCGTCCAGGGTGGGGGGTTGCGGGACGAGTTGGAGGACCCGAACATTGGGCCAAGGCCCTGACCGGGAGATACCCGGTAAGAATAGATAGGGTGTGTCGCATGTCCAGGACTCGAAAAGGGAGGACAACTCATGACACGTAACTCGTTTGCAAGCCTCAGGAATGGGGCAGGAGGGCTTTGCCTGGCCTTGCTGGCCAGCCTTGCCTTCGCATCCGCGGCGGCGGCCCAGACAGGCACCGTCACGGGACAGGTCACCGACGGCGCGTCGGGCCGGCCTCTGGAGTCGGCCCAGGTCTACATCGAGGGCACGGCCCTCGGTACGCTGACCAACAGCCAGGGCCGGTACCTGTTCGTGAACGCGCCGCCTGGGACGCACACGGTCGTCGTGGAGCTGGTCGGCTACCGGTCCGGTTCCGAAACCGTGACGGTTACCTCCGGTGGGACGGTGACCGTGGACTTCGGTCTATCCGTCACCGCGATCCAGCTCGACCAGATCGTGGTCACCGGAACCGGTGTGGCGACCGAGAAGAAGAAGCTTGGCAACTCGATTGCCACGGTGGATGTCGGCGCGCTGGAAAACGCGCCGATCACCAGCTTCAGCGATGTACTCCAGGGCCGCGAGGCCGGGGTCGTAAGTCTCCCCGGCGGCGGGGACACCGGCGCCAGCGGCCGCATCCGCGTTCGCGGGTCCGCGTCGCTTTCGCAGTCGAACGAGCCCATCATCTACCTTGATGGGGTCCGTATCGACCGCGGCGGCGGAGGCGGCTGGGGTGCGGCGCAGGCGGCCACGCGGCGGATCGACGACATCGACCCCAACTCGATCGATCGGATCGAGATCCTCAAGGGGGCCGCGGCCGCGACGCTGTACGGCACCGAGGCGTCGAACGGCGTGATCCAGATCTTCACCAAGCGCGGCCAGCAGGGTGCGCCGCGGTGGACGATCCAGACCGACCAGACCGCGGTCAGGGCGCCCTTCGATCGCTTCATCAACCACGCCGACTTCCCGCGCAACGCGGAAGAGGTCGCGCGCATGCAGCACCGCTGGGGCGTGAGCCTCCAGCCGTACGAGGTGTACGAAGTCGACTACATGAGCGAGCTCTACAACACCGGGTACGGGCAGACCTATTCGGGTTCCGTCTCGGGCGGCAGCGACCTCATCCAGTACTTCGCCTCGGGGCGCTACTACAATGAAAACGGCCCGTTCAGCACACTCGACGGTGTTTTCGCTGACGGTGGCCGCCTCAAGAACGAGGACACGATCGTGCGCCGGCAGGGGACGATGAACCTCAGCATCTTCCCCTTCGACAACGTCCGCCTCCGCGTGACGGGCCTCTACTCGGAGCTCAACAAGAGCAGCCTCGCGGGGGGCAACAACATCTTCGGCGTCTTCTCGCTCGGCCTTATGGGCCAGCTCCGTCTCGCCGACGACAACAACCGCTATGGCAGCCTCGCCTTCGCGACGCTCCGTGAAACGGCCGAGCGCGACATCTTCGAGGACGTCGAGCACTTCGCCGGAAGCCTCAACGCCAACTGGACGATCATGGAAGGCATGGTCTTCGACGGCACCTTCGGCGTGGACGTCACCAACGGCACGAACGTCTCCTTCTTCCCCTTCGGTTGGGACGTCGACAGCTTCACGACCTACAACACCGAGGGCACCCGCAGCTTCGGCGACCGCAACCATCGCGAGGTCACGGGCGACTTCAAGCTGTCGTACGACAACAGCTTCACCGACGACATCACCAGCACGCTGCTCGTTGGCACCCAGGGCTTCCTGAGCCAGAACGTCTACCACGGCGGCGGCGGCACGAGCTTTCCCGGGCCCGGCCTGGAGGTTGCGAGCGCCGGAGCCAACCAGTGGACATCCGAGGGATGGACGCGTGTGGTCAACGCCGGTGTGTACTTCCAGGAGCAGGTCGGCTGGCAGGACTGGGCGTTCGTGACGCTCGGGGCGCGCTTCGACGCCAACAGCGCGTTCGGTTCGGACTTCGAGACGGCCACGTATCCCAAGCTGGCGGCCTCCGTCATCCCTACCGACCTCTTCGAGTGGGATAACGAGACCCTGTCGACGTTCCGCGTCCGCGCAGCCTGGGGACGCTCCGGACTGCAGCCTGGCGCTTTCGACAAGTTCACCACCTTCCGGCCGCAGCCGGCCGAGGTGGGCCCCGGCCTTGCTCCCAGCAATCTGGGGAACCAGGCGCTGAGGCCCGAGATCTCCGACGAAATCGAATTCGGCATGGAGTTCGGGCTGCTCAACGACAGGATCGCCGTTGACATTACATACTGGGATCGGGTCACCAGCGACGCGCTGGTCGCGCGCCAGTTCCCGGTGACGGGTGGCTTCACCGCGACGCAGCTCGACAACATCGGACAGATGGACGCTACCGGCATCGAGGCGACCGTCAACGGTTCCGTTTACAACAGCGAAAACCTGTCCATCAACGTCTTCGCCAACACGGCGTACATCGATGAGGTCGTGACGGACATGGGAGGCGCTCCTCCGCTCAAGACCGGAGGGTCGTATCCCCGGTACCGCAACTTCCTGAAGGAAGGCTATGCGCCGGGCTCGTTCTTCGGTGCGATCCTGGATCCGAACATGGCCATTCCGCTCAATCTCAACCGCGATTGCTCGGAACCGAGCCGGGCGCAGGCGCTCGAGTTCTTCAGCGAGGCACGCAATCCCTCCTCCTTCGATGTCATTCCGGTCGGTTGCGCGGGTGGCGCGGCCGAGTACCTGGACAGCTACATCGGCAAGCCGACCCCGGACTTTGCGGGCTCGGCGGGCTTCAACATGAATTTCCTGGGCAGCTTCGACCTGTCGACCAACTTCGAGTACCGGGCGGGCAACTACCACACCCAGGATCTGACCGGAGCATTCCGCCAGGCCAACGCGGTCATCGGGCGCAACGTGCCGGGTACCGCCCGTGTGGCGTCCATCATGCAGAATCCGGCGTCCACCGCCGAGCAGCGGCTCGAAGCGGCGCTCGAGTGGGCCAGAGAGTATCGGGCCCTGGCGCCCATGTCGGGGATGAACCAGATCTGGACCTCCGACTTCATTCGGCTGCGTGAGATCTCGCTGTCGTACCGGCTGCCCACCGACATGATCGAAGGGCTCGGGCTCGACAACGCGGCGGTCACGCTTGGCGGCCGCAACGTGTATCTCTGGATGTTCGGCGACTACCGCGGCATCGATCCGGAGATCAACCCGTCGGCCAACTGCACCGGCGGTGGCGTCAACTGCAACTTCCTCACCGGAACGGAAGCCTTCGGCGTGCCGATTCCGCGGCGGTTCACCTTCTCGCTGCGTGCGGGCTTCTAGGGGGAGATGAGATCATGATCAACAGGAAACCAGGATCAATCCTGACCGCGTTGGGGGCGGTCGCCTTCCTCGGCGCTTGCGACCTCCTCGAGGTCGACAACCCCAACGCTCTGGTGCAGGCGGACATCGAGAAGGTTCAGGCCGCGGCGGCGGCCGTAAACGGCTCCCAGGCGCTGGTGGCCAGCGGCATCGGCCGCATCTACGCGCCGTTCTCCACCGTCGGGGACGAGATCACCTGGATCGGCTCCCGCGACGCGTGGAACGAGCTTGACCAGGGGACTCCGAACAACTCCGGCAACGAGTTTGCCGACGGAGCGTTTCCCGGGATTGCCCAGGCGAGATGGATGTCCCAGTTCGCCGTGGGTCTGCTGGAGGGCCACGTTTCCGAGGGCGCAAACGTCCAGGCGGATCTGGCGCGAGCCAATTTGTACGCGGGCGTGGCCTACTCGGCCATCGCGCAGATGTTCGACGACTTCGCGTTCAGCGACCGCACCGAACCCGGGCCCCTTATCGGCGAAGCCAACATGCACACGGTCTTCGACCAGGCCATCGCATACTTCGGCGCTGCGATGTCTGGCGGCGGCGAGACTGCCATGCGGGCGCAGGCGGCCCGGGCGCAGGCCTACCACCAGAAGGCCATTTGGGGGCTGTTGAACCCGCCGGGGTCCACACCGGGCAACCCGCTCGTTAACGACTCGAACGCCAACAGCGACGCGATGGCGGTGCTCGGCTCCGTTGCAGGTACGGACTGGGCCTACCGTTTCGCGTACAGCGGCTCCACCGTGGGGAACAACCTGTCGTGGCAGGTCAACGAGCGGGGCGAGCTGCAGATCGGGCCGGAGTACGCTACGAAGGACCCGGACGACCCGCCGACACTTACGTCTCACAACCTTATGGACCCGATCGAGGGTGCTGTGGATACGCGGTACATGACGCGTGTGGACGAATTCCTCGACAACGGCGGATACGCGCCGCTCACCGTCGTGAGCGAACGCGGTCTGCGTCTGATCGTGGCCGAGGCGGCGCTCGCCACCGGAGACATGGACGGGTTCACGAACCACATCAACATGATCCGCGTAGGACTCGACGGCCTTACGGCCTATTCGGGGCAGATTCCCGCGGCCGACATGCTCCAGCATGAGCGCCAGGTGAATCTGTTCATGCAGTACAAGAGGCTGCAGGACATGTACCGCTTCGGCGTGCACAGCATGAACTGGCTGTCGGGCTCGCCCGCGGCCACCACGCCGGGCCTCATGCTGCCGATCACCCGGATCGAGATTCTCGCGAACTGTCACCACCCGGACAACGCGAATCATCCTTGCTCCGACGGGTAGACAGGTAGAATACGACAGCCGAGGGGCTGGCTCGGCGGCTGGTCCGCCGACGCGAAACCGGGCGGGGTCCAGGAGTTGCCTCCTGGGCCCCGCCGTGCGATGCTCGTTGTTCGAGTTGGGTGGCGGGCGAAGCGTAGCTCGGACGGTCGCGGTCCGAAGTTCCTTCCAGCAGCGATTGGGAGTCCCGTTGAAGAGCAGAGTTCGCAAGGTACTGGGCGCATCCTTCCTGGTGGTGCTCGCATTCGGAGCCTGTGACTGGTTCGAAGACCCGGCCCCGGACGTGATTCGAATCACGCTGGAAGGGGATGCCCGGCAGTTCCTGGTCATTACGTCCACGGAGTTCTTTGCGACCAACGACGAGCAAGGCGATCTGTCGGCACAGGTCTTCGTGTCGGACACCATCAGGGCCCCTCTGCCGTTCGACCGGAACTGGAACATCAAGGAAGAGCAGCGGTTCTACATGTATGCGGTACCGGCCGACTCGATGACGGTTACCGTGCGGGTCCAGGTCTTCCTCGACGACGAGCAGGCGGTCGACAACACCGTGCAGGCGGGACCGGGAAACCCGATTCTCTACATGTATCTGTTCAATCAGCACGTCCTTCAGGACTTCGAACTTCTGTGACGTATGGAACGGCCTGATCGACCAGCAAGAGCGGGCCGACGGCGGCTTGCGGGGGCCGCCGTGGTTCTGGCGGCGGTGTGTTCCAGCGCCTGCTACACCTTCCAGTCGGCGGCCTCCACGCCACCGGTTGGCACCGATGTGCGCGTCACGGTCTCCGACGCGCAGGCCCTTGAGTTGACCCAGCAGACGGGTCAGCTCTCGCGCACCGTGGACGGTCGCCTGGTCGGCGCCAGCGAGGATTCCGTTTTCGTGTCGGTTGTGACCTTGCGGCTGCCCTCCGAAATCTCGGGAAGCCGGCAGCTGCGACAGTCCGTGGGCATCCCGCGAACCGGCGTGGAAGGCCTGGCCACCCGGGAGCTGTCCGTTCTTCGCAGCGGCGTCATGGCCGCCCTCGGCAGCACACTGGTCGCTGTGGTCGTCCGGCAGGTGGTGGTCGGCGGATCCAACGAGGATGATACCGACGACGGCCGGACCATAGGCACCCTGGTACCGATCATCCGAATTCCCATCGGTCGGTAGCCGAGTGCCCTGGCGCGGCCCGAGCGCGAGACTGACTATCCGGGCCGCGCGCACCGGCGCCCTATGGGTGGCGGCGTGCCTGGTGACGACGCTCGCCTTCGCGGGCTGCTCGGACACGTCCAGCGATGGCGGGCAACGGGACCTGGGCGGCGAAACCGCGCCCGCGCAGGCAGGCGCAGTCTCTCTGGACGACTTCGCGGGCTCCGGCGCGTGCCGCGGATGCCACGCCGACCAGTACGCAAGCTGGGTCTCCTCCACGCACGGCCGGGCCGGGGGCATGCCGACGCCGGAAACCGTCATCGCCCCCTTCGATGGCACCCCGATCGCGTTTCGCGACGGCGCCGTCACCCCGCAGGTCGACTCCACGGGCCGCTACGTGTTCCTCGTTCGCGAGGACGGCAGTCCGGACCGCGTCGTCACCGTGGACGGGGTTATCGGCGGTGGTCACATGCTGGGCGGCGGCACGCAGGGATTCGTGACCCGGACGTCCGACGGGACCGTCCGTTTCCTGCCCTTCGACTATTCCCGGCAACTCGACACCTGGTTCTGCAACACCGACACACGCGCCGATCGCGGGTGGGTACCGATTACGGCCAACATGGCCCTCGCTGATTGCGGTGACTGGCCGCCCGTGCGGATGCTCGGAACGCACGCGCGCTTCGCGAACTGCCAGTCCTGCCATGGCAGCCAGATCACGGCGGAGTTCGCGCCGGGCCAGGGGATGTCGACGCGCTGGACGTCGCTGGACGTCAACTGCGAGTCCTGCCACGGCCCTGCGAAACGACACGCCGAGTTGATGGCCGCGGGGTCTCCCGCCGACGGCGACATCGCCCTGGTCAGCCGGGTGACTGACGGTGTGGAGGAGTCGCTGGAGGTCTGTTTCGCCTGCCACGCGCTGAAGGACGTGGTGCAGGAGGGCTATCTGCCGGGGGCGCCGCTCACTGACTACCATGCCCTGAAGCTCCCCGTGCTGGGCGACGATCCCTACCTGCCGGACGGCCGCGTCAGGACCTTCGCCTACCAGGCCACGCACCTGTCGTCGGCGTGCTACGTCGATGGCGGCATGACCTGCGTCAGCTGCCACGAGCCGCACGGCCTGGGGTATTGGGACATCAACCGCACACCGCTGGCGAGCGAGACCGACGACCGCCAATGCACGTCCTGTCACGCCTCCAAGGCCGACGACCCGGTGGCGCACACCTTTCACCCGCCCGAATCGCCGGGCAGCCGCTGCGTCTGGTGTCACATGCCGTACCTGCAGCATCCCGAGGTCGGAGACGCCGTGCCGTTCGCCCGCTCGGACCACACGATCCCCGTGCCACGGCCGGCTCTGGATGGACGCCTGGGGCTGGTGAGCGCCTGCAGGGGCTGCCACACCGA
>CAZRQE010000187.1:0-6186 GCA_964602175.1 uncultured Gemmatimonadaceae bacterium | reverse complement strand
ACGGGTGTGAATCCGGTCCCGGCCAGCCGGTCTTCGCGGTAGGCGCGCACGTCTTCCAGGAAGAGATCGCCGAACGCGAGATGGGACGCGGTCCGCGCTTCGGGAAGCCGTCGCACCCGTTCCAGGAAGGCGCGCATCGCGGCCTCGTAGGCGTCGTTCGAGCAGGGGTAGGGGATCTCGATTTCGTAGAGGGGCAGTCCCAGGCGGCGCGCCTGTTGCGCGAGCACCCAGCGCGGCGTTCCATGCACGGACACGCGGTCGAAGGCGGGGGTCACCGTGGTGAAGATCCCGCGCACGTCCCAGGTGTCGGGCTGCTGGCGGAGCACGTGCAGCGCCCATGCGGAGTCCTTCCCGGACGACCACGAGACGAGGATGGGGTTGGGTGGCATGATGGTCATGGCGCACCCATTCTACAATGTCCGTCCCCGCGGGGCCCGGGCTTGCCCGGCCGAACCGCGCTCAGGTCCCCACCACTTCCGAGTATCCCATGAAACGACGCGACTTTGTGAAGACCGCCGCCGCGGGCGCCGCCGTCGGCAGCGTCCCGGTGTTGGCGACACCATCCCGGGCGGACGTAGCGGGCCCGGCCACGCGCCCGGCCCCGCCCGGCGCGCCCGCCATCCACACCCGCGCCAGCCGGCCCGTCCTCGTTGCGGACGTGTCGTCGATCCGGTTCCGCAACGGCGGTCCCGAAAGCGCGATCGAGCGCGCATTCCGCGGCATCACCGAGGGCGAGGACATCCTGGATGCGTGCGTCGCCGGCGTGAACATCCCCGAACGCGACCCCGAGGAGCGCGGGATCGGGTACGGCGGCCTGCCCAACGCCGACGGCGTGGTCCAGCTCGACGCCTGCCTGATGCACGGGCCGCGCAAGTGGGCGGGCGGGGTGGCGGGTCTCGAGGGCGTGAAGACCCCGTCGCTGGTCGCGAAGGCGGTCGCCGAGCTGACCGACCACCACCTGATCGTGGGCAAGGGAGCGCAGGAGTTCGCGCGGGCGCTCGGCTTCGAGATCCACGACGATCTCAACACGGAAGCCTCCCGTGCGCTCTGGCTGGAATGGCGCCGCCGCGTCGACCCCGGTCACTGGCTCGATCCGGAGGAGCGGCTGCGGGCCAGGGGAGGCTCCGGCGAGGACGCTTCCGGCGAGGACGTAGGCCTGGCTCAGGCCGCCCGCATGCGCCACTTCCACGACGACGCCCTCGCCGCCGGTCTCTCCATGGTGGACGACGGCCTCATCGATCCGGACTCGTTCTGGGGCACCACGAGCCTGGAGGCCGTTTCCGCCGACGGCGACATCTGCGGCGTGACCACGACGAGCGGCCTCTCGTGGAAAATCCCCGGCAGGGCGGGGGACTCCCCGATTCTGGGTGCCGGCCAGTACGTCGACAACGACGTGGGCGCGGCGGGCTCGACCGGCCGCGGCGAGGCCAACCTCTACAACCTGAGCTGCGCCATGATCGTCGAGTTCATGCGTCAGGGGATGTCGCCGAAGGACGCCGGCATGGCCGTGCTGCGGCGCGTCCGGGACAACACGGTCGAAGCCCGCCTGCAGAACTCGCGCGGCCTGCCCGGCTTCGACCTGCGCTTCTTCATCCTCAACAAGGCCGGTGACTACGCGGGCGTCGCCATGTACGGATCGGCCGAATCGGCGTTCGCGGTGTGCGACGAGATCGGGGCCCGGGAGGAGCCGCTGGAAGGGCTGCTGGAAGGATCGCCGCGGGACTGAGGGGGGCCGCAGCGCGCGCCGCTCTCGAGGGGGCCGGTCGACCTCGGTCAGTCGGCGTCGTCCTCCGAGTGGTGCCGCGCGATCCGCGCCAGCTTCGGGCCGATGGACGACATCACCGCCGCGAACAAAACCACTGCCCAGCCTGCCGACAGGATCAGGTGGGCTCCGACGAGCGCCCGCGCACCGACTGAAACCGGGGCGACGGTCGCGTAGTCCTGCCCGAGCGCGGTGAAGAATGCAAAGGATACCCAGTCGATGATCCCGGTGCCGGCGTCGGCGAACGCGCCGGGACTGAAGCGCTCCAGCATTCCGTAGAACCCGGCGAAGAGAACGATGATCGTCAGGTAGCCGACCGCAAAACCGCCGATGGGAACCCACATGACGCGCAGGTAGTCGATGAGGTGGCCATAGACCCGCAGCCGCGGCTCAAGCCAGGTGATCGCGAGGCGCCCGACCAGGAACGCGGCCGCCGGGACCAAGAACATGGAGAGCAAAACGGCCAAAGCGATCTGCCCCATCCGACTCCCCGGGTCCAGCCGGCCGGTGGCCAGCATGAACACCAGGAGCGCGACGGGCACGGCCGCGCCAAGGAGCAACAGGGCGGGAGGCCGGGTGTCGCGCCATCCGTCATGCCGATGGGTGAGGAGACCGGCGATCAGCGCCATTAGAGGCGCAAAGCCGACCGGCAACACCGGCAACAGGGCCCTGTTCAGGTTCATCCCATCCGGATGGGAGAAGTTGCCCATCGCAATCAAGGCGGGGAGGAGCCCAATGGAGAGCAGGATGGATGCAATGAACGTCTCGCGGCTCATCTCGCGATACCCGGAGAGGCGTGCACCGCGAACCCTGATCAAACCGACCGACAGGGCAAGAACCGGCGGGACCAGGTATCCCCAGGGGTTGCCGGGCAACAGGCCAGCGATCAGTGCCGAGGCCATTCCGACGATCGAACCGATGAGGATGCCGGTCCAGAGTCCGCTGTCCGGTGTTCCGCGGAGCCCCACGCCCACACCGACCGCGAGCCCGCAGCCCGCCCCCAGCAGCACATCGGTATGAACCCCGGTGATCGCGTAACCAAAGGGTACGACGACGACGGCGACGGCGACCGCGATCCGTACCACCGGCCAGATCAAATGATCCTGCATTCTGGTTACCTCCGGGGCGCTGGTGTGTGCGAAAGCTAGTGCGGAGGTCCGCGGAATGCTGGCCTGGAATGGAGTCATAGTTTAGTTTACGGGCTAATCTAAACTAACAGCAACCAATCGTTCAGGATGCCCGGACATCACATCCGTCTGATCTGGCGCCACGCCCCCATTCTGTACGCGCCCCCGAAGTACCGGAGGGCGTGCGCGTACGACGCCTTCATTCCCGACCCTCTCGCTGATCTTCCCTTTGCGCTGGACGCTGCCACGGCGGGCCTCGTATCGGATGCGGAGGCCGCGATCCACGCGCTGAACCCGGATCGCTCCGATGTCCTCGCCCCTCTCGCCCGCCTGCTGCTCCGCACGGAGTCGATCTCTTCCTCCAGGGTCGAGGGGATTGCGGTCGGCGTGCGGGCGATGGCCCGTGCCGCATCCAGGGCGGTATCGGGTTTGCGGGTCGGCGCGACGGCCCGTGAGGTGTTGGACAACGTGAACGCCATGCAGGCCGCGATGGACGCGGCGTCGGACCAATGCCGGTTTACTACCGAGGACATTGTCGGGATACACCGGCTCGTCATGGCCCACGCGACCAACCGCCACGTCGCAGGACAGGTGCGGACGGTCCAGAACTGGATTGGGGGAAACGACTACAATCCGTGTGGTGCCGACTTCGTGCCCCCTCCGCCAGAACACGTTCATCCGCTGCTGGAGGACCTGACGGACGCAGTGAACCGCGAGGACCTCCCACCCCTCATGCAAGCAGCGCTGGTGCACGCGCAGTTCGAAACCATCCATCCCTTCGAGGACGGCAATGGACGGACCGGTCGCGCACTTGTCCAGGTCGTGCTCCGCCGACGTGGCATCGCGCCCCACTACGTTCCCCCCATCAGCGTGATCCTGGCTGCCGACAGGGACACCTACATTGCGGGGCTGGGCCGGTTCCGGTTTGAAGACCCGGTGCGCTGGGTCGCCGAGTTCGCGGAAGCCGCGGCGCGCGCCGCTGCACTTGCGTCCCGTTACCTGGGTGCTGTGCGCGACCTGCAGGACCAGTGGCGCCGTCAACTGGCGGCGGGCCCGAACCCGCGAGCCGATGCCGCGGCGTGGGCGGTGATCGATGCGCTGCCGGCTCATCCGGTCATGGCGGCTGCCGACGCCATAGCCGACACCGGGCGGGCCCCGTCGGCGGTGCACGCGGCAGTGCGGCAGCTGGTGGACGCGGGCGTGCTGATTCCGCTTTCCAGTTCGAAACGCAACCGTCTCTGGGAAGCCGCGGGGCTGCTTGAACTGGTGGAGGGGCTGGAAGCCGGACAACCGCCGAGTCGGTGACCCTGGAGTCGGCACGGCCCCGAGTCAGGCCGACATCGTCAGCACATCGTAGAGCGGAATGCGGGCGTCCCGCGTGACCAGCACCAGGCCTTCCGCTTGCGCCTGGGCAATCAGCATCCTGTCGAACGGGTCACGGTGATGGTCCGGCAGGGCTGCGGTCCGTTCCGCCTGCTCAAAGGTCAGTGGCAGGTGCGTGAACCCCTTGTCCTCCACGACGGCCGCCAGGTTGCTCGGCGCCGCCAGACGCCCCTTGGCCTTCTTGATCGCGATTTCCCAGCCCGAGACCGCGCTGACGAAGACTTCGTTGTCGGGATCGGCGATGGCCTCGCGCGTCGATTCGGGGATCTGTTCCCAGTCGGACAGCCACCAGAGGAACGCGTGCGTGTCGAGCAGCAGCCGCATCGTCATTCGTCGCCCGGATAAAGCCTGGAGCTTTCGAACGCGGCGATGATGTCGTCGTCGTCCGCGTCGAAGTCCGGGGCCAGCCGGATGCGGCCTTCGAGGCCGCCGGGCTCCCGACGATCGAGTCGCTCGCGGTAGGGCGTCAGTCGCAACCAGGGGCGCCCCGACTTGCAGATCACGATCTCCTCGCCCTGCCACGCCAGTCGGGCCAGGCGGGAGAGCTGGGACTTGGCTTCGTGCATGTTGACCCTCATGGGAGCACCATCCGGTCGGTTTGGAGGCCAGGCGTTAGCTAGCCTAAGTCTAGCTAATCACAATGCTCCCGGAAAGACCGCACCCAGGGCTCAGGTCCCCGCTAGTGCGGTCGCCTTTACGGACCACCCCCCAGGTCCACCACCTCGATATTCCGCCAGCGCACCTTTATCCCGCCACCGTCGTGGATCTGCAGCGCGATCGAGCCCGTGCCGGCACCGACGCCCTCATCCACCAGATCCACCATCCGGGTCCCGTTCAGCCAGGTCGTGACCCGGTCGCCCACGGCGCGCACGCGCATCGTGTTCCAGTCGCCCATCCGGAGCGCGGCGTCGAGGGCGGCGTCGGGCTGGATGAGCCATCCGCGGCCGTAGGACTCGTAGATGCCGCCGGTGAAGAGGCCCGGGGGCGCGACCTCGGCCTGCCAGCCGCTGACGGTCGTGCCTTCCACGCTGGAGCGGAAGAAGACGCCGCTGTTGCCGTCGGCCTCCTGCCTGAAGTCGACGGTGAGGTCGAAGTCGCGGAAGGTGCGGTCGGTGGTGAGATAGCCGTAGGCCGCGTCGGGGCCGCTTTCGCAGACGAGTTCGCCGCTGTCGACGTACCAGCGCTCGGTGCCGTGGACCTGCCAGCCGCCCAGGTCGGTGCCGTTGAAGAGCGAGACCGGTTCGAGGGGCAGGATCCTGATGCTGCGGTAGTAGACGTTGCGGCCGTGGTCCTGCAGGCCGATCGGGCCGGACGGCGCGCGGCCGTACTGCGGGAAGGGGGCGAACTTGCTGGCGGCGACGAGCGCTTCCCATTCGGGCGAGCCGAGCACGTATTCGACCGTTTTTGTGCCGTTCAGCCAGTGCTCGACGTGGTTGTTGGCCACGCGGATGCGGGCGGTGTTCCACTGGCCGGGGCCGTGCAGGGTCTTCTCGCCGGCCGCGTGCAGGTCGTAGTTGTCGCCGGTGAGATGCGTGTTCATGTCCATCGTGCCCATCTCGATGTACGCGGTGTCGTCGAGCACCTGGTACTCGGGCGCGTTGTGCCAGATGGCGGCGCCGGGCTCCTCGATGACGCGGTAGAGGACGCCGCTGTTGGCGACCTCGGAGAGCATGAACTCGAACTTGAGGTCGAAGTCGGTGAAGGACTCGGTCGTGACGATGTCGCCGCCGATGGGGACGTCGGGGTCGGTGGCGGTCGCGCCGACGACGAGCATGCCGTCGACCACCGCCCAGCCGGTGTCGGGGAAGGCGTCGAGGTTGTAGCCGCGCCAGCCCGCGGTGGTCTCGCCGTCGAAGAGGAGGCGCCAGCCGGCGGCGCGTTCGGCGTCGGTGAGGGTGTTGGGGGGTGGGGTGG
>CAZRQE010000186.1:0-8697 GCA_964602175.1 uncultured Gemmatimonadaceae bacterium | reverse complement strand
CTCAGCATCGGCCCCTCGAGGAGCGGACCCTCGATCAGCGAAACGGTCCCATCCGGATGGTGATAGTTGATCGAGTATGTCGAGGTGATGGCCTCCGCCCAGGCGCCCCCGTCGGCGTGCGCGTGGATCCAGGTCGGGCCGGAGGGATGGTGGAGGTACATGATGCCGCGGATAATGCGACCCTCCAATTCGCGCTCGAATTCGGTCGTGGCCTGACCGGTGTACTGGCGCTCTGCGTCGGCCAGGACGACGGTGTCCACCGCGCCGTCGGGGTTCACAACGAGGCGGGCCGTCAGGCCGCGGAGCTGAGCGGTCAGATTCGTGGCGTCCCGACTGGTCACCGGCCCGACATTAACCAGGTTGCCGTCCGCGTCAAAGGTGAAGGGATCGCGCGAGCCGATGCCCGGTTGGAGCGTTCTCATGCCTGTCAGGTATTCGGCGCTCGCCGATTCCAGCGCGAAGACGCTGTAGCGGGAGCCCTCCCGCACCCACAGTTCGCCGTCCGGCCCGATAGCCAGACAACAGATGTCCGACAGTTCGCCCGGGCCCTCGCCATATCCCCCGGCTCGGAACGCGAAACGGCCGTCGGATTCGAAGACGCGGATTTCGCTCGTCTGTCCATCGGCAACGATCAGACGGCCCTGGGCGTCCCCGACGATTGACGCGATCCTGGTGAACAGGTACGGGTCGTCGCCGTCCATCTCACCGATTTCGAGATCGATCGAGCCCTCGAAGGTGGGCACTTCGGGAAAGACGCGGGCGGGCTGTTCGTCCTCGGCGCAGGCGAGAGCCAGGAGGGCCAGTGCGGCGACGGCGGGTGCCGCCACGGTTGAACGAGAGGCGGCCCGCAGCCGATCGAATGCCGCTAGCGTGTCCACGTGTTGTTGCTCCCGGCTTCGGTATGTGGTGACCAACCTTCCACATTCATACTGCCAGCGCTTCCGATCGGCCAGTGCCGACTATCCGGATGCCGATGGAACCGATGTTGCCGACGACGGCCTCGGGCGCTCGCGCATGACTTCGAGGAGGAACTCGATGGCCTGCTCGGATCCCGTGCGGCCGATCCAGTAGACGGCCCTCGTCCGCACCCCGGGATCCGATTCCTCCCGAGCCAGCTCGATCATCTTGCCGACGACCGCCTCGGCGCTTTCCCCGTTGGACTGGGTCCTGCGGTAGAGGGCGTAGAAGATCCGCTCCTTCATTTCGGACGCTTCCATCTGCGCGTACGATCGTCCGACACGTTCCAGGTCGACGGAGGGTCCCCGGGACCAGGCCTCGAGCGCCGACTGACGCGCATCGGAGTCCTGCTCCTGGTCCATCGCCAGCTCGAACAGCCAGTTCGTGACGGCTTCCTCTCCCGTCTCCGCGCGGGTGCCGAGCACCATGAGAAGCACCGTTTCGAGCTCCTGGGATCCGGTCGTCCCATGGAGCTCGATCAAACTCTCGGTCGACACATCGCCCCTTTGGCCAAGCGCCTGAAGGACGGCGTTGCGGAGATCGACCGGCTGCGAGCCGTCCCGGGCGAAAACCATCAGCGCACGGCGTGCCGCCGCCTGATCGCTCCGCATCAGCGCCCAAATGGCCCCGTTGCGCACGTCCTCGTCGTCGGATTCCGTGAGCAGGTCCGCCAGAGCCCGCACTGCAGTGGTCGTATTGAAGCTTGCCAGCGCCAGAACCGCCGCTGCCCGTGTATCCGGTTCCGGATGATTCGTGGCGGCAGCAACCAACACCCTTTCGGCTTCCCCCGTCCGTTGCCCCGCCAGCCACGTGACCGCCTGTTGCCGCAGACTCGCGGAGCATTGGTCAGTGCTCTCCAGTACGCTGAGAATGAACCGCAGCCGGTCCGCCCCCCTGGTTTCCAGACGCAGCAGTGCCGTCAAGGCCGCCTGCTGCACCGAGGTATCCTCACAGCCCGCGGGAACCTGCTGTCCCGCGACCGCGGTGACCTGGTGGGACAGCGCGAGGAGTTCCGCGTCGAGTCGCCGCAGCTCGGCCAGCGGCGCGTCGATCACCTGCAGCGGGTCGATTTGCATCGCGTCGGCTAACGCATAGGTGGCGGCAGCCACCGTGTCCGCCACCGACGACAGAGCCAACGCAGCCTGATCCACCGCCCCAGCCTCCTGCCCCACGTCCTGGGCCGTTGAGTCCAGTTGCGCCACCCGGGTCCGAAGCTGCTGGAGCCCCGGCGCTATCGAATCCGGGCGGGTCGGCGTTGGCGGAGGCACCCCCTGCACGGTGTCCGGCTGCGCCGGTTCACCGGCGATCGCGGCCCGGTAGGCTCGCGCGGCCGCCTCCCGGGCCGCTTCCTCGGCCGCCAACGCCGCCCGGTATACGGACGCCGCCGAATCCTCACGCGCTTCCTTTGCCGCCAGAGCCGCCCGATAGGCCCGCGCCGCCGAGTCCTTCGCCGCCTCCTGGGCCGCCAGCGCCGCCCGGTACACCGCCGCCGCCGAGTCCTGCCGCGCCTCGAATACCGCGAGGGCCGCCCGGTACGCCGCCGCCGCCGAGTCCTGACCAACCCTCTGGGCCTCAAGCGCGGCCCGGTATACGGCCGATGCCGAATCCTGCGCTGCCTGCCGCCCCTCCAGCACTGCCAGATACACCGCGGTCGCAGAATCCCGGCCCGCGTTCTGCCCCGACAGTGCCGCGTCGTATACACGCTGGGCCGAGTCCGGCGGTATCCGACGTTGCGACAGGGCTCTCTCATATAGTTGCCGCGCCCTTTCCGCCTGCGTGCGATGCGTGCTCAATGCTCCCTGATAGGCCCGCTGCGCCGAATCCACCTCTCTGCGCTGCTGGTATAGCGCCCTCTGGTAGGTTCGCTGGGCCGAATCCGCCCGCGACCGCTGCCTGGCCAGCGTTCTCTGATACGACCGCTGCGCCGAGTCCGCCCAGGAGCGCTGTCTGCTCGCGGCTCTCTGGAACGACCGCTGGGCCGAATCCGCCCGCGACCGCTGCGCATACAGGGCTCTCTGATAGGCGCGGTGCACGGAATCCGCCCGCGAGCGTTCCAATGCCAACGCACGCTGGTAGGTCCGGTGCGCCGAGTCCACCCGCGACCGCTGCGACGTCAGCGCCTCCTGAAACGCGCGCTGCGCCGAGTCCTGCCGCTCCCGTTGCCTCGCGAGCGCACTCTGATACGCCCGCTGGGCCGATTGCTGCCGCGCGCGGAGCGCGGCCAGCGTTACCGAGGGCGTGTCGGCCTGCAGCACCGCTTCCGCCTGGCGCAACGCCTCTTCGGCCGCGCGGGGATCGCCGCGTTCCGCGAGTTGACGGAGAACCCGAATCCGGAGATCGCGCCATTCGTCGTGGAGGCGGCCCGGCGGGACATGGCCACGCGAAGTGTCGTAGTGGCCATCCTTGGCCTCGTCATACACCGACAACGCCTCCAGCAGAACCAGAGCTTCGTCCAGGTTGCTCTGCCGCCAGCGCGCGAACGCCTCCCAGTAGTAGGAGTCGGCGGTGTATCGCGTGCTGAAGCCCCGGTCGCGCAGCTCCGCAAAGAGCCTGGCTGCTGTTTCGAATTCTTCGCCATTGATCGCGCGCCGCGCCTCGAGGAACAACTCCTCCTCGATCTGCCGTGGATTCTGGGCGGACAGGCGTCCGCCCGGCGAACCGGATAGCGGCCCGACCATCATCAAGAGTATGGAACCGACGGTTACGAGGTTCTTCGTGCGGGCTTTCATCTGTATTCCTCCATCAGCCATGCGCTCCGGCTCTTTCGTCGCGAGCGCCTGGAATCACATCTCTCCTGTGGCACTCGCGGCTCGCAGCCGGGTCAGGGTGCCTTTCCACTCCATGCTTTCGAGGGCCAACTGCCGTTCGAAGTCGGGCGCGCCGGGACCCAGCCGCGAGATCTGCAGCAGCACCAGTTCCAGATCCTCGAGCAACGCACGTTCCAATGGCGAGCGGGGCGCCTCCATGTCCAGGAACATGCGCGTGTCGCCGAGCAGTTCACGAGCCCATCTGGCCAGATCCTGCTGTGACGTCGGTGTGCCCTGGTCGATCCGGAACGCGGTGAGCAGCGTCGCGGCCCTATCCAGGTGCCGTGTGGTTTCGTAGTGGGCCACGGGCTCGACGAGCCTGGTGAACGCGGCGGGTGTGCCGGCGGGCGCGTCAGGCGCGCCGGCGAGCGCCGCGGGCGTCTCTGGTTGCGCAGCGGGCGTCTCCGACCTGGCGTTCGAGGCCACACGTTCGGGAGCCTCGGCGCGCGGGCGCTCCCGCTCCATAGCCGTTTCCGCAGTCGCCGCATCGGCGACAACAACCGCGGGCGCGGATTCGCGTGGGTCCGCGGGTGGCTCGGTCTCCAGTTCGGCGAGCGTTGCCGGCTCGACCGGTGTCGTGGGCTCGACCGTCCCTGGAGCGTTCGGCCCCGGTGACGCGACGACGGCGGGACCGGCCGCCGGCCCTTCCGTTACCCCCTCCCCAGGACCGTCGTAGCTCCGGCCCAGCATCAGCCCCAACACCAGCGAGGCAGCCGCAGCCAGTCCCGCCGCCCATCCCGTACTGATCCGCTTCGCTGTCCACCGGGCCGGAAGGCGCTCGCCACCCGCCGCCGGCTCGGCCGGTACCAGCGGAGCCGCCGCGTGGTCTGCCGCCAGCCTCGCCGCCGCCGAGCCCACCGATGGCCCGGGGGACCACGCCGCCTCGATCCTCTCCCACATTTCCTCGCGGGGTGCCGGGGGTGGTGCGTTGTACGCGCCCGCATCCATCCGCGCGCTGACCTCCGGCCACATCGCGTCGGATGGCGTCGGGGGCGGCGCATGGTAGGACGCGCCCTCACGGCGGAGGAAGGCTGCAAAGCGGTCGAATTCGTTCACGACGCCCACTCCCCCGCGTGCACGGCCAGCTGCTCCCGCAACCGGGCACGCGCCCGAAAAAGCTGCGACTTCGACGTACCGGTCTGAATCCCGAGCATCTGCCCGATCTCGGCGTGGGTGTAGCCCTCGATGTCGTGCAGGATGAAGACGGCGCGATAGCCGTCCGGCAGGTTGTCGATGGCCCGGTGCAGGTCGGCGCGGACGTCGGGCTCCAGCCGCGATTCCGGCGAAGCGCCCAACAACTGATCGTCCAGTTCGGTTTCGCGGGTCCGCAGGCGCTTCACCTTGCGCAGTCCGTTCAACGACACGCTGGTCGCCACCGTGGATAACCACGTGCCGAACGCCGCCTCGCCGCGGAAGGTGTGGATCTTGGTGAATGCGCGCACGAACGTCTCCTGCGTGAAATCCTGGGCGAGGTCGTACTCGCCCGCGAACCGGTAGCAGATGCGGAAGACACGGTCGACGTGCATGTCGTACAGCGTCCGCGCGACCCTGTGATCCCCGTTTTTGAACCGCTGTATGAGTTGCGCTTCCGTCACCGAGCCGAGTCTCCGGTCGCGCGCCGGCGTGCCCGTTCCCGATTCTCCCGTTCCCGATTCGTGGACACCGGTGTCACGCCGATGGGTTGCGTGCCGTGCCGGGGGGTGAGTGGGGTTCATTGCATTTGCTCCACCACCACGGTGCCGGACGCCGCCGTCAATTCCCCGTACAGCGCGCCGAGGCGCTCGGTGATGGGCCCCGGCGTACCCTCGCCGATTGTCCGCCCGTCGATCTCGGTCACGCTCGCCAGCTCGCCCATCGTGCCGGTGCAGAACGCCTCGTCCGCGCGGTACGCTTCGGTCAGCGAGAGGTCGGCGACGCGGGTGGGGATGCCGTGTTCCGCGCACAGTTCAAGGACGGTCGCGCGGGTGATCCCTTCGGGGCAGGCGACGGTCCGGCTCGTCATGACGACCCCGTCGGACACGAAGAAGAGGTGGGTGGCGTTCGTCTCGGCGATGAAGCCCCGCCGGTCCAGCATGACGGCGTCGTCCGCGCCCGCCGCGTTGGCCTCGATCTTCGCCAGAATCGACTGGAGCAGGTTGGCGTGGTGGATCTTCGGGTCCAGCGTGTCCGGATCGAATCGCCGCACGGAACTCGTGATGAGACGCAGGCCCGACCGGTGGTACACCGGTGACTTGTGCTCGGCGAGGACGATCAGGGTGGGCCCGGACCGGTTGAGCCGCGGGTCCATGCCACTCGTGACCTTGACCCCACGGGTCAGCGTGAGCCGGATGTGGACGCCGTCGCGCATGCGGTTGGCGGCGAGGGTCCTCCGTATCTCCCCGATGATCTCGTCGTCCGATGGTATCACCTCGAAGGCGAGCGCGAGTGCCGACGAGCGCAGGCGCGCGAGGTGCTCACGGAGCTTGAAGATCCTTCCGTCATACAGCCGAAGTCCCTCCCAGACCGCGTCACCCCCCTGCACCACCGAGTCGAACGGGCTGATGCCCGCCCGATCACGATGATGGAGTTCGCCGTTGATGTTCACGAGAATGTCCCGGTTGCGCTCGTCGAAGCTCTGGAGCATCGGAAGGTCTCCCATTCTCTTCTGTGACACGGCCGGAACGCGCGATGGTTGTGCGTCGCCGGTTTGCCGTCAGCGCGGACACCCGCCTATGGTCGAGCTTCGCGAATCGCTTCCGCAACCCCCCTACGTCCCGCGCTCGTGACCTTCCAGCCTCTGGACATCGCCGCCTTCGTCGGGATTCATGGCAACCCTGACGTTACGTAAGGGTGGTGATTTGCTTTTGCGCATGATTCATAGTTTTGCGCATGATTCATATTGCTTATGAACACGATTCGTTTCTCTGCCTGAGCGAGGAGCCGCCAATGAGTCGAATGACCGTATCCGCCTGTCTTGCGGCCGTGACATTGGTTGCCTGTGGGCCTGCTGCAAGCGACGAGACCGCAGACACCGCTGATGTCGAATCGGCGGCAGAGACCGGCGCATCCGTTGGCAGCCAGACTTCCCACATGCCCTCCGAGGCCGAGCGCGAGGCCATCCTGGCCGCCGTGCAGGGCATATTCGACGCATTGGCCGCGGGCGATGGCGAGATCCTCCGCGAGATCATGCACCCGGATGTGCTGATGCACTCAGTGGAGAGGGCGGCCGACGGCACGCGATCCAGCTCCACCTCGACGCGGGACCAGCTGATTGCGCGGCTGGAGGGCAGCGAGGAGGTCCTCATCGAGCGGATGTGGGATCCGGAGGTGCGTGTCAGCGGCGATCTGGCCATGGTCTGGACGCCGTACGACTTCTACGTGGGGGACGACTTGAGCCACTGCGGCGCCGACGCGTTGCTGCTCACCCGGAATCAGGACGAGTCTTGGACCATCATCGCGCTGTCGTGGACGAGGCTCCAGCCGCCGGAGTGCGAACTGCATCCGGACGGGCCGCCTGCTTGAGGTTACCGCCGTTCAGGTCGGTCGGCCGGAGGCCGCGGGAGTTCCCTACGTGCCCTGCGGTTGCAGCGAAACCAGCCGGATCACGCGAACGGTCGGTATGCCCACCTCGTCCGCCTCGGCATAGGCCATCAGTCCGTTGGGTCCAAAGGCGGTGGGGATCCTGACTCCGTCGGCGGGCAGCGTCCCCACGTAGTCTCCCTCCGGGCTCACGATATCGATGAGTCCCGGTTCGACGCCATCCGCGCCGGTTCGCTCGACCCAGATTCGATCCTCCCAGTCCACTGCCATGTTGGCGATGACCGGGACCTCGTCCGCGAACCGCAGTTCGTCCACGCTCTCCCGCTCGACGCGAAAGATGCCCACGTTGCTCGGCACGTCGCGGGCACGGTAGCGTTCCCGCGCGGCTTCCTTCATCGCTTCGGTGACCGTGAGGGGCGCGATCGGGCGCTCCACCGTGGCAACCACGCTGCCGTCACGCGCGACCAGCTTGACCCGGTACCCGATCGAGTCCACCACCGCGAGGCGGCCATCGGAGATCGCGTCGTAGTGAAGGCGCGGCTCGAAAGCGCGGCCCGCCGACATCCTGGAAACGCCGTCGGAGGAGGAGGAGCGCCGGGCTCTCCTCCTGTCACCCTCAGGATCGGGCAAGTCCCAGGCAGTGTAGAGGACTTCGGGCTTGCCGTGCTCGATGGGGAAGATCTCGATGGGCCGGCCTGGGGGATCAAGTTGCTCCAGGCCTTCTTGAAACCTCTCGACATCGAACCGGAAGACGGTTGAGATCAGGCTGCCGTCGGGGAATGACATGGCATCCCAGCGCGGGCTACCGGTCGCAATGCCCATCGGCATCCGGCGCACCTGTTCCCCGTCCGAGCCGAGGACGTCGATACGGCGCACGCTACCAACGACGTACCCGCCGTCTCGATATACGTGGAGCGACGAAGGCGACTGCAATTCGCCCGGGCCCTCGCCCGACCCTCCCACGAAGCGCACGAAAGTCCCTTCCGGGTCCAACACTACGACTCGGTCCTCCTGCCTATCGAGAATGTGCGCGTTTCCCGCCCCGTCGAACGCAACATCCGAGATCGAGCCGAAGCTCTCCCAGTCCTCTCCCATGTACGCACCGACCGTGTAGACGTGCTCGGTCGCCGCGGCCAGCATGACGTCCGGGCCCTCGAGGGTGCCCGGAGGACCCGCGGAACCGGGTGAGCCCGTGGGGTCGCCGCACGCGAGGGCGGCGATCAGGGCGCTGGTGGTCAGGGCTTTCGTCTTCAACGTAGTCTCCTCGGTCGAAGGGTTGGATCGTCGCCCCAAAAACTAATCTTTTCGTTTATCGGTGTCATGTCGGCACGCGGGTCTCTGGCCCACCTCCTGACCGACCGGTACATTCGCCCCATCCCGCACACCGCCCGTCAAGCCAGGAGGGCCCATGGAT
>CAZRQE010000185.1:0-10309 GCA_964602175.1 uncultured Gemmatimonadaceae bacterium | reverse complement strand
TCGGTCGACGGCGGGACGACCTTCGAGGCCATCCAGGTGCCGCACGGCGATGTTCACGATCTCTGGATATACCCGGACGACGCCGACCGCATGGTCGTGGCCAATGATGGGGGCGCCCAGGTCAGCGTGAACGGCGGCGAGAGCTGGTCCACCTATTACAACCAGCCCACCGCCGAACTCTACGACGTGATCGTCGACAGCGGCTTCCCCTATCGCCTCTACGGAGCGCAGCAGGACAACACGACGATTTCGGTGCCTGCCTGGAGTGACGTCAACACTCTCTACCCCAAGCAACACTGGCAGAACGTCGGCGGCTGTGAGACCGGACCCATCGCCCTGGACCCGGACCGGCCCCACATCGTCTACGCCGGTTGCTACGGCGGCGTCATGGACCGCTACGACCTCGAATCCGGGCAGCGCCGCAACATCATGCTCTACCCGCAGCTTCAGCTGGGGATGGCGGCGAAGGACCTGCGGCACCGCTTTCAGTGGGTGTCGCCCATGCTGGTCAGCGCGCACGACCCGAACGTGATCTATCACGGGTCGCAGTTCGTGAACCGCTCGCGGGATGAAGGCGCGAACTGGGAGACGATCAGCCCGGACCTCACGACCGACAACCCGGCGCATCAGGAGCAGTCCGGCGGGCCGATCAACGCCGACGTGACCGGCGTCGAGATCTACAACGTCGTGTTTTCGCTCGCGGAATCGACTTTCGACGCCGACGAGATCTGGGCCGGCAGTGACGACGGCCGGATCCACGTGACACGCGATGGCGGCATGAACTGGACCGAAGTCACGCCGCCCGGCATGCCCGAACTGGGGACCGTCGACGAGATCGAGCTGTCGGCGCATCGCGCGGGGCGGGCCTACGTGGCCGTGCAGCGCTACCGGCTGGACGACTTCCGGCCCTACGTCTTCCGGACCGACGACTTCGGCGCGTCGTGGGTGCAGGTCACCGACGGCATCCCGGACGACCAACCGGTGCGCACCGTGCGGGAAGACCCCGTGCACGAGGGCCTCATCTTCGCGGGGACCGAGTTCGGCGTCTTCGTCTCGTTCGACGCGGGGGACTCCTGGCAGAGCCTGCAGCGCAACCTCCCGATCACGCCCGTGACCGGCATGCGCGTGGCCCACGACGACCTCATCCTGTCCACCCAGGGACGGTCGTTCTGGGTGCTGGACGACATCAGTCCGCTGCGCGAGATCGAGGCGGCGGTGGCCGCCGGGACCCACCTCTTCGCCCCGCGCGACGTGCGCCGTCTCAACAACGTCGGCGCCAACTTCCTGGCCGAGTTCAACCCGGAGACTCGCCCGGTCGGCGCCCAGATCCACTACTACCTGGCCGACGACGCCACGGAAGAGGTGCGGATCGAGGTGGTCGACCCGGCGGGCGACGTGGTGCGCACGTTCTCTTCGGATTCGGCCGCGGCGGAGGAGGCCGACGGCGAGCAGATTCCGGCCGCGGCCGGGCTGAACCGGATTGCCTGGGCGCTCTCCTACGCGGGGCCCGACCTTCCCGAAGGGTCGGTGCAGTGGGGATACACCGGCGGAGTCACCGCGCCGCCCGGCACCTACTCGGTTCGGATGACGGTGGGCGAGACCATGGCCGAGCGGACCTTCGAGCTGCTCCCCGACCCGCGTATTCCCGAGGTCACCGTCGCCAGCTACCAGGAGCAGTTTCGCGTAGCCATGCAGGCGCGCGACTCGATCAACTCGATCACGCGGGCCATTGAAGACCTCGCGGCGATTCGTGCACAGGTCGAAGAGGTGATGGAGCGCGGCGGCTGTGGACCAGGCGGACAACCTGCAGGCCCTGGCCGACACGCTCACCGACAAATCGACGGCCGTGACCGAGGACCTCATGCAGACGAAGAACCAGTCCAACCAGGACCCGATCCGCTTCGCGCCTCGCCTCGACAACCAGTGGATGGAGCTGTACGGACGCGTCACCGGCACCGACGGCTACATCTCCGGCGGCGCGGAGGGCGCTCCCCAGCCCGGCACCATGGAGCGCCTCGACGACCTGCTGGAAGAGTGGGAAGGGGTGCGGATCCGCTACCTGGACCTGCTCGAGAACGAACTCCGCCGCTTCAACGAGGCCGTGGAACTGCTCGGGCTGCCCGCGGTGGTGCTGCCGCCGCGGGGCCGGCTGGTCAGCTGATGCGCCCGGCGGTCCCGTCGTGCATCGGAACACCTTTTGCCCCAAATACGTAGTTTCAGGTAGCCAACCATCCGATGAAGGGCTCTGAAGATGCGTCTCAAGGAAGAATTCAGGAAATACGTCCCCGACCAGGACAAGCGTTGCGCGGCAATCATCCACAGTGCTTCGGCGGCGGCAGCGACGGCGGCCGCGGCAACCGTCATTCCGGGGTCGGACTCCATCGCGATCGCGCCCATTCAGGTGGCCATGATCACGGCCCTGGCGGACGAGTTCGAGGTACACTGGTCCGATGCGGCGGTCAGGTCCACGCTGTACGCCACGCTCGGCACGATGGTCGGCCGGGGAGGGGCCAACCTGGTGCTGCGCTGGGTTCCGGTATACGGGAATCTGATTCGGGCCGCGGTGGCGGCGAGCGTCACCCAGGGCCTCGGCTGGGCCGTGGTGAAGAAGCTGCGCAGGGACGGCGCCCTGATGTAGGCACCGGGATGGCGCGGATCGGGGCCGCGGCCCGGATCGGCGCCGCAGCACCGCTCAGCGCCATCCTCCTCTTCTGCCTGACGGCCTGCGGCGCTCCGCCGACCGACTTCGTTCCCGTCGAGACGCCCGTGGACCGCTGTCCGGACCCGGGCGCGGGCATCGAAATCGGCGGGTTCGACGGCACCGGCGCCGACACGAATCGCCGTCCGCACCGGCGACTGGTGCTGATGGGCGGAGGCCCGGAAGAGGATGTCGCCGCACGGCTGTTCGTCGATGCGTCGGTGGCCGGCGACATCGTCGTCCTGCGCACCAGCGGCTCCCTGACCAGCTACCCTCGGTACTTCATCGGCTTCCTGGCCAGCGTGACGCCGGCCACGGTGATCACGATCCGCACGAGCAACCCCGAGGCGGGCGCGGATCCCGCCGTGCTCTGCCGGGTCGCCCGCGCGGAAGCGGTGTGGCTCGCCGGGGGCAACCAGTGGAACTACCTGGGCCGCTGGCCCACCGCGCTGCACGAGGCGCTGGCGGAGGTCGCCGAGCGGGGCGCCGCGATGGGCGGTACCAGCGCGGGGGCCGTGTCGCTCGGAGAAGGCGCATTCGACGCGCAGTTCGGTACCGTGACTTCCCGCGAAGCACTGGACAATCCACTGCGGCCCGAGGTCAGTCTCACCCGCCCGGTGTTCGCCCAGCCGGAATTGGACGGCGTGCTGGTGGACAGCCACTTCACGGAGCGCGGGCGCGAGGGTCGCCTCCTGGTCTTCCTCGCGCGCTTCCTGGCGGACCGTGGGGAGGGCCCGGTGATCGGCGTGGGGCTCGACGAAGGCGTCGCGCTGACGATCGAGGCCGACGGCTACGAAGTGACCTCCCGCGAGTCGGGCGCCGCCTGGATGTACGAGGTCGCCGGCCCCGCAGTGCTCGCGCCGGGCGTCCCGCTGTCCCTCGACGGGATCCGCCGGGTGCGCCTTCCGGCCGGCAGCATCGGGCCCTGGCCGTTTTCGTTCGACGAGCGCGGGGACGCGCGGGTCATGCACGTGGCGGACGGTGTGGTGCTCGCCGAGCCACGCGGCTAGTCAGGCGGCGCCGGCCGTCAGTCGGACGCCGGGCGCCGCCCCAGCCACTGCTCCCACCACTCCAGCTGCACCCAGGTGCGGTGCACGGTACGCCACGGAGTCCAGCCTCCGTGATACGATTCCGGGTACCGCACGAACTTCGCCGGCACCTTCTGCTTGCGGAGCGCCACGTACATCTGTTCGGCTTCCTCGATGGGCACGCGGTGGTCGATTTCCCCGTGCACGAACATGGTCGGTGTCGTGACGCCCTGCGCGTGTATGATCGGTGACGAGCGGAGGAGGTGTTCCAGTCCGCGCTCCTCCCAGGGCGGACCGTAGAACTCGCTCTCCTTGGTGCGGGGGATGTCGGCCACGGCATAGTCGCTCACCCAGTTGGAGATCGACGCGCCCGCAATGGCCGCTGCAAAGCGGTCGGTCTGCGTGATGACCCAGTTGGTCAGGTAGCCGCCGTACGAGTACCCGGTCACGCCCATGCGCGCGGTGTCGATGTCGTAGTTGGCTATGGCGTGGTCCACCCCGGCCATGACGTCATCGTAGTCGTTGAACCCCCAGCCTCCCCATGTTCCCCAGCGGAAGTCCTCGCCGTACCCGGTGGAGGCGCGCGGGTTGGTGTAGAGCACCATGTAGCCCTGTGCAGCCAGAAGCTGTCGGTCGAAGGAGAAGTCGTTGCCGTACGCACCGTGCGGTCCCCCGTGCATCTGGAGGATCATGGGGAAGCCGGCGGCCGATGAGGCCCCGCCGCCGTAGCCACGCGCCGGGAGCATCCAGCCCTCTACCTCGGTGCCGTCCTCGCTGCGGAAGAGCAGGCGGTCGGGACTCGAAAGATCGAGTTCGGCCACCAGCGCATCGTTCACCGCGCTGACGCGCCGCTCGTCCGCGCCCGCCTGCGCCGACCCCGGCACGCCCGCGACCCAGACGTCCGCCGGGCTCGCCGGATCGGTGACCGTGAAGGCCATCCGGGAGAAGTCGGACGAGAAGGAGAAGCTGCCGAGCCGCCGGTCGCCGTCGGTGACCTGCTCGACGGTGCCGCCGCCGGCCGGAACCCGGAACAGGTGCGAATTCCCCGTCACGCCGGCGGAGAAGTAGACATGGCCCCCATCGGCAGACACCGTCGCACCGCCGGGAATGAGGTCCCATGCTTCGGTCAGGTTGCGCACGCGCGCGCCGCTGCCGGCGTCGAACACGAACAGGTCCGACGGTGCTCCTCGGTCGCGCGCCTCGCGGATGATCACGTCGAGGCCCTCGTTGCCGCGCACCACGATCTCACTCCCGTCGGCGGACCACGCGGGACCGCCGTAGTTGTACTCGTCGTCGCTCAGCCGGGTCACTGTTCCGTCGACCGTGACCACCCACAGGTCGGCGCGCTCGTAGCTGTGCTCGTCGCGCTGGTGGGTATCGGCCGTGAACGCGATGCGGGTGCCGTCGGGACTCCACGCCAGGCCGGACGCGTTCACGCCCAGTTCGGTCAGCTGCCGCGCCTCGCCGCCGCCCGCCGGCAGCAGGAAGATCTCGCGCGGGGGCGTGGCCCAGGGGTCGCGGGGATCGGGCAGGTATCCGCGCCGGTCGAAGCGGTAGTTCATCCAGTCGTAGACGCGGCCGTCGAAGCGCTCGACCGTGCGGCGCTCGAAGTCCGAACCAAAGGTGGGCTCGGGCCTGCTGCCTGCGGGAGGCACGGCCCGGGTGAAGACGATCCAGCGGCCGTCCGGGCTGAAGGTCGGGGCGCCGTCCAGTCCCTCGATCTGGAACGCCTCGCCCACGGCGCCATCCATCCGCAGGAACCAGGGCCCGCCGCCGGACTCGCCACCGGGGGCGGGGCGTCGCGACGAGAAATGGAGGTGGCGGCCGTCCGGGGTCCAGGCCGGGCTCGAAGCGCTGAAGCTCGGGCTGGTCAGACGTACAGCTTCCCCCGCCCCGTCCGCGTCGGCCAGCCAGATCTCGCTGTGGCGGCGGTTCTCATCCTCCAGAACGGACGTCACCACAAAGGCCACGCGGGAACCGTCCGGAGACAGCGCCGGACTGCCGACACTCTTCAGGCGGTAGTAGTCCTCGATCTCGACCGGGCGGCGCGTTTGCGCAGCGGCATCGGCGGGCGCGAGCAGCGGGGCGGCGAGCAACGGGGCGGCGGCAAGCAGGGCGCCGAGGAAAGCGGCGGCGGGCGGGCGGCTTCTGGACATCTCTGACTGCCTTCCGGGCGGGAGACGGGCGGACGAATACCGGCGATACCGGTCACAACCCGACAAGCTGGCGGCTGACCGTCGCAGGCGCCATGCCGACCGGCCCGCGGGGCCCAGGCCGCACTAACCGATCCCGACCTCGATCCGCCGCCACCGGCCCTGGCGAAAGCGCAACACCCCCAGGCCGCACCGGGTCACGTGTCCCGCCAGGATCGCGAACCAGATATGGTGGGGCTCGAGGCCGACCGCTGCCTGGATCGCGCCGCACAGCGCCAGCGGCAGCGCGAGCTGGGAGACGAGGGATATGTAGAGCGCGCCCCGGGTGTCCCCCGTGCCCTGCAAGGCGCCGTTGTAGGCCAGCGCCACGGCCACGAAGATTCCGGACACACTGAGGAACGCCAGCAGCTGGGCGCCCAGCGCCGCCACCGCCGGATCGTCCATCCCGAAAAGGTCGAGCAGCAGGTCGGGCACGAGCAGGAAAAGGAGCCCGATGCCCAGGGCCACGCCGATCCCGATCCGCGACGCGACCTTCACCCCCTGTGCGGACCGCTCGGGCTTGCCCGCGCCCAGGTTCTGGCCCGCGACGGCGGCGGTCGCCCCCATCAGCCCGACCGAGGTCCAGGTCACGAGCGAGAACAGCTGGCCGTACGCAACCGAGTACGCCGCCTGTGCCTCGGCGCTGCTCGCCAGCGAGCCGATGAAGCGCAGCAGCACGACGCCCCCGATGTTCATGGCCACACCCTGGATTCCCGTAGGCAATCCGAACCGGAAGAGCTGGCGGATGATCGCCGGATCCGGTCGCCAGCCCATGCCGCGGTGCATGCGGATCACCCAGCGGCCGCGGAAGAGGGAATACGCGGCGGCGACCGCCATGATCCCGGCGGCGATTACCGTCCCCATGGCCGCCCCGAGAGTGCCGAACGCCGGAATGGGCCCCAGGCCGCGGATGAGGATCACGTTCAGCACCAGGTTGAGCACCGTCATCCAGATGCCGAGACGCAGCGGGGTGCGCGCGTCGCCGGCCGACCGCAGCGCCCCGCCCAGCATGAAGAACACCATCATCCCGAAGCTGAAGATGAAGAGGGTGCGGATGTAGGGGAGCGCCTCCGCCTGCACCGACGGAGCGGCGTGGACCAGATCGAGAAGCGCGGGAGCGAGGAAGTACCCGACCGGCGCCAGGATGCCAATCGACAGAATCGCGGCCGTCAGGAACGATTGGTAAACAACCTTGTTAACTATCTCGGGCTCGTTCCTGCCCGCGAAACGTGCCACCAGGACGCCCATGCCAGTGAACAGCGACCCGATGAAGACGTGGACAACGAGAAAGATCTGCCACGACACCCCGATCGCCGCGTTCCCCGCGTACCCGACGAAGTTCCCCACCATGGCGTGGTCGACCAGGCCCTGGAGTCCCCCGATGACGTTCTGCAGCATCGTGGGCCACGCCAGTTTCCAGACGGCGCGGCCAATCGGCCCCTCGACGATGGAGCGGTCGAAGGAGCGGGTGTGAGCCCGACTAATCGGTCTTGACCAGCCTGGCGCCGAAGAGTGCCCCAACCGCGCCCAGCACCGGATTCAGCCAGGCGATCCACGTCGGCTGTTGAGCGGTCATCATGGCCTCGGTCATGGCAATATCGGGCGGACGGACGCCCGTCGGCGCGTCGGCCATCGATGCATCCGGCAGCGCGCTCGCCACGCCCAGGATCACCACCAGCGCCACAAGCATCCACACGCCGCGCTTGTCGGCGGAGACCTTCGCGCACACGACGCCGCCTGCGACCGCAGCAATCAGACTGATGACGATCGATCCGAGGTTCCACGCACCCGAGACCTCCCAACTCCCCGCCTGGAAGGCGCCATCCGCGCCCATCATCATCCAGAAACCCGCCATCAGGATGACAACGCAGCCGAACATGACGATCCAACCCAAAACCGCCCCACCGATGTTGCGCAGATGCTCGCTCATCGTACCTTCCTCCCCCTCTTGTGTTCGCGCGCGACCGAGAGACGGTAAGCCGGACGCCCAAAGCGGGCAACCGGATTCAACGGGGTGCAAACAGGAGACAGACGTGGAAGACGATGCGAACGTGATTGAACTGTCGGTCGAGATCGACGCGAGCCCCGAAACGGTGTGGGCGATCCTCACCGAACCGGAGCTCTTCTCGGTCTGGATGCAGGGGGAAGTCACCTTCGAGCCGCGCCCCGGAAGCGCGTTCCGGGCCGCCTTCCCCAACTTCAACGTGGTGATCGCCGGCGAGATCGTCGCCCTGGACGCCGACGCCCGGCACCTGCAACTCACCTGGGGCACCGAATCGGGACCACGGGCCGACAAATACCCGGCCGGGTCGTCCCTGCTGGAATTCCGGGTGACTCCGGCGGGCTCGGGTTGCCGGGTCGACCTGCGTCACAGCGGGCTGCCGTCCCCCGAAGCGGCAAGGGAGCAGGAGGGCGGCTGGCACTTCCAGCTGAGCCGGCTCAACCTGGAGGCGAACCGCATCGACCTGGGCGCGGGACTGGAGCGCACGCTGCCGGATTGGATCGCGGCGTGGAACGACCAGGACGCCGAGACGCGTCTCGCGGCGCTCCGCAGGTGCTGCGCGGACGACATCACCTTTCGCGACGACTGGACGGGGCTGACCGGCATCGACCTGCTCTCCATGCACATCGCCGGCTGTCACCAGTACATGCCCGGCTACAGCCTCGAGCACACCGGCGACGTGCGCATCTGCCGAGGTGAGGCACTGGTCGGATGGCGCGCGACGGGCCCGGGGGGCGGCAGCGAGGGATTCAACCACATCCAGGCCGATCCAAACGGGACGATCCGCCGGGTAACGGGCTTTCAGAAGGGCTGAGCGCCCACCCGGGGCCAGCTACCCCAGCGTCTCCGCGAAGGTCGGCGCCGCGCGGTGGTTGGTGGCCTGCTCGTACGCGTACGCGATCCGCAGCAACACCGGCTCACTCCAGCGCCGGCCGAAGAACGACACGCCCACGGGCAGCCCGGACACGAATCCCATCGGCACCGTGATGTCCGGATAGCCCGCGATCGCCGCCGGACCCGCGCTCGACCCGCCGCCGAGCGAGTCGCCCAGGATGTGGTCGGTCTTCCAGCCCGGGCCGCGCGTCGGCGCAACGATCGCGTCCAGGTTGTGCTCGTCCATCAGCGCGTCGATCCCGTCCTCGCGGTTGCCGCGCTGGATCGCACGGACCGCGTCCAGGTACTCCTGATCGGTCAGCGGCCCGCGAGCCTCCGACGCGATCAGCCGCTCCTGCCCGAAGTGCGGCATCTCGACGTCCGCGTTGCGCTCGTTGAACTCGATGACCTCGGCCAGCGTCTTCACGGGCGCGTCCGGCCCCAGGCTCGCCAGGTAGGCGTTCAGATTCGCCTTGAACTCGTACTCGAGCACGAGCAGCGGCTGTGCGTCGTTCCAGGCCGCGTTGGGAAGGTTGGCGGGATCCACCAGGACCGCTCCGGCCTCGCCCAGGGCGGCCACGGCCTCGTCGAAGACCGCCATCACATCGGGCGAAAACCCCGGGAAACTCCGAGCCACGCCGAGCCGCGCCCCCTGCAGGCCCGCCGGGTCCAGAAACTGCGTGTAGTCTGCGTGCGCGTTGCCCTCGCTGGCCGCCGTCGCCGGATCGCGGGGATCCACGCCGGTGACCGGCCCCAGCAGCGCGGCCGCGTCGCGCACCGTGCGGCACATCGGCCCCGCGGTGTCCTGGGAGTGCGAGATGGGGATGATCCCGGAGCGGCTCCACAGCCCCACCGTCGGCTTGATCCCCACGATGCCGTTGGTGGAGGAGGGGCACATGATCGACCCCCCCGTCTCGGTGCCGACGGTCAGCGCGGACAGGTTCGCCGCAGCGGCCGCGCCCGATCCCGAACTCGACCCGCACGGGTTGCGGTCGAGCGCATACGGGTTGCGGCACTGCCCACCCCGCGCACTCCAGCCACTCGTCGCGCGTTCCCCGCGGAAGTACGCCCACTCGCTCATGTTCAGCTTGGCCAGGATGATCGCGCCGGCCTCGCGCAGCCGCTGCGCGACGAACGAGTCCTGCGGCGGAATCGACCCCTCCAGCGCGAGCGACCCCGCCGTGGTCGTCATCCGGTCATGCGTGTCGAGGTTGTCCTTCAGTGCGACCGGGATGCCGTGCAGGGGTCCGCGCGGCCCGCTGGCCTGCCGCTCCTGGTCCAGCTGGTCGGCGATGTCGAGCGCCTCCGGGTTGGTCTCGATCACCGACCGCAATTCAGGGCCCTGGCCGTCGAGCGCCGCGATGCGCTCCAGGTAGAGTTCGGTGATCGAACGCGCAGTCCGCTCGCCGGACTCCATGGCGGCCTGCAGGTCGGCGACCGTAGCCTCGTCGAGCTCGAAGGCTCCGGGCTGGGTGCCCGCGGCGGCGCCGCCCGCCGCCCCCGCCCCGCCCCGGCT
>CAZRQE010000184.1:0-26985 GCA_964602175.1 uncultured Gemmatimonadaceae bacterium | reverse complement strand
CGCCGAACTCGTCGGGGGCGGCCTGGTCCGTGAGTGTCGTCGGTCCGATGGAAACGACCGGCACGAGACGCCACTCCGGCGCGGTGCCGGCGTTGGTGACGTGGACGACGCCGGCGACGGTGTCGAGGGTGGTTATGAGGTCGCCGGCGCTAGAGACGGTGCCCTGCGGATCGCAGGCGGCCGTGAGTGCGACTGTCGCAACCAGCAGAGGACGTGGAAAGAGGAGGGCGGCCCGCAACACGGGTCACCTGATTCCCCGCGGTAGCCGGCGCACGGCCACCGTCTGGACGTCCAGGTCGTTTCTCACGACGAAGGCAACCAGACCGTCCGGACCGAAGGCCGAAGGCAGGCTTGTTGCATCTGACGCGAAGGATCCGAGATAGCGGCCATCCGCCGTGATCAGGTCGATAGGCCCGTTGCTGCCGGGCTCGGGGCCGCTGCGGCGTACCCAGATCGTTCCCTGCGGACTCGTTCGGAGACTTCGAACCAGGGGAATCTCGTGGTAGAACTCCGCCGACTCGAGTTCGGCCCGCAGGAAGTCGGCCATGGCCTGCTGCGTCGCGTTGCCCCGATTACCCATGGCGTCAAGTTCCTCCAGCTCACGCTCAAGGTGCCCGGTTCTCATGGTCTCCGTCACGGGCACAGGGGGAAACGGCCGCCTCAGGACACGGGACACGCCCCCAGCCGGCCCGGTGACCTTGACGGCATAGGCGGATGAATCGACGAAGGCGACGCCCCCGTCGGGAAGTACCCCCACGCTGAGCCGGGGAGCGAACTCGAGGTCTTCCGGGGGAGCCCACACCGCGGCCAACGTGTCGACCGAGGTCTCGTCGCCGGTCAGGCCATACCGCATGACGTGCCGGAGCGGTGGCCCGTCCGAGTCCGGAGCCGAACCCAGGTATCCTACTTCGCCGGTCGAAACCACGGCTGCGGACGCTGATTCCGCCTGCAAGGCCGGGATGATCACCCATGCGCTGGCTGCCAACCGGATCTGCCTCTCGAACTCGCCCTCAGGGCTGAAAACGACGAAGTGCCGGCGACTCGGGTCGAAGGCCGTGATGCGCCCATCGTGCAGAACGGCAAAGCTGATCGCGGACGACGTGGCCCCCCCGAACTCGCCGGGACCCTCGCCCAACCCCCCGAATTGGCGTCGCAGATTCCCATCAAGGCCAACGACGGAAAAGCGTGCGGCCTGGGTATCGAGCACATACAGGTTGCCCGAGCCATCGAATGCGACTTCGCCGACCCGCCCGAAAACGTCCCAGCCGTCCCCCTGCATCGACCCCACGCGGTACAACTCCTCGAAGTCGGCCTCGAGGAATCGATCATCGGTCGTGATCTCGATAGTTTCCTGGCCCGAAAGTGGAGGTGCGGTCAGGAGGAAAACGGCCAGCGTGCAGCACCTGCTGATCGTTGTGGATCGCATGGTCACGGTCACTCCGGATCGACCTGGGGCGTCACAATGAGAATCAACACAGGCTCCCCGGCGGTTCGGCGCGCCGATCCCAACACCACCGTCTGGCCATCACGTATCGTGACCGAGGCTTCGAGCAGCGGAGCCCGTTCGGTGCTTCCAGTGCGCGGGTTCAACTGCCGCGTGATGATGTCGGTGAGGGTAACCCTGGCTCGAACGGCTCCCGTTCCACGCGGTGATCTGACGTCCGCCCTGATCGTGAACGGCGTCTCGGAATCGCCCGCGATGATTTGCTGAGATCCCTCGCCGGACAGGCGGGTCCCTGAATCGTTCGTCATCATGCCGACGTTGAAAACCGAAGTCGCCAGGAGCCGGTATCCCTCGAAGCTGAAGAGCTTCCTGAGCTGGCTTACGACGTCGCTGATCTCGGGATCCTGCTCGGTGAAACCGTCTGCCTGGATCAGCTGAAAAGTGAGCAGCACGTTACGGATGTCTTCGGTGGAATCCTGACGTGCCTGCGCGCTCGCGACCCCGACCAGACTCCCCACGGCCAGTGCAGCGATCAGCGCACATGGGATACCTCTCTTCACCATCTCGATCATCAGTCGCTCTCCTTCGGGTTGAGTAGCCAGACAACGGCGATGTCGGGATCGCTGGTGGGGAAGACCACGAAGGGCCCATCCGCCTCCACGTCCATTTCCGCCATCATGCTCGGTGCCGGCTGCGCGCCCACCGAAGCGATGGGCTCGCCGCTGTCCTCGATTCCTTCTTCTCCCGCCAGGATCAACGCGGCGGCGACCGCGGCCGCAGCCAGCGTTCCGGCGGCCCGCCACCTCCACGCAGCCCTGCGACGCGCGAGTCCCCCCCGCCCACCCTCCACACCCTGCAGGCCCTCGCCCATTTGTCCCGCCATCGCCGCGAGAACCGCGTCCATATTCCGCTCGTCCCGCGCGATTTGCTCGGCGTTCTGACGCTCCGAGGATTCCAGGTCCTCGGCCGCATCGAGAGCGGCCTCCAGAATCCGATCCGGCCAGTCGTCACGATGATCCATCATCTCTCCACCCCTCCGTATCCGTGGTCCCGGGCCAACATCTCCCGCCGCATGGCGCGCCTTGCGCGCAGCAGGTGCACCCGCACCGTGTTCGGGTTCATCTCCAGCATCTCGGCCGCCTCCTTCGGCTTGAGCCCCTGCAGGTCGACAAGATCGAAGACCTCTCGTTGCTTCAGGGGCAGTTCCCCGAGCAGCGTCCGAATCAGCCCCACTGTTCTCTTCATCTCGATGTCGTCGAGCGGATCCTCGAGCCGGGGCGCCGCGGCCTCGGCCAGCCGCCCCAGCCTGTCGGCCAGCCGCCGGTCCCGCCCCCGTCTGCGCACATGGTCCAGGCTGGCGTTCCGGGTGATGCGGTAGACCCAGCTCGTAACCTTGGATCGGCCATCGAAGTCCTCCATCGATCCCGCCATCTTCGTCAACACGATCTGTGCGACATCCTCCGCGTCGTCAGGATCGCCGGTAATCACCAGAGCCCAGCGGCAAATCACGGGCCGGAGCGCACCCGCCAGCCTTCCGAGCGCCTCCCGTTCTCCCTTCCCGGCCCGCCGGGCCAACTCCAAGGTCTCCTGGTCGGAGAGCATGGCGCTCTCGGTCCTTTGTTCGCTCGTGTGGGTTCGGGAGTATGACGGCGGCAGCGGAAGGATCGTTTACCTGAGAGACCGGTCCTGTCCGCGCGCCTACCCCGCAGCGCGCTCCAGCGCCCGGAGGTGTACCCGTTCGACGCCCAGTTCGTCGGTCGTACCGCCCAGAATGTAGTCCTCGCCGATCTCGAACAACTCGAGGTCGGGCGGCATCTCGACGAATCCCTGAACGCGCCCGTCCGCGTCGAAGACCGTCCAGATGCTCCCTGCTTGTTCGGGGAACCTGTATTCCCGCACCCAGAGGTAGCCGAGGGGGTCGGAGAGCAACGCCGCAAACGCGGGGAAGAACTCCACAAGCGTCATGCCTTCGGCCATCCCGCGAAGCCTCTCCTGATCTTCCTCCGACCTGTCGGCCCAGCTTTCCTCGAGCACCGCATCGAGCTCGGCTTGCGTCGGCGCGCGCAGCTCGTGTTCACGCCGGACGATCTTCGCCAGCCTGCCGTCCGCATCGTAGGCCCGGATCTCGTAGCGGTCGTTCGCGGTAACGACGGCCAGCGGGCCCCACACCGTGGCCAGGACCGACCTGCCGAACGGGTGCGGACGCGCGGTCGGACTCGTGGGCGAGAAGAACCATTCGTCACCGGCCTGGGTCCCCACGGAGGCCCGAGTCTCTCCGGTGGGCCTGACGACGGCGAACTCGGCTTCCTGCCGCCTGAGGGTCGAGCCCCCGGCCCCGAACTGCATCCCGACGGGGAGACCCGGCTTCGCGAGAATGTCGCCGCCCGGCATGGCTCCAAGCAGCGAGAAGCGTCCTTCTCCGAGCGTGACGGTGCGGCCGTGGTTGCCGTCCGCGTCGAAGATCACAACCTGTCCCCTCCACCACGACGCGCCGGCAATCGAGTCCCCCGGCCAGGCGCTGACGGTCTCCGGATCGAACTGGGCGAATTCGCCCGGCCCCTCTCCGACGCCTCCCAAGCTGACCAGGTGGCCACCGTCCGCCGAGAATACCCGCAACTCCGAGCTGCCGGCGTCGGCCACCACGATTCTCCCGTCAGCCAGCCGCGTGGCATCCTCGACCCCGTAGAACTGGTACGCCTCGTCGCCTCCCTGGAGGCCGATCGACACTACAGGCGCCTCGCCAACCCGCCAGTCCAGCCGCGATCCGGTGGCAGGCCGCGCGTTCTCGACGATCGTGATACCCGCACTGTCGCGGGCCTCGGACCGGAGCGTCGGGCCGGAGTCGCCCCCCGTGTCGCAGGCGGCGGACAGCACGGCCACGGCCAGTATTCCCGCCAGGCGGATTCGTGAGTCTCTCATCGGCTCCTCGTTCATGTCACTGGAAAGCTTCCGGCGGCTACGTTCGACATGTGTTGGACACACCGTGACGGCGCGCCCGTTGCTTACCTCCCGTGGCAACCTTTCGAGCGTACGCCGAGTATCATTAGTGTGTGCTCGAGAGGTGTCGTGTCATGAAGAAGGCATTCCTGTTCCTGCTGGCGCTTGCGCTCCCGCTTGGGGGGTGCAGCGGCCCCGAGCCCGGAGAAGAGGCCGTCGTGCTGGTCCACGGACTCGGGCGCTCGCGGGCGTCGATGATGGTCCTGGCCCAGCGGCTCGAGTGGGCGGGGTACGGGGTGGTCACCGTGGGGTACAAATCACTCAGCACTCCCTTCCCGGAAGCGGTGGCGACGGTCCGGGCCGCGGTCGAACGGTGCTGCCGCGAGTCGCCGCGGATTCACTTTGTCGGGCATTCGCTGGGTGGACTGGTCATCCGCGGGTACCTCGCCGAGACTCCGCCGGAACGGCTCGGCAGGGTGGTCCTGGTGGCGCCGCCGAACCAGGGCAGCCTGTTCGTCGATTGGCTGGACGAGATCCCGGCTGCGATGGAGGTGTTGGGCCCCGTAGGCAGCGCGCTCGGGACCGACAGCACGCACATTCCCGCGACGCTGCCCCCGCCCGACTACGAGATGGGCATCATCGCCGGAAACCGCAGCATCCAGCCCATCGGCCACCTCGCGATCCCCGGCCCGGACGACGGGATCGTGAGCGTCGAGCAGACGCGCGTCGAGGGTGTGCCGGTGATCGTGCTGCCCCGGTCGCACGCGTTCATCACGAGCAGCCGGTACACCGCGGAGGCCGTGATCGAGTTCCTGCGGACGGGAGAATTCGGCGTCAGTTGATGCCGTTGTCGATGCGCCAGACGTCCACGTAGTCGATCTCCAGGCTGTCCTGGCGAATCGTGACCATGTGGTCGGGACCGAAAGACGGCACGGATTGGGCCTTCCATTCGCGGACGGGCAGGCTGGCCAGAAGTCGTCCCTCGGGATCGAACACCTCCCACCGGTTTCCGGCCGTGCGCATGACTTCGACCCAGATTCTGCCGTCGGGCGCGACGAAAAACTCGTCGATGAACGGCTTCGCCACGGGCCGCACGGGACGGCGGGGCGTGCAGGTGGCACGCGGCAGTTCGTCCCGGAAGGCTTCGAAATCCGCCGTGGCCAGGTTCCATTCCTCGTCCGTGACCGGCTCCGAGGGCAACCGGCGCTCGATCACACGCAGCGTGTCGGCGCCACGAGTCACCGCAATGCTGTAGACATCGGTTCTCGCGGAGTACATGGAGGCTCCCGGCCCCGGATGCGCCAGAAGCCTGGGACTGTAGATGATGTCGAACCCCCTGGACCATCCGTCGTCCCATTCGCAGCGGACCCCGTGGTCCCAGGGCGCCGCCGGCGGGTGCAGGGTGTCGCCGGTCTCGCCCGCCATGTTCTGGCCCGCGTATACGAAAACCGAACCGGCGGTATCATGAACCAGCGCCTCGGCATAGACCTCGTCGTCCCCCACGGGATAGAGGCCGCCACGCCCCGAACCGCCCCAGTACGCAGTCGCCGGCCGCTGGCCCAGCGGTTGTCCGTCCGGCGAAAACTCGTTGATCCGGCCCCCGATCAGGTCGAGCGCCAACAGGCGGTCTCCGACCCAGGCCACCGATTCGATGGAGGCGAATTCTCCGGGGCCCTCCCCGTGCCGGCCAAAGGTGCGGAGGTGCTGGCCATCGAGCCCGAAAACCCTCACCTCGGCGTTGTAGCCGTCGGAGATGTACACGGCGGCGTCCGGCCCCAGGGAAGCGCTCGAAGCCATCCCGAACTCCTCGGGGCCGCCCTCGCCCACACCGAATCCGCGCGGCCCGATGGTGACGACGGCAGCGAGGTCCCACTCCGGCGCGGTGCCGGTGTTCGTGACCCGGACAAAGCCGCCCGTGGTGTCGATAGTGGTGGTGAGGTCGCCGGCGACCGGGGAGGGGCCGGAGTCCGGGCCACAACCGGCCGTCAGCGCCGTGGCGACGACGAGCGCGCAGGTCGGGGCAGGCCGGGTCGGGATTCGGCGGGTGCGTTTCACTGGATGCTCCTCTCGGTCGACAGGTCTACCGCTCGATCCGCCAGACGTCCACATGGTCCAGTTCGAGGCTGTCCTGTCGTATGGTGACCATGATTTCCGATCCGAAGGCGGGCACCGCACGTTCCTTCTGCTCGCGCACGGGCACGCTGCCCAGGAGTCTTCCCTCGGGGCCGAACACCTCCCACCGGTTGCCGCCGGTGCGAACCACTTCCACCCACAGCTTGCCGTCGGACGCGATGAAGATCTGCGCGATGAAGGGCTTGGTATCAGGGCGGGTGGGGCGGCGAGGTTCGCAATCGGCGTCCGGTGTCGTGGCCACGAACTCCCGGAACTCCTCGTTCCCGGTCTCCCACTCCTCGTCCGAGATGGGCTCAGAGGGAAGAACGCGCTCAATGACCCTCAGGGTATCGGAGTTGTCGCGGGTCACCGCGATCCGGTAGGCGTTTGACATCGCTGAGTACATGACGCCCCCGGGGCCCGGGTGTTGCACCAGTCGTGCGCCGAACGGGATTCGAAAGAGGCTCATTCTGCGGCCCCCTTCGCTTCGGCAGAGGATGCTGCCGGCGGGGCCGGGTGGTGCCTGCAGATGGTGCGCGGTATCGCCAGTCTCGCCGCGACTGTCGTGACCCACGTAGATGGTCGCGAAGTCCGTCGCGCTCTCCAACACGTTGTAGCTGTAGGTCTCATCCGCCCCCACGGGCATGAGGCGAATGCCGGTGCCACTGAGCCCCCTTTGCATCGCCCGCTGGCCGAGCAGCTCGCCCTCGGCGGAAAACTCCGAGATGCGGCCCAGGTGAGGATCCAGCGTCAGGAGCCGATCCCCCGTCCACGCAACGGAGTAGAGCCCGTCGAATTCGCCCGGACCCTCACCCATCCGGCCGAAGGTGAAGCGGTGAATACCGTCCAGACCGAAGACCCGGATTTCGCGGTTCAGGGCATCGGCGACAAACAAGGCCTCGTCCGGCCCCAGGGCGGCGCTGCTGACACTGCCGAATTCATCGGGAGACCCCTCGTCCGTCAGGGACTTCGGGCCGACCGAGACGACCTGGGTGAGCCGCCACGCCGTAGCCGTGCCTCTGTTGGTGACCCGGACGATGTTGCCGACGGTGTCGATGTTGATCGTGAGATCTTTGCCGGCGGCTTCCGGATCGGCGTGGCAGCCCGCGGTGGCCATGACCGCGACACAGGACACGAGGAGCACGAACGGAGTCGGCCTTCTCAAAACGCGGAACATCAAGTCCTCCGTAGTGGGTGCGGCGTGGCGTGCAACGGTGGCGTGCAACGGTCCTGCGAGGCTTCGGCTATCTCCGAGACACGCCGGGCAATCCGTACGGTTGCACTCAATTCGGACCTCGGCCCGGATCACCGATCCGGACCGCGGTCACCCCCGAGCCTCCCTCCACTCCGCCAGCAGATTCGCCTCGGTCGCCGGGTCGAGCCCCGTGCGCAACTGGAATTCGCCGCCCACATCCCGGCTGCGGTGCCACTCCAACGTGTCCTGCGCGATCACCGCCAGGGGGCGGAACGTCAGCCCGGCCGCAATCCCACGGCCGCTGTCGATGCGCCCATAGTTGAGATAGTTACCGCTCGGCGGCTGCCAGAACGGGAGCTGCTGCTGGGGCATCTGGCCGCGCTCGGCGAGGAAGTCCCAGTCCACCCAGGTGAAGGAGACGGGCGTCGCCGTGATGGCGCGGATCCCGTACACGAGTTCGGCGGACGACAGGGGCGCCCCGGGGCCGACGCTGTTGAAGATGCCCGCCGTCTGCTGCTCCAGCAGGTGGATGTAGAACTCCGACAGGTCGCGCACGTCGATGAACTGGACGGGGTCGGTCGGATCGCCCTGCACGAGGACTTCGCCGCCCGTGTCGATCCGGTCGGGCCAGTAGGTGAAGCGGTCGCTGCGGTCGCCCGGGCCGACGATGACCGGCGGCCGCACGATCAGGGTGCGCGCGCCGAAACCCTCTCCGACGGCGCGCTCCGCGAGCACCTTGGCGGGGCCGTACGCGGTCCACTCGCTCTCGGGGAGGTCCCTCGGGCCGATCGGCGCGTCCTCGTCCATGACGTCGGCGGTGAAGTCGGTGTACACCGCGCGCGTCGAGGTGAAGAGGTACTGGTCGGTGGCGCCCTTGAGAAGGTCGACCGAGAGGCCGACCTGGTGGGGCGTGTAGCCGGAGTTGTCGATGACGGCGTCCCAGCGCCGGCCCGCAAGCGCGGTGAGGTCGGTGTTGCGGTCGCCCACGAGCTTCTCGACCTCGGGGAAGAGGTGGGTGTTGGTGCGGCCGCGGTTGAAGAGGGTGATCCGGTGGCCGCGGGCGAGCGCGTGGCGCACGACATGGGGGCCGATGAAGCCGGTGCCGCCCAGGATGAGGATGGTCATGCCCTGCAGGCGGGACCTGTGGGGATCGCCCCCAGGACCCCCGAAGCCCGGCTGGGCCGCCGCCGGCCGCGTGGATCCGAGGCCAAGTGACGCGGCCCCTGCCGCGATGCCAGCCTGCCCAATGAACTCGCGCCGTGTCGTCATTCGTGGTTGCTCCTGGTTGATTCGCGTGGTTGTACCGTGCCGGTCGCTCTTTCCCACAATACTTCTGCCGGCCGGGGTCATGCACCTATTGTATCCCTGGACGTCACCCGGGGGCAGGAATGACCGCCGGCTCCCCGCGCAGACCCTTTCTGTTCCGGAGGCCAACCGTGGACCGCACCGAACACCGTCGCTCATCCCCGGACCGTGCGCTGCCAGCTGCTGGCGTTGCGCTGTCCACCCTCCTCCTCGCGTCCGTCGTTGGCGCGGCTCCGCCCCTGAGCGCCCAGGACGACTCGGACGACGCCATGGCCCAGGCCACCGCCGCGCTGCAATTCCGCACGATCGGCCCCACGATCATGGGCGGACGGGTCGCGGATCTGGCGGTTGTCGAGGACGATCCCCGGATCTTCTACGTGGGCGTCGCGACGGGCGGCGTGTGGAAGACCGAAAACGCCGGGATCACGTTCGAGCACGTGTTCAGGGACGCGGCGACGGCTTCCGTGGGCGACGTGACCGTGGCGCCGTCGAACCCGAACGTGGTCTGGGTCGGGACCGGCGAGCCCAACAACCGGCAGAGTTCGCCGTGGGGCAACGGCGTCTACCGCTCCACCGACGCCGGGCGCACATGGACGCATCTGGGACTGGAGAACACGCACACAATTGCGCGCATCCAGGTGCATCCGCGCGATCCCGACGTGGCGTACGTGGCGGCGGTCGGCCATCTCTGGGGCCCGAACCCCGAGCGAGGGGTGTACCGGACCACCGACGGGGGGGAGACGTGGGAACACGTTCTGTCGGTCGACGACGACACCGGCGCGACCGAACTGGTCATGGACCCCGGCGACCCGCGGACGCTGTTTGCGGCGACATACCAGCGGCGGCGGCGCGCCTGGGGGTTCAACGGCGGCGGACCGGGGAGCGGCATCCATCGCACCACCGATGGCGGCGACACCTGGACCGAGCTTACCGAGGGGCTGCCCGAAGGCGACAAGGGACGCATCGGGCTCGACATCTACCGCCGTGACGGCAACGTCGTGTTCGCACTGGTCGAGGCGGACGCCCGCGCGCCCGGTCAGGGGTTCGGCGGCGGGGCCGGCAGCGACGCGAAAAACGGCGTGTACCGCTCGACCGACCGGGGCGAAACCTGGGAGCAGCTGAGCACCACCAACAATCGCCCCATGTATTACAGCCAGATCCGGGTCGATCCGAACGACCCCGAGCGGATCTACCTCGGCGGCGCCAACCTGTACCGGTCGTCGGACGGGGGCCGGAACTTCACCGCCGACGCCGCAGCCGGGGTCCACCTGGACCACCACGCGCTCTGGATCAATCCCGCCGATTCCGACCACCTGATCCTCGCCGGCGATGGGGGCGTTTCGATCAGCTGGGACCGCTCCGACAACTGGTACCAGCTGCGCAACCTGCCGCTCGGCCAGTTCTACGAGATCGGGGTGGACATGCGCGATCCGTATCATGTCTGCGGCGGTCTGCAGGACAACGGCTCCTGGTGCGCGCCCTCCGACACCTGGTCCAATCAGGGGATCCGCACGCGCGACTGGTACAACGTGGGATCGGGCGACGGCTTCTTCACGGTCATGCACCCCTCGAACCCCGACCTGATGTTCGCGGAGTCTCAGGGGGGTAACCTTACGCGCGTGGATCTGGCCACGGGAGAGCGCGCACGCATCCGCCCCCTGCCCCGCCCGACGGAGGAGGAAGCGGAGCGCAGCCTGCGCTGGAACTGGGACACGCCCATGCTCCTTTCGGCGCATGACGACCAGGTCGTGTATGCGGGCGCGAATGTGCTGTTCCGCTCCACGGACCTTGGCCAGAGCTGGGAGGAGATCAGCGGCGACCTGACGTACGCGATCGACCGCGACACGCTGATGCTGATGGGCGTCGCGGGCGGCGAGCCGCAGATGTCGCGCAATGACGGGCAGTCCAACTACGGCAACCTGACCGCGATCGCGGAATCGCCGCTGGACTTCGCCGTGCTGTACACGGGGAGCGACGACGGGCGGGTGCACGTGACCCGCGACGCCGGAGCGACCTGGACGGACATCACGGGCAACGTGCCCGGGCTGCCGCCGTACACCTACGTGACCCGCATCGTGGCGTCGCGAGGCGCGCAAGGTGAGGTCTTCGCGGCCTTCGACGGGCACCGCAGCGACGACTTCGCGCCGTACGTCTACGCGAGCTCGGATTTCGGCGAGACCTGGGAGCGCATCACCGACGGCTTGCCCGCCACCTCCCTGAACGCGCTCGCGCAGCACCCCCGCGCCCATGGTCTTCTCTTCGCGGGGAGCGAGGTCGGCGTGCATTACTCGATCGATCGGGGCGCGACCTGGCACGACCTCGACGGCGGCCTACCCACGGTGCCCGTCGACGACATTGTCGTGCACCCGCGCGAAAACGACCTCGTGATCGGCACGCACGGGCTCGGCATCTGGATCATGGACGACATCGCACCGCTCGAGCACCTGAGCAGCGAGGTCATGGCCTCGGCCGCCCACCTCTACCCGGTGCGGCGCGCCACCTCGTACAACCTGTACACGCCGCAGGGCTGGACGCCCGGCATCTACGCGGCCCCGAATCCGCCCGCCGGGGCGCGGATCCGCTACCACCTGGGCGCCGACGGTGACAGCGTGACGGTGACGATCCGCGATGGCGACGGCGGTGCTGTCCGCGAACTGAAGGGCGCTGGGAACGCCGGGCTCAACGAGGTCATCTGGGACCTGCGGCTGGCGGCCGAGGGTGCGGACGGCGAGGCGATGGACCCGGGTCCGCGCGTGCTGCCGGGGAGCTACGCGGTGGCGCTGGAGGCGGGCGACGCGACGTTTGAGACGGCCGTCGAGGTGCGCCTCGACCCGCGCGTCAGCATCTCGCGTGCAGACCTGATGGCCCGCCACGCGGCGATGATGGATTCGTATCGGCTGTCGGGCGCGGTGAGCCAGGCACGGGGGCGGATGGGGGAGATGCGTGAACAGCTGGGCCAGATCGACGAGCGGGTCGCGGCTGCCGCCGAGGCTCCGGAGGCGTTGACCGAGGAGATCGAGGCCTTCCGCGAGGACCTGGAAGCTCTGCAGGACGAGATTGGCGGCGGCGGGTTTGGCGGATTCGGCGGCGGCGGCGGTGTCGCCGCTGGGGCCTCCGTATGGTCGACGATCGAGCGCGCGTCCAGTTCCCCTACCGCTGATCAGCTTTGGCAGATCGACCTTTCGTGGGAGGAATTGCCGCCAGTCATCGAACGGCTTAACGAGTTGGTCACGGAGCGGCTGTCGGCGCTCAACGCGATGGTGTACGCGGAGGGGCTGCGGCCGGAGGTGGGTAAGGCGGTGGTGATGCCGCGAAGGGAGCCTTGAGGGGGCCGGACAGCGTAGAGGCGGTGAACGGACAGCTGAACGCCGCCCCAGGCCCGCGGGTCTGGAACCCTACCATCCCGGCGGCAGCCACTCCTCCAGCCCAAAGGAGCGGATGGTGGCCGAGGCGGACTCCGACAGCGGATATTCCCAGCGCCGGAAGAACGCCACCAGGTCGCGCTTGACGATTGCGCTGAAGCGGATCGCGAAGCCATCGAGCGAGCCGCCGTACGTCGAACGCGGATACGACGGGTCGAAGTAGCTGTGGAAGACAGCCTTCATGGACCCCCATCCGAACTCGCTTATGAGCTGACGGTATAGCGCCAGACGTTCGCAGTTATCGGCGGTGGACCATCTCTTGCGGGCGAGCGCGGCGTGGTTCAGCGGGGCTGCACAGCCGTGGGTCTTGCGCGCAGCGTAGACATTGAAGTCGCCGCCGTCGTAGACGTGGTAGTTCAGCGTGTACATCGTGAACAGGTTCACTCCGACCTCGGTGATCCCATGCCCTGTCCAGTCCTCCGTCTGCCACTGGTGCCCGAGTTCGTGGCCGAAGAGCCACCAATCGACGCCGTGGGAGCGCGGAGAATAGCCCGTGGATGGCGGATGCATGTGGGGCTGCGGCCCCAGATCGGGAAGCGCGGCGATGTACTCCCTGCCCTCCGCCGTCCCCGGCAACAGCACCCAGACTTCCCCGTGAAGCGGATAGTTGATGCCCAGCCGCCGCGCGTTGGCGTAGCCGTGCCCAACCTGCGGATCGAAGATCCAGATGCTCTCATACGCCCTGGGCGGCCCTCCGGCAAGCTCCGCGTGGCGACGCCGGAACTCATCCCAGAACGCGGAGACTTCCCCCGGATCCGTGATGCCGCGGGCACGCTCGCTTGAGAGCACGAACCGGATACCGCCGCTCTTCTGGATGACGGCCTGCGGCGCTCCCGCGTCCAGAGCCGCGAACCATTCGGCCGAGTCCGACTCTCCGGCGGTGTACACGGCCATGGGGATGGCGCCGCGGATATTGACCGGGATGGTGCCCGTGTAGTCGGCCGGGACGACGAGCGCGATCGAGCCGCCGTAGGCGTTCGTGACCCCGGTTTGCCTGTCCACCAGGGGGAACTCGCGACGAAGCCAGGGCGCGCGTCTCCAAACGGACTGCGCCGCATGGCCTTCCCCCAGATGGTCATGCGACTCGCCCACCGCGACTCGCAGTTCTCCCGAGGCGTGGCCAGCCGGGACTTCAATCGTGACGAGTGCACCCGGCGGAGCGTAGAATCCGAGAGGGAGGTGGCGCTCGTCCCGGCGAGCATGGGGCGGGAACTCGTTCCAGGTGGCGTCCACGGTCACGGCTCCGTCGACACGGCGCGCGTCCTCCGCGGGCAGGCCCGGGAACACGGCCGCCCACGGATGCGGCTCCGGCCATTCGTGTGCGCCGAGCGTCTCGGCGACCTCGGCGGCGAGGCGGGCCTCGGGCGTCGCGCTCGAGATCGGCAAGTCGGGCGTTTCGCTTACCATACGGGCAAGGGCGGCATCCAGCTCGTCGGTGCGACCGAGTTCCAGGGCCGTACGGAACAGGCTTGGCAACAGCGTCGTCCGATCCGGCGCAACTCGGCCTCCTTCGACGTACGTCTCCCATAGTGAAGCGGGAGCCAGGCTGCGTATGTCGAAACGCGTGGTGGCGGACGAAATCTCGCCGATGGCGTCCTCGTTCCAGGCGATGCCGGTGCCGCGCAGGAGCGCGTTGGCCGTGAACGGTCCGTGGTGCGCTTCGCTCCACCAGCTCCAATGCTGCGCCGAGCCGGCGATGACCACGCCGCCTCCGCGCTCGATGAACGCCCGCAGCGGTGCGACGAAGTCCTCGACCAGGTGAGCCGCGCCCCATTCATTCGTCTGAACCACGGCGACATCCGCGTCGCTCAGGGCGCTCGCGTTCCATTCGCGTTCCTGCCCGCCCCTCCGTCCAACCACATCGACTCCCTGCAGACCCTGCCCCCTGAGCACATCCGCGATCCGCTGATTGTCCGCCAGGATCCGAAGCGGCGCCGAGCCCGCCTGCCATCCGACCCAGCGGACGGAGTTGGCCAGGAGCCGGTCTGCGCTGGCCTTGCCGAGAAGGGTCGCCCGGTCTCCCGAGGAAAGGAAATCCTGCCCCGAATACGCGACCACCCGGCCCCTGCCGAGCCGCGAACCGGCAACGAGCACGGACAGGCTCATGCCGTCCTGGCCGACGACCACCGGGAGCGCATCGCCATGCAGACTCAGCCGCAACGTGCCGACGGTGTTGGTGGAGCCCTCGGTCCCGCCCACGGTCATGCCGACGAAGGGACGTCCGGGCAGTCCCGCCACGAGGGCCGCGTGCAGATCCGCTGGATCGTTCGAATGCACCACCACTTCGGACGAGCCGCGCCTGCCTCGCGCAGCGGCGGTGACCGTCGCCGCACCCACCCTGGCCGCGCGAAGATGTCCTGCCGCATCCACGTTCGCGACGGTCGCGTCGCTGGACGACCATTCGTACTCGGTTACATGCGCCACCTCGTGGCCGCGAGCGTCGTGCGCATGCGCTGCCAGATACGCCGTATCCCCCGGGTACAACGCTAGCGACCCCGGCGACACGGCTACTCCCACCACCGCCTGCTCCACCAGGATCCGTGCGGTGGCCGAGGCGGAGCCCGAGGTTGCCGTCACGGTCGCACTTCCATTGGCCGTCGCCGTCACGAGACCCATCGCGTCCACCATTGCGACCAGGGTGTCGCTGGACGACCACGAGAACCGTGCCCCGGCCACGGCACGCCCGTTCCGATCCGTGGCCTCCCCGGCAAGACGCAACGTATCTCCGAGAGCCAACAGCGTGTCGGCAACGGGAGAGACCGTAACGGCCTGCACCCCCTGCTCCACCGTCATGGTCGCGCTTCCAGAGGCGGACCCCGAGGTTGCCGTCACGGTCGCCACCCCGTTGGCCGTCGCCGTCACCAGGCCCGTCGCGTCCACCCTCGCGACCAGCGTGTCGCTGGACGACCACGAGAACTCCGCCCCGGCCATGACGTTCCCGTTCGCGTCTGCGGCCTCCGCAACGAGGCGTACCGTATCGCCGAGAGCCAGCAGCGTGTCGGCGGCGGGAGAGACCGTCACGGCGCGCACCACCTGCTCCACCGTCACGGTCGCACTGCCCGAGGCGGGGCCCGAGGTCGCCGTCACGGTCGCCACCCCGTTGGCCACCGCAGTTACCAGGCCCGTGGTCTCCACCGTCACGACGGAGGCATCTCCGCTGGACCAGGCGACGACCGCCCCGGCCATCACCTGGCCGTTCTGATCGCGCACCTCCGCCGTCAGTTGGACGGTCGCACCCAGCGCAGCGATTTCAGCCGTGGCCGGGCTTACCGCGACCGTTGTGGGACGAGGCGGGTCGGGGGGCGGAGCAATGGAGCCGTCGCCATCCCCGCATGCGTTGGCCAGGGCCAGGAGAGCGATCAGAGCGAACGGGCCGATCAACGAGCGGCACCAGGTCATGAATCCTCCGATTCGGCCAGGTTCGACGTGTTATTCTGGTCCCGCTGCTCGACTTTTTAATGATTATTTCACGACTAATACTCCATATCATGCGATAGAACTGGGTTCCTTTGCTTCGTGCAAGGGCAAAGTGATGTTCTGTCGGCTATCTAGAGGTAGAAGCGCGACTTTATCGGCATATTGCGTGATAAATACGCGATATACGAGAATCGCGTTGCGAGGGGACTGCTCCGGGGGCGGTCCGTCGCGTGATCTCTGCCGGAAGGCGGTCGAGCGGCCTTTCAGCCCGTACCTTGCAGGGGCATGGGCTCGGCCCCAATGTCCGTGGTCAGAGCCCGATCCCAGCCGGCAACCCTCACGTTACGTCAGGGTCTCGGCCCACCGCGCACGCCCGGGAGGACCCCATGCGCTTCTCCGCCCCCTCCGTCGCTGCCTCGTTCGCCACCGCTCTGGCGCTCTCGGCGACCTCACCCCTCGTCGCCCAGGACACCGATGCCGGCGACGACTGGGATGTGACCCTTGCCCGCGGCGAGACCCGCGAGATCGACTTCACCACCGACGAGGGCACGTGGATGTCCATGGACATCTCGCCGGACGGCCGCTGGGTCATCTTCGACATGCTCGGCCACGTCTACCGCGTGCCGGTTGACGGAGGCGGCGAAGCGGAACTGCTCACCGGGGGCACCGGAGTCGCCACCCACTACCATCCCCGCTACTCGCCCGACGGCGCCACCGTCGCGTTCATCAGCGACCGGGAGGGGCAGAACAACCTCTGGCTGATGGACCCCGACGGCGCCAACCCGCGCGCCGTCTTCAGCGACCAGACGCTGCGCGCCGTCGAGACCGCGTGGTCCGCCGACGGCGACTACATCTTCGTGCGGCTCCAGAGCGTCGTCGGGGGATTCGGCGCCGGCGGCCGCAGCGGGATCTGGATGTACCACAAGGACGGCGGCGAGGGCATCCAGGTCGTGGCCGACCAGCCGCAGGCGCAGTGGCCCTCTCCCTCGGAGGACGGCCGCTACCTCTACTTCCACGTGTACACGGGGCCGCCCGGACTGCAGGGGCGCGACGCCATCGCCGGCCACTGGCAGGTGAGGCGGAAGGACCTGCGCACCGGCGAGATCCTCAACATCACCGCCGGCACCGCCGCGCAGCAGGTGCGCAGTTCGAGCGGCAGCGCCTACGCCCCCGAGATCTCTCCCGACGGGCGGCACCTCGCTTTCGCCCGCCGCATCGCCGGTGGAACGATCTCGTACCGCGGCCACAGCTTCGGCCCGCGCACCGCGCTCTGGATCCGCGACCTGGAGACCGGGCGCGAACGCGTTGCGATGGACCCGATCACGATCGACAACGCCGAGGGCATCAAGACGCTGCGCATCCTGCCCGGCTACAGCTGGAGCGCGGACGGGTCCCGGATCGTCATCACGCAGGGCGGCAAGATCCGGATCCTCGAAGTCGAGAGCGGCGAGGTGACCACAGTCCCCTTCTCGGTGCGGGTGCAACGCACCATCTCCGAGCTGACCCGCGCCGATTTCCGCATCGACGACGGTCCGTTCGAGGCGAAGATGCTGCGCTGGTACGCCGCCTCGCCCGACGCGTCCCGCATCGCCTTCCAGGCCGTCGGCCGGGTGTGGATCGCGCCCGCGGGCGGCGGCATGCCCACCCGCCTGACCAACGGTGATGGTCCGCACGAGTTCTCGCCGTCGTGGTCGCCCGACGGGACCTGGATCGCGTACACGACGTGGGAAGGCGGTGAGGGCGGCCACGTGTGGAAGATCCCCGCGAGCGGTGGCACGCCCCGGCAGCTCACGACCTCGCCATCGGAGTACGCCCACCCGGTGTGGAGCCCCGACGGCACGGAGATCGTGGTGACGCGCGGCAGCGGCGCGGCTTCCCGCGCCCGGTCCGCCACCCAGAACCCCTATTGGGAGCTGTGGCGGGTGCCGGCCGATGGCGGCTCGCAGGATCGCATCATGACGATACCGGCCGGGGGCGGGGGCGGGCTGCTCGGCAACCGCCGCCAGATCACGCGCGCGTCATTCGGACCCGGCGGACGCATGTACTTCCCGGCAGCCCACGAGAGCGATTCCGGACCGGGCGCCACCGCCCTCATGTCGGCCCGCATGGACGGCTCCGACCTGCAGGTCCACGCGACGATCCCGTTCGGCGACGAGTTCGTCGTCTCGCCCGAGGGAGACCGCGTGGCCTTCCAGGAGGGCGACAACGTCTTCTGGGCGCCGTTGCCCCCGGGAGGGACGGGCGGCGATCCCGTCGCACTCAAGAAGCGCGGCGCACCGGTCCCCGTTACACAGCTCACCACCGAGGGCGGCCTCTACCCGCGCTGGCTCGACAACGACCGGCTCGAGTTCGGGAGCGCGCAGAGCTTCTTCATCCACGACGCCGCCAGCGGCGAGACGGACTCCATGTCAATCCGGCTCAGCGTCGACCGCGTCATTCCGGAGGGCTCGCTCGCGCTGACCAACGCCCGCATCATCACCCTCGACGACCGCGCGGTGCACGAGAACGCGACCCTCCTCATTGACGGCAGCCGCATCGCGTGCGTGGGCGACTGCGACGCCTCCGGCGCCGACCGGACCATGGACATGACGGGGAAGACCATCGTCCCCGGCTTCATCGACATGCACGCCCACCACTACCGCGAGCACAAGGGCCTGATTCCGAAGCGCGACTTCGAGTCGGCCGTCTACCTCGCCTACGGCGTCACCGCCAACCTCGACAACTCGATGTGGTCGCAGAACGTCTTCGCCAGCGCCGAGATGATCCGCGCGGGCGCGGTGGTGGGACCACGGACGTACTCGACGGGCGACCCGATGTACCGCGGGGACGGGGCCCGCCAGAACGACATCACCAGCTACGAGGTCGCCGAGCAGAACATCAACCGCCTCGCGTCGTGGGGCGCGACCGCGCTCAAGCAGTACCTGCAGCCGCGCCGGGACCAGCGCCAGTGGGTCTCCGACATCGCCCGCCGCAAGAACCTCATGGTCACGTCGGAGAACAACGACACCCATTACACGATCGGGATGATGATGGACGGGCAGACCGGGTTCGAGCACCCCATGACCTACCTGCCGATGTACCGTGACCTCAGCACCTTCCTGGGCCAGGCCGAGTCGACCTACTCACCCACTTTCGTCGTGGGCGGCATTGGTCCCTGGAACGAGGAGTACTTCTTCGCCGACGACGAGGTCTGGCTGGATCCGAAGCAGCGCGAATGGATGCCCTGGCGGCAGGTCATTCCCCACATGCGCCGCGTTTGGAAACGTCCCGACACCGACTACACCTTCCCGTTCATCACGCTGGGCATGATGGACGTGATCGAGGCCGGCGGCTGGGGCGCGATCGGCTCCCACGGACAGGCCCACGGGATCGCGTCGCACTGGGAGATCTGGATGATCGACGCCGCCGCCGGGCCCATGGCGGCCCTCGAGGTGGCAAGCCTCCACGGCGCCGTCTTCCTGGGCGCACAGCAGGACATCGGCTCGATCGAGGTCGGCAAGCTGGCGGACATTCTGGTGCTGAACTCGAACCCGCTCGACAACATCCGCAACACGACCGACATCATGTACGTGGTGCAGGGCGGCATCGTGCGCGACGGGTTGACGCTGGACGAGGTGTGGCCGAACCAGGTGCCCTACGGCGAGCACTGGTGGGTGGACCCGGCCTCGTGGCGGATGGACGACCGGCCGGTGGACTACTGGGACCGGAGGTAGCTCAGCCCTCCAGCCGGTTGTACCTCCGCAGCACCTCGCGCAGCCGGTCGTGCGGCAGCGCGTGAACGGTCACGTCGTTGGCGCCCGTCATCGTCTCGGCGGCGACGAGCGCATTGATGATCGCCTCCTCGGTCGCCTCGACCGTGCCTGTGAAGAGCGGGTTCAGACGCCCGTTGGCGAGCACCCGCGCGTCCGCCGCCGCGGTCCGCTCCGAAGCCGCCTCCCGGTTGGCCGTCGAGAAGGCGACGAAGATGTCGCCGGAGCCGTTCGACGCAATGCTCCCGTTGCGCGCCAATCCCAGCGACACCCGGCGGGCCATCCTCTCCAGCTGATGGGGCAGGACGGGAGCATCCGTCGCGACGACAACGATGATCGAACCGTCACGGTCCACCTCGCCCTCGACCCCCTCGAGCTGCTCCCCGTTCGGCCGCTCAGGCATGAGGTCGGCGATCTCGCGTCCCACCGGCACGCCAGCCACGCGGAACAGTTCCCGGCTTCCGTAGTTGCACTGCACCAGCACGCCCACCGTGTAGCGCTCGTCCGCGACCTCCACAACCCGCGACGACGTCCCGATCCCACCCTTGAAGCGGTGGCAGATCATGCCGGTCCCACCGCCCACGTTCCCCTCGGCCACCGGCCCGCCGAGCGCCGCATCCATCGCGGCCAGCGCGTCGTCCTCGGTCACATGCTGACCACGGATGTCGTTGAGCGTCCCGTCCCAGGTCTCGCCCACGACCGGAAGCGCCGCGAGCCACGGCCCCGCGCCCCGCTCGACGCCCTTCGCCACCCCCCAGCGGATCACCGCATGATGCACGACCCCCACGCTCAGCGTGTTCGTGATCATCACCGGACCCTCCATGATCCCCGAATCGCGCACCCAGGTCGTGCCCGTCATCTCGCCGTCGCCGTTGAGCGTGAACCAGGCCGCATACACCGGGTCGGGCTCGGCCCGTCCCCGCGGCCACACTGCGGTGACCCCCGTCCGCACCGGGCCCTCGCCAATGACGACCGGCCCCGATCCGCGAACAATCGTCGCGTGACCCACCTCGATGCCTGCGACGTCGGTGATCGCGTTGAGCGCGCCGGGCGTGCCGTCGAAGGGGATCCCGAGGTCACGCGCCCGCGGCTTCTGCGCAGAGACCGGTACGACCGCACACGCGAGCACAACGAATAAGACGCTCCCGAAGACGGGACAAACTGGTAGATTTCTCGTTACACTCACTTGCGTTCACCTTCTGCTGGATCACTGGAGCCTGCGACTGGCATGACCACTATGAATTGGGGCCGCAACCGTCAAGAGAAAGCGATGGTGGCCGCCGCGATGACGGCCGCACACTACCTTGCTGCCGCCCTCCAGGCCGGCATGAGCCGCACGGCAATCGAGACCGCGCTCGCGGCTGTGGTCCGCCGGTCCGGGATGTCCGAGTTCTGGATCACGGACGAGACCGGTCGCATTGTTTTCGGGTCGGAACCCATGGACTTCGTGTTCCCGAGCGATCCCGACGGGGACAGTCAGGGAGCCCCATTCGCGGCTCTTCTCCAGGGGACCACGGACGTGGTGATCCAGGACCCACAGCCGCGCGAACTCGATGGCAGGGTCTTCCAGTATGTGGGTGTTGCGGGTGTGGACTGCCCGAGAATCGTGCAGGTGGGCGTGGCTGACACGGCTTGATCCGTAACGCGAATCCCGAGGTGCGATCAGCGCCCGGGACCCACCTCATCCAACCCGGCCGCGCATCGCGACGGATCCCGCGGGGTTCAGCGCCTCGACAACCTCGCCCTCGGAATCGGGCCGGCCCACCAGCGTGATCGGCTCGTCGACGAACAGCGGCGCCAGCGCGCGATAGCGGAAGCTGGACACCGCGGCCGCGCCGTGACGCCGGGTTGCATCGAGGAGCAGAAGCGCCGTGAGCGGGCCGTGCACGAGGAGCCCGCGATAGCCCTCCTCGCCGGTCGCGTACGGCTGGTCGTAGTGGATGCGGTGCCCGTTGTATGTCAGCGCCGAAAACTGGAACAGGGTCACGGGGGTGGGGAGGAAGGTCTCGGTCCAGCCGGCGGCGGGCGATGTCCCGGGCAGGGCAGCTGGCTCGGACGGGTCAGCCGAGGCGGGTGGGTCAGCTGCGGTGCGCGAGGTCGCCTGGCGCTGCCCCGCCTCCCGATAGACGATCACCTGCTTCTCCTCCACGCACGGGTGGCCGTCCTGCAGCAGCGTGTGGCCCACCGTGACGAAGGCGAGGCGGCCGCTCTGCCCCCTCTTCTCCTCCACCCCACGGATGCCTGACCGCAGTTCCGCGCGCACTCCGAGCCGCGCCGGGCGAAGCGAACGCAGCGTGCCGCCGGCCCACATCCGCCGCGGAAGGTCGATCTCGGGCATGAATGCGCCCCGCCGCTCGTGTCCGTCGGGACCGAGGCCGGACGTCCGGACGGGTCTTTTGAAGTAGAGCCAGTGCCACCCGAGCGGGAGCGGACTTCCTTCGGCGAGGGTCCTGGGGTCTCTGTCGAGAAGGGCGAGCATGGCTTGCGACGGCCAAGGCTCCAGGATGTCCGTGCGGACTGTCGCGCGGTGCGCCTGCGGGATTCGCGACTCCGTCACGGCCTCGCTCCCGCGCGCGCCAGGACCCGCCGCGCCGCTTCCACCACCGGCCGGTCCACCATCCTGCCGTCGAGTGACACCGCGCCTCCGCCCGCGGCGCGATCCGCCTCGACAATCCTGCGCGCCTGCTCCACCTCCTCGGGCGAGGGCGTGAAGACATCGTGAATGACCGGGATCTGCGCGGGATGGATCGCCACCTTGCCCGTGAATCCGAGTCGGCGGGCCTTCTCGGCCTCGGCGCGCAGCCGCGACACGTCGCGAAAGTCGCGCGACGGCATGTCGATCGTGTCCAGCCCGCTCAGCGCCGCGGCATGCACGACCCGGGAGCGCGCGTAGAGGAGCGGCTCCCACTCCGGTTCGGCGCCCAGCTCGGCGGAGAGGTCGAAGCCGCCGAACATGAGCGCGGCGACGGCGGGGGACGCCGCACCGATCTGCACCGCGTTCTCCAGTCCGGCGGCGGTCTCGATGATGGGAAAGAGCGGGATGTCGTCGCCCAGGAGCTGTTGGGCGGTGACGATCTCGCGCGCGTCCGTGACCTTCGGGATCATGAAGGCGTCGGGCCGGAAGCCGCCGGTCAGTGATGCTGCGTCACGCTCGCCCTCCGCGGAGTCCGGGTCGTTGACGCGCACGATCACGGGGGCCCGGCGGCGCTGGTCCGGGTCGGCGCCGGTCGCGGCCGGTTCCTGCCATCTCGCGAGGAAAGCCACCACCGCGTCCCTCGCGCCCGCCTTCGCCGCCGGTCCGACCGCGTCCTCCAGGTCCACGCAAACCGCATCGGCCCCCGCAACCATGGCCTTGTCGCACCGGTCCGGGCGGTCGCCCGGCACGAAGAGGAGGGAGCGGCAGGGTGGGAACCGCTCGGCCATCAGAACGACCTCGGCATGCCCAGCACGTGCGTCGCCACATGGCTGAGCACCAGGTTGTTGGCCACCGGCGCCACCATGTAGAGCCGCGCCTCGCGGAACTTGCGTTCGATTCCGTACTCCGACGCCATGCCCCAGCCGCCGAAGGTGTCCATGGCCACGTTGGCCGCCTTCCAGGCCGCTCGCGACGCCAGGTACTTCGCCATGTTGGGGCCGTGCCCCCGGGTCTCGCCGGCGTCGTACTCGCGGGCAGCCTCGTCGCGGACCGCCGCCGCCGCGCGCACGTCCATGTACGCGTCCGCGATCGGGAACTGGACGCCCTGGTTCTCGCCGATCGCCCGGCCGAAGACCTTGCGGGCGCTCGCATAGTCGGATGAGCGGTCGATGAAGTACAGGCCGTCGCCGATGGACTCCGACGCCAGCAGGATACGCTCCGCGTTCATCCCGGACATGATGTAGCGGAACCCCCTGCCCTCCTCGCCGATCCGGTTTGCTGCGGGCACCTCCAGCCCGTCGAAGAAGACCTCGCAGCTCTCGTGGTTGATCATCGTATCGATGGGGCCGACGCGCACCCGGTCGCCGGCATCCCGCAGGTCCACGATGAACACGGACAGCCCGTCCGTGCGTTTGGCGACGTCCGGGACCGGCGTGGTGCGCGCCAGGAGGACCATCAGGTCGGACTGGCGCACGCGCGAGATGAACACCTTCTGCCCCCGGACGACGTACTTGTCGCCCCGCCGCTCGGCGAAGGTGCGAATGCGCGTGGTGTCGGATCCCGCGTCGGGCTCGGTGACCGCGAACGCCTGCAGGCGCAGTTCGCCCTCCGCGATCCCGGGCAGCCAGCGCCGCTTCTGCTCGTCGGAGCCGTGCCGCAGCAGCGTCCCCATCGTGTACATCTGCGCGTGACAGGCCCCCGAATTCGCGCCCGACCGGTTGATCTCCTCCAGGATCACGCACGCCTCCCGCACCCCGAGCCCCATCCCCCCGTACTCCTCCGGAATCAGGCACGCCAGGTAGCCCGCCTCGGTCAGCGCATCGACGAATTCGTGCGGGTATGCGCGCTCGTCGTCGGCGGCCTGCCAGTAGTCGTTGCCGAAGTCGCCGCAGAGCGCCCGGACGGCGGCGGCCAGTTCGTCGCGTGGAATGTTCACCGCGGGCCCGAACGCCGCCGCGCTCGTCGCCTCAATGTCCCATCGAGTGCATGTCGCGCCCGCCCATCACGTGCTTGATCACGCGGCCGCCCAGCATCACGAACCGGACATCCTTCGTCACCTCGATGTCGTCGAGCGGATTCCCGGGCACGGCGATGATGTCGGCCAGCAGCCCTTCCGCCAGACGGCCGCGGTCGGGCGTGTCGAGCAGGTCGGCGGCGTGGATCGTCGCGGTGCGGAGCGCGTCCAGCTCGCTGATGCCCAGCTGCACGTAGATCCCGAACTCGCCCGCGTTCTCGCCGTGCGGAAACACGCCCGCGTCCGTGCCGAAGGCGATCGGGACGCCGCGCTCGATCGCGCGCTCCAGGCTGACCCGCATGACCGGCAGGATCTGCTCGGCCTTGCCGCGGACCAAGGGCGGAAGCGCATCGAAGTCGATCCGGTCGGCGAGATACGTGGTTGGGACGAGGTAGGTACCCTTCTCGATCATCAGGTCCATGATCTCGTCGGTGAGGACCGAACCGTGCTCGATCGAGGCCACCCCGGCCTGCACCGCCGCCAGGATCCCCTCGGGGCCGTGCGCGTGGGCGGCGACCTTGATCCCGTGCCGCGCGGCCTCCTCGACCATCGCCGTCATCTCCTCCAGCGTGTACTGCTGCGCGCCGACCGGTCCCTCCATGGACAGCACGCCCGCCGTCGCGCACGTCTTGATCACCTTCGCCCCGTGCTTGATCTGGTAGCGGACCGCCTCGACGACCTCCCAGGGCCCGTCCGCGACGCCCTCTTCCACCCCTCCCTCACGCACGCCGGGCGCAAACCCCGTCACGTCGCAGTGACCACCCGTGATCCCGAGCGCATTCCGCGAAGGCACAACCCGCGGCCCGACGATGTCGCCCCGCTCGACCGCGTGCCCCAGCTCGACCGTGACGTCGCCCCCGTAGTCGCGCACTGTCGTGAAGCCCGCGCGCACCGTCCGCCCGCCGTAGACGACTGCGTTGTAGGCGCCATACGCCTCCGTCCGCGTGACCGCGTCGGTGAACGAAGTCGCGCTGATCTGCCCGGCGAGGTGCGTGTGCGCGTCGATGAACCCGGGCAGCAGCGTCACGTCGCCCAGGTCCATGTCGTGCATCGAGTTGGGGACGGTCTCGGGGTTCACTGCCGTGATCAGGCCGTCCTCGACGACGAGCACCGCGTCGGTGTGCATCTCGCCGGTCTCGACATCGAGAAGGCGCGCGGCCCGCAGCACGGTGGGTCCGTCGTACATGCCGGTGTGCATCATTTCCTGCGCGGCGACGGGGTTTGTGGGGGAGAGGGCGGCGGGGGCCACGAGGGCCACGGCCAGTGTGACGGTCGTCGGGATTCTCATGCTTGTGCGCCTGCTGGATGCTGTTGGCGTGGATTCGGCGGCCGAGGCGGTCGCGTGGCCTCGGATGGCCGCGCGACGGCCGGCAGCGGCCCGCCGGGATGCGGAATTGACCCGATCCCGGTACGGGACGCAAGCAGTGATCCGCCGCCCCGTTCGCGCCCGCGGTCAGACTAGCTCTCGTCCTCCAGCCGTTCCACGTTCTCCGCGTACATCGACGACTTCTCCAGCACCGGGTTCGCGTTGTAGGCCTCCGACTGCCCCGGCGGAATGCTCAGGTACTCCCAGTCGTCCCCACGGAAGGCCCTCGCCAGCAGGACGATCTGCCCGACGTGGTACGCGAGGTGGGCCAGCATGTGCTATCTCGTGCGGATTTTGTTGTGATTGTTGAACGTACGGGATTCAGCGGGCGGATTCCCGCTATTTGATTCCCGCCGAATGGATTTCAGCCCCGCGGCCTGCGGCGGCTCCGGATTGCCTGCCTGAGTTGCGCCTCGTCGGGCTGCTGGTAGCAGCGCAGCACCGTCTTGGCCGCCTTCCAGCCTCCGAGATCGCAGAGCACCTTGAGCGGGAGGTCCATCAGGTCGCTGGCGAACTTCCGTCTCAGCGAGTGCCAGCCCCTCCCACGCTTCGGATCGAGTCCGGCAAGTCGCTCCGCCCGCATCCACCAGAAGCGCGTCACCGGGGCCCCCACGCACTCCGAGGGATTCCGGGTCGCGGGCAATACCGGCGCGCCCGCGCCCGCGGAGTTGTGCCTTCGTGCATCCTCAAGGGCTTCCAAGGCTTCGGGCGTCAAGGGCGTCGTGTGCTCGTAGCCCGTCTTCTCGTGCTGGGCGCGCCAGCGGATGGTCTCGCCCTCGAAGTCCACATCCGACCAGCGCAGGTTGCGAATCGCGCCGATCCGGTGCCCGGTCTCGTGCGCGAGCACGAGCGCGACGTGGAACCGCCAGTCCGACCGCCGCGAGACCCCGAGCAGCGCCTGATACTCCGCTTCGGTGAGAACAACCCGGTTGGGGTTCTTCTCCCTGGGCTTCCGGAGACCCTTCAGCGGGTTCCTGTCCAGCAGCAGGCGGCCCTGCTCGTCCCTCGACCTCGCCGCCCAGTTCAGCACCGCCATGAGGAACGTCAGATCCCATTCGATCATCCGGTCGCCCACGGGCTGTCCGCTGGGGCCGACCGTGCCTGCTCGGCGCGCTTGGATGAACCTGTCCCAGTCGCGCTGGGATAGGGTCTCCGGCCTTCGGTCCCTGCCGAAGAACTTGAGGAACATCGCCATCGCGGCTCTGTCCCGCTGACGGGACGTCCGCCCCTTGGAGGGCGTCACCTCTTCACCGTAGATGTCAAAGAGCCTCTCCAAGGTGAGCGGCTCCGGCTCGGCTTCCGCCTTGCCGTTCAGGTCCGGGCCGACGAACCCGGCCGCGAACTCGTCCGCCTGCCGTTTCGCCCTCACCCAGTCGCGGTGCCCCAGCG
>CAZRQE010000183.1:0-8615 GCA_964602175.1 uncultured Gemmatimonadaceae bacterium | reverse complement strand
ATCAACATCGCCACCCACGAGATGCTCACCCTCCTCGCCGAGTTCGACCGCCGCGAGGGGTGGGCCGACGCCTTCGACTCGTGCGCCGAGTGGCTCGCCTGGCGGACCGGGCGCACCCTCGCCACCTGCCGCGAGAACGTGGTACAACGGGGCCGCGCGGACGGTGGACTCGGCGATCCCGTGGGAGATCGAGGCCGCGGTCAGGGACGCGGTCGATGCGGCGTGGGAGGCCGTCGAGCAGGCCGGCGGGGCAACCGCAGGCCGGGCCATCGAGGCCGGGCCGGCGGCGGACCGATGACCCGGCGGCAGCCGTTGGGCCATGGTCGACCCCGCGTTTCCGCGGCAAATCCAGGGACATCGGCATGTCGGGATGGGCCGGGCTGGCGGCGACAGGACGGGCTGGCGGCAGCCACGTAGCCGAGAGCAGCCGGGCAGCCGAGCACCGCCGGCCTGCCGCATGCGCACAGCCTGCCGCGAGCAGCACGGCCTGCTCCCGATTTCGGCCTACCAGCTCCAGGTCGGGTCCACCGCCTTCACCGCCAGACCCAGCGCTTCCAATTCGCGGTCGCGCCGGTCCGGCGCATGGGCCGCGGGCGAGCGGTGGCTCTGCACCACCATGACCAGGTCGCGCGACGGAACGATGTAGGTGCTCTGGTTTCCGGCGCCGGCCGCGTAGTATGCATCGAGCGGCAGGGTCGGTACCCGGTCGCCGCGACCGCTCTCGTCCGGCGTGTTCACCCAGAACTGCCCGCCATAGACCGGCGGATCCCACGCCGGCGCTGGCGAACTCACGAATTCGACGAACTCCTCCGGCAGCAGCCGCTCGCCATTCCACATGCCGCGCTGCAGGTAGAGCAGACCGAGCCGCGCCCAGTTCCGCGGCGTGCCGTAGTTGTACCCGGTCAGGATGAAGTTGCCGTGAACGTCCGTCTCCATGATGAACCGGCGGATCCCGATCTTGTCGAAAAGCGCCCGCTGGGGCCACGACAGGTACTCCTCGCCAAGTTCGTGCTCGACGGTGCGCCGCACGATGTACCCGAGTGTCCACGGGTCCGAGTTGCGGTAGCGGCCGACCGTGTTGGGCGGGAACTCCGGCTCCCGCGTCGTCGAGAACCTGAACACGTCGATCGGCGCTTCGTAGCCCATCCAGTGGTCCCACTGCCCCGGCACGAACGCCAACGCCATCTGTTCCGGGGTGGCTCCCGAGTTGGTGAAGCGGAGACCGCTCGACATGCGAAGAAGGTCGGCGATCCGGATCACGGCGCGCGGATCGCCAGCGGAGTTCTGCCACTCCGGCACCGGCGCCGCCTGCCAGAGTTCGAGATGGCCCATCTGGATGAGACGGCCGATGAGCGTGGCCGTCATGCTCTTCCCCATCGACCAGCTCTCGAGCTGCGTGTCCTGGTGCACGCCGGGACCGTATTGCTCGGCGATGACGCGCCCGCGATGCACCACCACGAAGGCGGCCCGGTTGTCCCCGGGAGTGAGCATGACCTGCACCGCTTCCGCCAACAGCCCCGCGTCCACGTCGTCGGGGAGCGGTTCGTCCGGGAGAAGGTCGCCCATCGGCCACGGCGTGGTCGCCGCGTCGGGCAGCGCGCTCACCACCTCGCGAGGCGTGAAGAACACGTCGTCGGTCCAGGGCGGCAGGATTACGCACCCCTGGTCACCAACGTGCCGCGCCCTGCCTGACGCCCTCCCGGGCGCGCCATCCCGCGACGCAGTCACGATGCGCCGCTCCTCGTCCACCTCGAAGACAAAGCGGCCGGCCTCGTGGTCGCTCACATCGTCATCGGTGAGGAGGACGCTCTGTCGGAGCGCGTCGCCACGGTCGCGTTCCGAGACCCAGATGGCCGAGCAGAACCGCTTGGCAAAGCCATTGAGCGCGAACTCCGGCGGCGGAAGCGCGAACTCCGGCGGCGGGAGCGCGGACTCCGGCGGCGGAGCGGTGGACGCCTCGACCGACCCCATGCCGGGTGCGTCGGATGCCTCGCAGGCAAAGCCGACAAGGGCCAGGGTCGCAACGGTTCCGAGACTTGTGATCGTTTTCACAATATTCCTCCGGTTTGCGCCGACGGCGGGCCGGGCGGCGCGGGACCGTGTCGGGTTGTTCACCCGTTTGATTTCTGCCGTCGGGCCATCAACATTGGCATCCCACCCTGCCGTGAAGCCAGCCGGGACACCGCAACGCCGAAGGAGGCCCTCGATGCCAACACCGCGCTCCCTCCTCATCCCCACACTCCTCCCCCTCGCCCTCGCCCTGCCGACCGGGATGTCCGCCCAGGAGCCCACCGGACTGCTCGACATGGACACCTACATGGAGATGGAATCTGTCGGCAGCCCGAGCATCTCGCCGGACGGGAACCACATCCTGTTCACGCGCGGCAGCGTGGACAAGATGAACGACCGGAACCAGAGCAACCTCATGATCATGGACCTGTCCACGCGACGGATCAGCGAGCTGGAAACCGGGAGCTTCGAGGTGTCGTCGCCGATCTGGTCGCCCGACGGGACCAGGATCGCATTCCTGTCCGACAAGAGCGGGACGAACCAGATCCACGTGATGTGGCTCGACACGCGCGAGACCAAGCAGCTGACGAACCTCGACCGGTCGCCCGGCGGGATCCGCTGGTCTCCCGACGGGACTCGGATCTCTTTCACGTCGTTCATCCCCGAGACGGGATCGCCGCTGCCGATCAAGATGCCGGCCTTCCCGAGGGGCGCGAATCTGGCCGCGCCCGCGGTCGTGGAAGACCGCATGGGCTGGCAGCGTGATGGCCGCGGGTACACGCCCAAGGGGAACACCCAGATCTTCATCGTCGACGCGGATTTGGGCGGCACGCCCCGCCAGATCACCTCGGGCGAGAACTCCCACAACAACCCGCGCTGGTCGCCCGACGGCACGAAGCTCTACTTCAGCGCCGACCTGGTCCCCGACGAGGGCTACGAGCGCGGCAACTCGGAGGTGCACGCGATCGATCTCGCGACCCTGGAGATCTCCACGCTGACCGACCGGCTCGGCCCCGACAACGGCCCGAACCCGTCGCCCGACGGCAGCATGATCGCCTACACCGGTTACGACCAGAACGAGAACTACAGCAACCTGTCCAACCTTTACCTGATGGACGCCGACGGCCGCAACAGCCGCATGATCGCTGGGAACCTCGCGAATTCCCCGAGCGGCGTGACCTGGGCCCGCGACGGTTCCGGGGTCTACTTCACGCTGGGCAAGGAGGGCTCGTCGAACCTCCACTTCGTGTCGACCGACGGGCAGATGGAGCAGGTCACCCACGGCGTCCACTACATCACGGGCGTCTCCATCGCCGACAACGGCCGGGTCGCGGCCACCAATTCGACCTTCTACAGGCCCAACTACCTGATCACCTTCGACCTGGACGACGCGAGCGAGCTCGAGACCCTGGTCGACTACAACGACGACATCCTGGCCGACATCAAGCTCGGCGAGGTCGAGGAGATCTGGACCGAGTCCTTCGACGGCTGGCCGGTGCAGGGCTGGCTCATGAAGCCGGCCAACTACGAGCCCGGCCAGAAGTACCCGCTGCTGCTGTGGATCCACGGCGGGCCGGTCGCCATGTACACCGTGCGCTGGAACTGGAACTGGCAGAACTTCGCGGCCGACGACTACGCGGTGCTGTGGATGAACCCCCGCGGCAGCACCGGATACGGCCAGGACTTCATCAACGGGATCAACTACCTGTATCCCGGCAACGACTTCCACGACCTCATGGCCAGCGTGGACGCCGCCATCGAGCGCGGCTTCATCGACGAGGACAACATGTTCGTCACCGGAAGCAGCGGCGGAGGCGTCCTGACGGCCTGGATCGTCGGCCACACGGATCGCTTCCGCGCCGCCGTGTCCCAGCGCCCGGTGATCAACTGGCACTCCTTCGTGGGCACCACCGACGGGTCGGGCTGGTACCGCCGCTTCCGCTCCTTCCCCTGGGAGGACCCGATGGAGTACGCGGAGCGGTCGCCGCTCCACTACGTCGGCAACGTGACCACGCCGACAATGCTCCTCTCGGGGGTCGAGGACCTGCGCACCCCGATGCCCCAGGCCGAGGAGTTCTACCGCGCGCTCAAGGTCCTCGGCCAGGAGACCCTGCACGTCAAGATCCCGGACGAGTATCACGGATCCCGCTCGGTATCGCACAGAATCATGACGCAGCTCTACCTGAAAGCCTGGTTCGACAGGTTCAGGGACAAACCGGTGGCGTAGGGCCACAGCGAAAGGAAGCATCATGACACTCCCCACCGTGGCCACCATGGCCATTGCGACCATTGCGCTCCTCGCCGCAGCCTGCGCGCCGCAGCCCGAGACACCCCAGGCCGAAGCCGAGCCAATGCCCGACCCCGAGGAGGCCGCGGTCGTGGCCGCCGTCGAACAGCTCTTCGAGGCGATGCGCACCGGCGACAGCGAGATGGCGAGAGCCGTATTCCACCCCGACGCCCGACTGGGCCGCGCCGGTGAGGACGGAATCAGCTTCCGGCCCGCCGACGGCTTCATCGAGATGATCGGCCAGCCCCGCGACGAGGTCTACGACGAGCCCGTCTGGGACTGGACCGTCCAGATCGACGGCCGCCTCGCCCAGATGTGGACCCGGTACGCGTTCTACCGCGACGAGGAGTTCTCCCACTGCGGCTGGGAGGGGTTCCAGCTCTACAAGGGAGAGACCGGCTGGCAGATCACCCAGCTCATCGACACGATGTACCGCGGCGAGGACTGCTGGTATCCGCCGGGACGGGAGCCTGCGGCGTGAGAAAAAAGCTCCCGGGCACCAATCCCGGACTTTCGGCGGGGTTGGCGGTCCTGTGCCTCGGCGGCTGCACGGCCAACGCCCCCGCGCCCACGACCGCAGAGGTCGACGACGTCGCGCGGGCGGTCAAGGATGCGATCACCACCGACGCGCTCATGACCTTCTCCGCGGCAATCACCGAGCACGTCCGCCCGTCGGGCAGTCCCGGCGAGAACGCCGCGATCGACACGATCGTGGCCACGCTGGAGGCACACGGCGTTCCCGTCGTCGTGCACGAGCTCGATGCCTACGCCAGCGACCCCGTGTCGGCCTCCGTGACCATTCCCGGCACCGATTTCGCGCCGGACGCGATCACGATGGCCTACTCGGCGGCGTCGGCCGGCATTGTCGGCGAGGTCGTCGACATGGGGACGCTGGCGGACCTGCCGCGGCTCGAGGTCGGCACCGGGGAACGCCTCGTGATCGAGGGCGAGGAGTTCGGCGCCGACCTCCCGGACCTCAGCGGCAAGGTGGCCATCGTCGACGGCCAGCCGCGCAACGTGCCGACCATCGCGATGGAGCGCATGGGCGCGGCCGCGGTCGTCTTCGTCAACCCCGAGGAGCGCCTGAACGAGCTGATCGTGACGTCGACCTGGGGCAGTCCGTCCCTGATGAACCACCACCGCCTGCCGACGATTCCCGTGGCGCAGATCGCGCGCAGCGCCGGTGTGGAGTTGCGCGCCCGCATGGGCGAGGGGCCGGTGCGGCTGCGCGTCGAGACCGAGGTCGCGACCGGGTGGAAGCCGATGCGGCTGGCGGTGGCCACGATCACGCCCGCCGGCGACGACGACGCGCCGTACGTGGTGCTGGGCGGTCATATCGACGGGTGGCACCACGGCGCGACCGACGAAGCCGCCTCGAACGCGGCCATGCTGACGATGGCGCTGGCCTTCCACGGCGTGCGTGACCGGCTTCGCCGCGGCCTGGTGGTGGCGTGGTGGCCGGGGCACAGCAACGCGCGCTACGCGGGATCGACCTGGTTCGCGGACGAGTTCTTCACCGACCTGCGCACGCGCGGGCTCGCCTACATGAACATCGACGGGATCGGGCAGATCGATGCCAGGCGCTTCGGCGCCTCCGCTTCCGAGGCGTTCCAGCCCTTCGCCGTGCGTGTGGTGTCGGAGACGCAGGGCGAGAGCATCTCTCCGGCGAGGCCGGGCCGCAATTCAGACCAGGTCTTCAACGGCGTCGGGCTGCCGCTCCTCCAGTTCAACCACACCCGGCTGGCGGAGGACGGCGGCTACTGGTGGTGGCACACGACCGAGGACACCTTCGACAAGATCGACCCCGAAGTGCTCAAGACGGACACGGACATCTACGTGCACGCGCTGGCGGAGATGCTGGCCGGGGGGGTCTACCCGGTGAGCCTGAGCGCGCAGGTCGAGGCGCTGGCGGCGGCGATTGCGGCGCGCGAAGAGGCGGCCGGCGGGGCGCTGCAACTGGAAGAGCACCTCGGCGACCGCATGGAGCGTTTGCGCAGGGTCGCGGCCGATCTGGACGAGCGGGCCGAGGCGGGTGCGATCGGGCCGGTGGATCAGGTGGCCTTTCTCAGGCCCCTGCATCGAGTCATGTACGTGCCTCTGAACGACTACCATCCCGACCCGGGTGTCAGCCTGGGCCCGCTGCCCGGCCTGGCCCCGGCCCGGATCCTCGCCGTGGAGGAGGCCGGCAGCGACCGGCGCGGCTTTGCGCTGCCCGTGCTGGTACGGGAGCGGAATCGGCTGATTGAAGCGGTGGACGAGGCGCTGCTGGTCGGCGGTTCGCTCAGAGGGGAGCCGGAGCGGTAGGCGTGCGCCTGCCAGGCGGGATTCGCCCTGCGAGTTCCGGGAAATACGTGCGATAGAATCCGCGGTCCCGGGTGAGGAATCGCTCGGCGGCGGCGACGGCGTGAGCGCCGATCAGGAAATCGGTGATGATGCGGGTGCGGCGACCTCCTGCTCGCCGGTATTGAAGCCAACGCCGGCCAGCGTCCCAGGCAGTCGAAGCGTCGATCGAGGACGAGGTCACGTTGATCCGGCTCAGCGCATCGTCCAGCGCGGCGCGGTCAGGGAACGCGGGGGCGAGTTCCGCATACACGATGTCGCAGATCACGATGGCACCTGCGTCATACGCGCTGCGGAGCCATTTCGCGGACCTCGGGCCAAAGGTCTCGTCGGGAATGAAGACATCCAGGAGAACGCTGGTGTCCACGGCGGTGATCATCTGCCGCGGATCTCCTCGAGGTAGTCGTCGGTGCTGACCGGAAGGTCGCCGGCGTCGCGTCCGAGCGTGCCGTACACGCTGTCTACGGGATGGTCCGTCGCCGACCGCTTGCGGATCAGCAGGCCGCCGTCGGCAGGTACAATCTCCACTTCGACGTTGTGTCTCATCCCGAAGCGTTCCCTCAGGCGCTTGGGGATCGTGATCTGGCCGCGTTCCGACACTCGCATGATTGACTCCGTATGAAAATATGATACAGAAAATCATACTCTATTGGTATGCGGCCCGCCAGTCGGGCCGGTTGACCCGGCACGATCGACCGGCCGGTTGACCGGCGCGGTTGCCCCGTCTCGGCTCGCTGCACTATTGGTGCTTGATGCAAACACACGAAAAGCTGTCCCGGATCCTCCCCGGTCCGCTCCCGGTTCTCGTACTGGCGGCATGGGCCGGCGCCTGTACGACGCCCGATGCCCCCTCCCACGGGGACGGCGACTGGCCCGCGTACGGACGGGACGCGGGCGGCACCAAATTCTCGCCACTCGACCAGATCACCCCGGAGAACGTCGGTGGCCTCGAGATCGCGTGGCAGTGGGAGACGGGCGAGATGCCCATCCCGGGACCGATCGCTCCGATCCGCGGCCAGCGGGTGCGGCCCGGCAACTTCGAGACGACCCCGGTCGCCTTCAACGACACGCTCTACTTCACAACCCCCTACAACCGCGTGATCGCCCTGGACGGCAGCAGCGGCGAGACCATCTGGGACTTCGACCCCCGCACCGTCGAATGGGGCCAGCCGCCGAACGGGACGGGCTTCGTGCACCGTGGCGTTGCGGTGTGGAGCGGGCGCGCGGGACGGCGCGTCTTCCTCAACACGCGCTGGCGGCTGATCGCGCTGGATGGAGCCACCGGCGAGCCGGTCGAGTCCTTCGGGCACCGGGGCGAGATCGACCTCACCGAGAATCTGCTGTGGCGTACGAACCGGCTTCATTACACGCAGACGTCGCCGCCGGTCGTCTTCGAGGACCTGCTGATCATCGGCAACGGCGTCTGGGACGGCTTCGTCTACCCGCGCGATCCGCCCGGCAACATCCAGGCGTTCGACGTTCACACCGGCGACCTGGTCTGGTCCTTCAACCTGATTCCGCAGCCGGGTGAAGCGGGAAACGAGACCTGGGAGGACGGCAGCTGGGATTCTACGGGTCATACCAATGCCTGGGCGCCGATGGTGGTGGACGAGGAGCGGGGACTGCTCTTCGCCGGCATCGGCACCCCGTCCAACGACTACTACGGCGGCCACAGGAAGGGTGACAATCTCTACGCCGAGGCGCTGGTCGCGCTCGACGCCCGGAGCGGCACACTGGCCTGGCACTATCAGACGGTTCATCACGGACTGTGGGACTTCGACCTTCCGGGAGCACCGGTGCTGCTGACCATCGAGCGGGACGGCGCGGCCGTCGACGCGGTGGCGGTGGCCGGCAAGACCGGCTTCGTGTACACCTTCGACCGCGACACCGGCGAACCCGTCTGGCCCATCGAGGAGCGGCCCGTGCCGGCCAGCGACGTACCCGGCGAGGTCGCCGCCGCCACGCAGCCCTTCCCTAC
>CAZRQE010000182.1:0-10307 GCA_964602175.1 uncultured Gemmatimonadaceae bacterium | reverse complement strand
GAAGGGTGGGCACCGAGCCCGGGCTCTTCAACCAGCCCTGCGATGTGATCACGGCGCCGAACGGAGACATCTTCGTCTCGGACGGGCACAGCGGACAGAACGCCAACCCGCCTGAGGGCTCGACCGGGCGCATCATCAAGTTCTCGCCGGAGGGCGAGTACATCATGGAGTGGGGCCGGATCGGCGACGGTCCGGGCGAGTTCCGCACCCCCCACGGCATGGCCTTCGACTCGCAGGGCCGACTCTTCGTGGCGGACCGCGGCAACCACCGCATCCAGATCTTCGACCAGGACGGCAACCACCTGGACTCGTACTACCAGTTCAGCCGCATCAGCGGGCTGTTCATCGACGCGAACGACAACCTGTACGCGATCGACTCCGAGTCCAACCCGAACAACCACGAGGGCTGGATGACCGGGATCCGGATCGGCCACGCTTCGGAGGACCGGGTGACCGCGTTCATTCCGCCGCACGCCATCTCCGAGGAGCGCCCGCACGGCTACGCGGGCGAGGGCGTCGCGGCCGACTGGGACGGCAACGTATACGCCGCGGAGGGTCCGATATCGCTGGCCGCGGCCGGGGGCGGGCTGACGAAGTACGTGCGCTCGGGGAACTGAACCCCGGAACGGAGCAGGAGCCCGTGGCGAAGCGGAGTCGCGACGCCACGGGCCGCTGCAGGACGGTGCCTGGCTCAGGCTGGAAGACCGGCTAGGCCGCCACCAGCGCCTGGTCGAGGTCCTCGACGATGTCGTCGATGTGCTCGATCCCGACCGACAACCGGATGGTCTCCGGACGCACGCCCACGCTCAGCTGCTCCTCTTCCGTGAGCTGCCGGTGCGTGGTCGAAGCCGGGTGGCAGGCCAGCGACTTGGCGTCGCCGATGTTGACCAGCCGCTTGAAGAGCTGCAGCGCGTCGTAGAAGCGGACGCCGGCCTCGAAGCCGCCCGTCACGCCGAAGGTGAGGATCCCCGACGCCCTTCCGCCCAGGTACCGGACGGCCAGATCATGGTAGCGGTCGCCGGGAAGGCCGGCGTACTGGACCCACTCGACCTTCGGGTGGCCCTGCAGGTGCTTCGCTACGGCCAGCGCGTTCTCGCAGTGGCGCTCCATACGCAGGTTCAGCGTCTCGATGCCCTGCATGATCTGGAAGGCGTTGAACGGGGAGATCGCCGACCCGGTGTTGCGCAGCGGGACCGTGCGCGCCCGGCCGATGTACGCCGCCGGCCCCAGCGCCTCGGTGTAGACGACGCCGTGGTAGCTGGGCTCGGGCGTGGTGAACATCGGGTAGCGTCCGTTGGTCTCGGCCCACGGGAAGTTGCCCGAATCGACTATGGCACCGCCCAGTGAACTGCCGTGTCCTCCCATGTACTTGGTCAGGGAGTGGACGATGATGTCGAAGCCGTGTTCGACCGGCTTGAGGAGCGCCGGCGTGGCCACGGTGTTGTCGACAATGGTCGCGATGCCGTGGGCGCGGGCCATGTCCGCGACAGCGGCCAGATCCACGATGTTGCCGGCCGGGTTGCCGATGCTCTCGCAGAAGATCGCCTGGGTGCGGTCGTCGATGAGCCTCGCGAGATCGTCGGGGGAGTCGCCCTCGGCGAAGCGCACGTCGATGCCCTGCTGGGGCAGCATGTGCGCGAAGAGGGTGTACGTGCCGCCGTAGAGCTGGGGCACCGAGACGATGTTGTCGCCGGCCCTGGCCAGGTTGAGGATCGAGTAGTTGACCGCAGCGCTGCCGGACGACAGCGCCAGCGCCGCGACGCCCTTCTCCAGCCGCGCGACCCGCTCCTCGAGGACGGCCTGCGTGGGGTTCATGATACGGGTGTAGATGTTGCCGGGGACGGCAAGGTTGAAGAGGTCGGCGCCGTGCTGGGCGTCGTCGAATTCGTAGGCGACGGTCTGGTAGACGGGCACGGCAACCGCGTGCGTCGTAGGTTCCGAGTCGTAGCCGAGATGAATGGCGATGGTTTCGTCGTGCATGTGCCTTGTTCCCATGGTGGCGGGTAGGGGTTGGGTCTGAATGGACCCGGGGAGATACGGCCGAACCGCAATTGGATTACGGAAGCGAGAAATATGGCAGGAGACGCCAGCGGGGGAAGCGCCGCAGATGACGGACAGATGCGCGAGGCCCGGCAGCTGGTCGCCGATTCCGAGCGCGTGGTCGCCTTGACCGGCGCGGGCATCTCCGCCGAGTCGGGCGTGCCGACCTTTCGCGGCCACCGCGGACTGTGGCGCAACTACCGGCCGGAGGAACTCGCGACGATCGACGCCTTCGAGCGCGATCCCGACACGGTGTGGGAGTGGTACGCCTGGCGCCGGAGCTTCCTCGGAACCTGCGTGCCCAACGACGGCCACCGGGCGCTGGCGCGGTTCTTCCTGCGACGGGGCACCCAGGGCCTGGTGACGCAGAACGTCGACGGGCTCCACACGCGGGCTGCCCACGAAGAGGCAGGGGACGGGCCGCCGGACGCCGCCCTGCCCGTGGAGATTCACGGCGCGATCGCGCGCGACCGGTGCAACCATTGCGGCGCCCGCGCGGAGGCCGAGCCGTTGGGCGACTCCCTCCCGCGCTGCGCGGACTGCGGCGGGCTGCGCCGCCCCGACGTGGTGCTCTTCGGCGAGATGCTCGACCCCGATGTGCTCGGCCGCGCCCAGTCAATGGCTGAGCGGGCGGACCTGTGCCTCGTGATCGGGACCAGCGCGGTCGTATACCCGGCCGCCGCCATCCCGCTGGCCACGCTGCGCGCCGGCGGACGCATCATCGAAGTCAACACCGAGGAGACGGGGCTGACGAGCGCGGCCGCGGTGGCGCTGAAGGGAAAGGCCGGGGAGGTGCTGCCCGAACTGCTGCGGTAGTGGAGTTGCCATTCGCCCAGTCGGACACCGGCAGCTACAATCACGCATCGCTCCCCGTTCAACGTGCAGACTCCGGGCTACACCGTCATGCGCAAACACACTCGGGCGCCCACTGCGCCAGCCCGCTGGCTCGCCCGCGCGGCCATCCTCGCCCTGCTATCCCTATCGACAATCTCCCTGGCCGGACCAGTCGCCCATCTCGCCGCCCAGGAGCCCGAGCACTTCGACATCCTCGTTCGCGGCGGGCGTGTCTTCGACGGCACCGGCAACCCCTGGCTCCGCACCGACATCGGGGTGCGCAACGGCCGGATCGCCGCGCTGGGCCAGCTCGCCGGAGCCACCGCCGATCGCGTGATCGACGCCACGGGCCGGTACGTGTCCCCCGGCTTCATCGACATCCATTCGCACGCGGACGACGGCAGCAGCCGCGGCGGCAGGACCATCCGCAACGACGCGATCCACCGCAAGTCGGCGCCCAACGTCGTGTCGCAGGGGGTCACGACCATCGTGGTCAACCAGGACGGGCGCTCGCCGTGGCCGGTGGCGGATCAGCGCGCCACGCTCGAGTCGCAGGGCGTGGGGCCGAACGTGATGCTCATGGTGGGTCACGGAACCGTGCGGGGAATGGTGTTGGGGGATGACTTCCAGCGCCCCTCCACGGCGGCCGAGACGGCGCGGATGGCCGAGTTGGTCCGCCAGGCGCTGGAGGAGGGTGCCGTGGGCCTCTCGGCGGGGCTCGAGTATTCGCCGGGCCGCTGGAGCACCACCAACGAGGTCGCGGCCCTGGCGGCCGAGCTGGCGCCGTACGACGGCGTCTACATCTCGCACGAGCGGGCCGAGGGCGCGGACCCGATGTGGTACCTGCCCAGCCAGCACGAAGGCCGCCCGCCGACGCTCCAGGACGCGGTGCTGGAAACGATCGAGATTGGGCGGCGCACCGGCGTGCGGGTGGTCGCCTCGCACATCAAGGCGAAGGGCGTCGCCTACTGGGGGTCGAGCGCCTCGGCGATTCAGCTGATCCAGCGGGCGCGCGACGAGGGCGTGCGCGTGTGGGCGGATCAATACCCGTATCCGACCAGCGGCACCGACGGAAACACGGTGCTGGTCCCGCGCTGGTTGCTCCAGGACGAACAGGCACAGCGGCCAGCGGACGCCCGCTCGCCCGCGGAGGTGCTCGAGGAACGGCTGCGCGATCCCGAAACGGCTGCCTGGATCCGCATGGACATCGCGCACGAGATCGGCCGCCGGGGCGGGGCGGATCGAGTCGTGGTCTTCGAGTACCCGAACGACGCGTACGTGGGGCGGAACCTGGCCGAAATCGCGGCCGAGCGCGGCGAGGATCCCGTGGAGACCGCGATCGCGCTGCAGCTTGAGGGCGACCGGACGCGGCGCGGCGGCGGACGCTTCCGCGGCTTCTCGATGTCGGAGATGGACGTGGAGAACTACGCCGCGCAGCCGTGGGTGGCCACCGCTTCGGACGGCGGGATCGGCTGGCCCGGCGACGGTCCGGTCCACCCTCGCTTCTACGGCACGTTTCCGCGCAAGATCCGCCACTACGCGCTGACCGTCGGCGCGCTGTCGGTCGAGTCGGCGATCCGCTCGCAGACCTCGCTGCCGGCGCGCATCATGGGGCTCGCCGACCGGGGCGAGATCCGGGAAGGCTACTGGGCGGACCTGGTCGTCTTCGATATGGAGACGATTGCGGACCGCGCCACGTTCGTGGATCCGCACCAGCACTCGGCCGGGATCGACCACGTGCTGGTGAACGGCGAGTTCGTGGTGCGGGACGGCGAGATCCTGATGGCGCTGCCGGGCCGGGTGATCGCGTCGCGGCGGGGAGGGCGGCCGGCGGCTTGAGTGGCGTTGCAATGTCCCGGACCCACGGGCACGCGGGCGGTGGCCCGTCTGATCGCTACGCCCCCCACACCTCGCGCATGACGCGCAGCGCGTTGAGTCCCAGGATCCTCTCGACGCGTTCCGTCGTGTGGCCCCGCGCCCGCAGCATGTTCGCAAGCTTCCGGAACTGGTCCGGGCCCTGCAGATCGGGGATGAACGGCACGACGCCGGCCCGCTCGCCCGCAGCGCCGATCCCCGCCGCGCGGCGTGCCTCGACATCCCTGCGCGCGGCTTCGTACGCCGCTTCCATGTCGTCGTGCGCGGTCGTGCCGCCGTCGGTCCCGATCCCGACGTGCTCCTCGCCGCAGACCTGCAAGGCGTGTTCGATGTGGCGCACCACGTCGTCCGCCACGGCCATGCCGTCGGCCGCGAGAAACGGCATGAAGTAGATCCCGACGATCCCGCCGCCCTCGGCGACCAGGCGCAGCTCGCGGTCGGTCTTGTTGCGCGGCAGGTCGGTCACCGCCCTGCAGCCGGTGTGCGTGATCGCGATCGGTGCGGTGGCTGCCTCGATGGCGTCGAGGCAGGTCTGCTCGCCGCTGTGGCTCAGGTCCACAAGCGTGTTCGTGGCGTTCAGTTCCGCGACAACCTCCCGCCCGAAGTCGGTGAGTCCCCGGTTCTCCGGCACCATCGACCCGTGCCCGAGCTGGTTGGCGACGTTGTAGGTCAGCTGGATGACCTTCACGCCCAGACCCGCGAAGACGCCGGCCCGCTGCGCATCGTCCCCCATCATTGCCGCATTCTGGAAGCCCTGGATGACGCCGACTCTGCCTTCGCGCGCGGCTCTCTCGATGTCGCTCGCCGCCCAGACCTTCAGAAGGGCGTCGGGATGCGTCCGGATGATCCGGTTCCAGCGGGATATGTCGGCGACCGACGTCTCGAACGGCTCCCGGGGGCCGGCGACGTAGCCGATCGTGGTGTTGACCGCGGCGGTCCCGGAGGCGAGGGCATCGGCGAGCGCGCGGTCGTCGAGCGCGGTGCGCTGCTCGCCTTCCAGGGCTCCGGACGGCCCACCTGACCTTGGGACGTTCGGGTTGCGGATCCCGCCGAGCATGTTGATGACGAAGAGATCGGATTGGGGATCGGCCGCGTCGGATCGGAGGTCGGACGTGCCTGGCCGGGACTCGCTGCACCGCGCGCCGGCGCTCGCGAGCGCGATGCCCGCGGATGCACCGAGGAAGGTGCGGCGTGTGATGGGCCCGGGGTGCTTCGTGGCCATCTCGAGCATGGGACCTACCGTGACTGTGGGTGACAGGTGAAGTTGTCACTATGCAAGGCAGGACGTCACCGAGACAACTTTCGCACGCGATGCCCGCGCCAGACCACAGAGGTGCGCTCGTCACGACGTTGACCTGCGCCGCGCTCGTCGCCTGCAGTGAGACCGTCGAGACCCTCTCCGGCGGCGATCAGCGCACCGTGCAGGGACTGTCGCTCGCCGACGCCATCGTCGTCCGCGTCCTGGACGCCCAGGGCCGGCCCATGTCCGGGCAGACGGTCACCTTTGCGCCCGCCGCGGGCCACGGATCCGCCGATCCCGCCTCGGCGACCACCGGCAGCGACGGCAGCGCCGCCACGCACTGGACCCTGGGGCCGGATCCGGGCCGACACACTAACACGGTCGCCGCGGCAAGTGCCACGACTACGGTCACGGCGGTGGCCCTCGACCTCGAGGCCGAACTCGACACCCTCTTCATGCCTCCGACCGACGCAGAGATCGATGCCGTGCGCGCCGACTGGGCCACACGCGACTTCTCTGCGGCGGACGTGCGAGTGGAGCTGGCCGAACGGCTAGATCTGGCGGGCTCGGAGGTCGACCTCCGCATCGTCTCGCACAGCGTCGCCGGGGTGCGCCACTACGGGGCCATCATCGTGCCGGACGACGCGACAGACGGGAGCCTGCCGATCCTGGCCTACCTGCACGGGGGGGACGGCGGCGTGTCGATCGGCGACATTCAGATCGCGGCGGTCGCGCTCGGGGAGCTGCGCGACAGCTTCGTGTACGTGATTCCGTCGTTTCGCGCCGAGCCGCTGGTCTACGGCGACAGCGTGTGGGTCTCCGAGGGCCCGCCCAGTCCGTGGGACCAAGACGTGGACGACGCGCTCGCCCTTGTGAACGTGGCCATCGAGACCGTGCCCGAGGCGAAGGCGGACTCGATCAACGTGTTCGGGGGCAGTCGGGGCGCGGGAGTCGCCCTGCTGGCGGGGGTGCGGGACCCGCGGATCGCGCGGATCGTCGCGTTCTTCGGTCCGACGTACTTCTTCGACGACTGGGTGCGCGAGATCGTGCGCGAGGCGGCGCTGCGCATGCCGCGCGAGCTCACCGGGGTGGCCCACCTCGACTCGACGTTCATTCAGCCCCATATACGCGGCGAGTACTCCCGCAGCGACATGCGGCTGGAGCTGGTGCGGCGTTCCTCCACGCTCTTCGCGCGGGACCTGCCTCCGGTACAGCTGCATCATGGCGACTTCGACCAGACGGTCTCCGTTTCCCAGGCCGAGGCGCTCATGGCGGCGATGGAGGCCCTGGGGCGCGGCCCGCCCGACTTCGAGGCGTACATCTACGAGGGGGCCGGCCACGACGTGTTTGACCTCCGCGCAGCGATTCCCCGGGCGGTGGCCTTCCTGGCGCAGGCGTTGGGGGGTGCGGCGGACGCTGCTACCGCGATCCCTCCACCCGCACGGTGAGCAGGTCGTTCAGGTGGTAGTGGCGGTGGCGCACCGACGAGGCATAGTGGTTGAGCAGGCGTAGCGACAGTTCCTGGTCGGTAGCCGGAGCCGCGTGTTCCTCGAGGAGCTTCAGCTGTTCCTCGAAGTTGGTTCCCTGGGGCGCCGCCAGAAATTCCAGGACGGCGACGCCCCTGTCCTGACGCACCGCCACGCGCAGGCGCCGCAGGCCGACCGCCTCCTCGCCGTCCTGGGCCGCGAGGCTGAGGAGCACCTCTTCGCCGGCGGCGCGCAGCCGTTCCTTCGATTCCTGGTTCCACCGGAGACGGCGCCCGAACTCGGTCAGAAACTCGTCGAGCAGATGCCGCACCCCCGCGTCCAGCGACATGTCGATGTTGCGTGGCCCGAACCAGCGGCCCCGGGCAAAGAACAACGCGGTCAGCGTGTACAGGACGATCACGAGGACGACGATCGCCACCGCGATCAACACGAGGTCGGAGCTCTCGCCGCCCGGGACTTCCTGGCCGCGAACAAGGGTTGCAGTGAGGGAAAGGATAGGTCGGCTCCCGGTGAGGATCCGTCTACACGGCGGACCAGAGGCATGGCCAACGCCGGAAATGACGGGTTTGTGTCCGAAATTGTCGCACAAATGTCCGAAATTGTCACACTAGCCGAGCGGCTGAATTCGCATCAGGCCGAGCAGCTTCGCCGTGATTCTATCCCCGCCCGAGCCCGCGAGACAAGACACCACCCGCTGCCGCCACATGAAGTGCTCCAGCCGCGGCGGCGTATTCGGCTTACTACTTCTGCAAACCGGGGGACCTCCCATGTCACAGCCAGTCAAGACCCTCCGCCACGTCGCAGCTGTCACCCTCGTCGCGGTTGCGTTGCCGATTCCCACCCGACCACTCCCCGCCCAGGAAGTCATCGACCTTGCCGACCACGACCAGCGCCTGGACGCCGATTTCGAGGAAGTCTTCCGCATCGGTGTGCTGCAGGGCGAAGAGTGGGAGATGTTCGGCACCGTCATGCACGTCGCGTTCGATGAGAACGGGAATCTCTACATCGTGGACGGCAGCGGCGGAATGTCCCTTCCGGACGGCACACGCGTATTCGGACTGGGCTCGGGAGAAACGCGCGTGCTGGTGTTCGACGCATCCGGCAACTTCCTGCGCGAATTCGGTGCCTCCGGCGAGGGGCCTGGTGAGTTCAACATGCCGGCGGGGTTCGCGGTCATGCGGGACGGCACCACGATCGTGAGCGACTTCGGGCACCGCGCATATCAGCTCTTCGACGCCAACGGCAGATTCCTGCGCATGGTGCAGGGGAGCGAGGATGGCGGTCCGGGTGGGATGGCGCGCATCCTGCTGGCCGATCCGCGCGGAAGCGCGGCGTTTACCGGCAGCTTCGGAAGTGGCGTTGCCATGATCGGCGACGCCGGTCCGCCGACATCCCGCCCGATTACCCGGCTCGGACTTGCCGGCGAGGAGGTCCAAACCGACACCGTCGTCGAGGCCTGGCTTGCTCCCCGCCAGGAGGCTGATCTCGAGTTGCCCGGAAGCGTCAGCATCCCCGGAGGCGACAGGGCGACGCTGGCCAGTGCCCTGAGCGGCCTTTCGCAACCGTCCATATTCGAGCCGCCGCTGCTGGCGGGCGTGTTGCCGAACGGAGGCATCGTCTACTCCGACTCGTCGGCCTACGCCCTGAAGGTCACCCGTCCGGATGCCGGTGAGGTGACAAGGATCATTCGGCGCCCCATCCGGCCCAAGCCGGTCACGCCTCGAATCGAGAGGGAGCATCGCGAGAAGCGGGAGCGCGAGGAGCGGGAGGCCGCACGGCGCGGGGCTACCGGTGGATCCATGCAGATCCGGCTTTTCACCCCGAGCGGCCGCAATCCAGGCGAGTTGAATGCGACGATGGCTCTCGATATGCCCGAACCGACCTACTACCCCGAGCTTTCCGTGTTGCGCGATCTCTCCGCCACGTGGGAGGGCAGCATCTGGGTGCACCGCCGCGGCGACGAACCGGAGAGCGACGGGCCCATTGATGTCGTTACCGCCGACGGGCGCTACGTCGGCACCTTCCCGAAGGACGCGACAGAGATGCCCGACGCCTTCGGGCCGGACGGCATGGCCGCGTTCGTCGAACTCGACGAGTTCGAGGTCGCCAGCGTGGTGGTGCGGAGGCTGCCCGCGGCAGTGCGCTGAGCAGGCGCGTCCGGCGCCTGTCCGCCCGCCAGAGGACCTCCGGGAGCCGCGTTAGCCCAACAAACCCTGCGCCAAAAGCAACTCGGCGTTGAGGACGGACGCTCCCGCCGCGCCGCGAATCGTGTTGTGCCCGAGCGCGGCGAACTTGATCCCCAGAATGGGACACTCCCGGATGCGTCCCACAGACACGGTCATGCCCCGTCCCGCCATTGCATCGCGGCGGGGTTGGGGGCGGTCGGGTTCCTGGAGGACGGCAACCGGCCGGTCGGGCGCGGTCGGCAGGCCGAGCTCCTGCGGCCGCCCGCGAAAGCCGGCGAGCGCCGCCCGCACCTCGGCCGGCGACGGCCGCGCGCCCAGTTCCACCGACGCGCACACCAGGTGCCCATCGACGGTCGCCACCCGGTTGCAGTGCGCGCTCACCACCGCCCCGTGCGGCGTGACCCCGTCTTCGTCCGCCCGCACCTCGCCCAGCACCTTGAGCGTCTCGGTCGCGAGCTTCTCCTCCTCGCCACCGATGAACGGGATGGCGTTGCCCAGCACGTCCACCGCCGCCAGACCCGGATACCCGGCCCCGCTCACCGCCTGCAGCGTCGAGACGACCACGCGGCGGATGCCGAAGCCGCGCAGGGGACCGAGCGCCAGCGCGAGCGTGATCGTGGAGCAGTTGGGGTTGGTCACGATCGC
>CAZRQE010000181.1:0-10490 GCA_964602175.1 uncultured Gemmatimonadaceae bacterium | reverse complement strand
CCCCCGCTCACGGCGCGCCCCCGCCCACCGCTCCCGTCACGGCCGCCCTTGGAATCCACAGCACCAGGTCCGGCAGCAACACGGCCACGGCCAGCACGCCCAGCGAGATCAGGTAGAAGGGCAGGAGCGCCCTCATTGCGGCCGCGATGGGGATCTCGCCCAGCCTCGCCCCGATGAGCAGGCAGAGCCCGTACGGCGGCGTGATCAGCCCGATCGCCAGCGTGAGCACCACGACGATCCCCATGTGGTAGGGGTCGATCCCGGCGGCCGCCCCGATCCCGCCGATGATGGGCTGGAGGATGATGATGGCCGGGATCGCGTCCATGAACGCGCCGACGACGAGGAAGATCACGATCACGAGGGCGAAGACGGCGTAGGGTGACGCCAGCAGGCCGGCCTCGCCGAGGCGCGACACGACTCCCTGCGGCACGGCGTAGAAGGCCAGGAGCCACCCCCACAGCGAGGCCGCGGCGACGCAGAGCAGGGAGAGCGAGAAGAGCCCGATACTGTCCTCCGAGACCCGCAGCAGCTGCCGGAGACCCGTCCGCCGCCCGGGGACCGCGAGGATCAGCACGTAGACGACGGCCACGACCGACGCCTCCGTGGCCGTGAAGATGCCGCCGAGGATCCCGCCGATGACGATGGCGGGGATCAGGAGCGCCAGTCCCGCCGAGCGGCTTGCCGTGAGCATGCGGCGCGTGGAGAAGACGGCCGTCTCTCCGATTCCGAGACGGCGGGCGACCCGCGCCGACCAGATCATCTGGCTCGCCCCGATGAGGATCCCCGGAACGATCCCTGCGAGGAACATCGCGCCGACGGAGACGCCCGCGGTGGCGGAGTAGATGATCATCATCAGGCTGGGCGGGATGATGTTGCCCAGGGTCGACGAGGCGGCGGTGACGCCGACCGCGAAGCCGTCCGGGTAGCCTTCCCGCTTCATGGCGGGGATCATGACCGAGCCGACCCCCATCGTGTCGGCCGAGGAGACGCCGGAGATGCCTGCGAAGATCATCGAGACGCCGACGTTCACGTGCGCCAGGCCGCCGCGGAGATGTCCCACCAGCGACCGCGTGAAGTCGATGAGCCTGGCCGACGTGCCCGACTCGTTCATGACCTGGCCGACCAGGAGGAAGAAGGGCACCGCCAGCAGCGGGAAGTTGTTCAGCCCGACCCAGATCCGCTGCGGCACGATGGACAGCGGCACGTCGCCCTGCACCATGATCGCGAGCGTCGAGGAGATCAGCATCGCGAAGGCGATCGGGACGCGGAGCAGGCAGAGCGCCGCGAACGCGCCGAAGAGGAGCCACAGGATCATTGGCGGGACCTGAACCTCACGCAGTCCAGGACGATGTTGGAGACCGAGTACAGCAGGGACAGGGCCGCGAACGCCGGGATCGCCGCGTACACCAGCGCCATGTTGACCTGCGAATTGGTGGCGACGCGGAGGAGGCCGACCTCCGTGTACAGGATCCCGTGCACGAGCAGGAACACCGAGAAGGCGAGCACGCAAGCGTCGGGGACGATGTCGAGCAGCAGGCGCCGCTTCGTTCCCGCCTGTGGCGCTCTGCCGATTGTGAAATCAATCACAAAGTGGCGGCGGTCCCTCACGCCCATTGCGGAGCCCAGCAGCACCAGCCAGAAGAAGAGGAAGCGCGCGGCCTCTTCCGACCAGATCATCGGCGCGTGCAGGATGAACCGCGCGATCACCTGGAGCGCGACCACCACGGTCAGCGCCGCGAAGAGCACGAGCGCTACGGCCCGGTTCACGGCGGCCAGCCGGTCCGGGAAGGTCCCGCCCGGTTGGCTGCGGCCCGCCTCGTCACCGCGCGGCGTGTCTCCGCCTCTCGTTTCCACCCTCTTCAGCGGGCCGCGGCGCGGACCCTCTCCAGGAGGCCGGTCACGCCGAGGTTCTCCGCGACCCGGTCCTGGATGGCGGCGCCACCCTCGCGCAACGACCCCGGCGCGATGCTCGACAGCTCCACGCCGAAGCGCTCCCGCATCTCGGCGAGCGCCCGCGCGTTCTCGTCGCGCATGAGTTCGCGCTGCCACGCCGCCACCGCGCGCGCCTCCCGCTGCAGGACCGGGAGGTGCTCCCGCGGAATCCTGTCCAGGGTCCGCTGGCCGACGAAGAGCCCCATGGGCAGCACGAGATGGTTGGTCGGCGCGAAGTAGGGGGCTGCCTCGTAGAACCTGTTCGCCAGGATGGAGACCGGCTCGTTCTCGGCTCCGTCGATCACCCCGGCCTGGAGCGCCGAGTAGACCTCCGAATACGGCATCGGAACCGGGAGGGCGCCGAAGGCCTGCCAGGTGAGCGCGTCCGCCTCCCCGCCCATCACGCGGATCTTGAGCCCTTCCAGGTCGGACGCGCTGGTGACGGGCCCCTTCCCGTTGAACAGCACCCGGTACCCGGAGGTGAGCGTCCCCAGGAGCCGCACCCCGTAGCGCTCTCGGCACGCCGCGTCCAGGACCCTGCCGACTTCGCCGTCGAACACCGCCGCGAAGTGCGCGTCGTCCTCGAAGAGGAAGGGTGCGCCGAAGAGCCCGAACTCGGGGCAGAACTGGCTCACATGACTGAACGCGGCCAGCGCGAAGTCGAGCGTTCCCAGCCGCAGACCCTCGATCTGCTCGGGCGAATCGCCCAGCTGGGCGGCGGGAAAGACGCTGATCCGCACCGCGCCGTCCGTCGCTTCCCCGATCCGCTCCGCGAAACGCTCGGCGGCCAGGTGGTACGGGTGGTCGACGGTCTGGTCGTGGCCCAGCCGCAGTTCATGCACGCCGGCTTCCCCGGCACACCCGTGCGCCAGGGTTGCCGCCACGCCAACCAAACCGGTTCGGGTTATCCTTGTGGGGTGGCGACGCGTGGCGTCCCCGCTCGAGCGGGCCATCGTTCCTCCTGCCAGGGCGGACCCCATGGAGACAAGCAGCACGGTGCTCCCAAGATGACCGGCCCGCGGGACGGCCGGCAACCGCGCACCTGACCGCATGACACCCGAACGGGACCAAGGCCTCGCCCGGCGGCTGACGCGGTACGGCGACCCCGGGTTTGCGCTCTTCCTGCGTAGGGCCTTCCTGCGGGCGCAGGGGCTCACGGAGGCGGCGGACGAACGGCCGGTGGTGGGAATCGCCCAGACGGCCAGCGACTTCAACCCCTGCCACGCGACCGCTCCGGCGCTGGTCTCCGCGATCCGGAGGGGCGTGACCATGGCCGGCGGCCTGCCCTTCACGTTCCCGACCATCTCCCTGCACGAGTCCTTCGCGTTCCCCACCAGCATGCTGCTTCGCAACCTCATGGCGATGGACACGGAGGAGATGCTCCGGGCGCTGCCGCTCGACGCCGTGGTGCTCGTCGGCGGGTGCGACAAGACGCTGCCCGCGCAGATCATGGGGGCGGTGAGCGCCGAGGTGCCCGCCCTGGTCGCCCCGGTGGGCCCGATGCTCGCGGGGAATCACGAGGGGGAGCGGCTGGGCGCCTCCACGGACTGCCGGAGGCTGTGGGCGGCCTGGCGCGCGGGGGAGATCGACGATGCGGGGCTGGGCCGCGCGCACGACCGGCTGATGCCCGCGCACGGGACGTGCATGGTGATGGGGACGGCCAGCACGATGGCCTGCCTCGCCGAGACGCTGGGCTTCGTCCTGCCTGGGGGAAGCACCATCCCCGCGGTGCTCTCCGAACGGCTGCGCTTCGGGGAGGAGACGGGACGGCGGGCGGTCGAGATGGCGCTTGCCGGCGCACCGGTTGCGCGGCCGCGGATCACGGCGTCGTCGCTGCGCAACGCGGTCACGGTGCTGCAGGCGCTGGGTGGCTCGACCAACGCCCTCATACACCTCGCGGCGATCGCCGGACGGTCCGGGCTCGCGTTCGATCTGGACGAAGTGGACCGCATCGGCCGCGAGACGCCCGTGCTCGCGGATCTCAAGCCGGCGGGGCGCGGGTTCATGGAGGACTTCCACCGCGCGGGGGGGCTCCCCGCGCTGCTGCGGCGTCTGGCCGCGCGGCTCGATCTCGCCGCGCCCGCCGCCGATGGCCGCACCCTTGGCGAGGTCACGGCCGCGTGGCCAGAGTGGACCGATCCGGCGGTCATTCGCCCCTTGGACGACCCGGTTGCCCCGGCGGAGGCGCTGGCGGTGCTGCGCGGGTCGCTGGCGCCGCGCGGCGCGATCCTCAAGCGGGCCGCGGCCGGCGCCCGCTTGCTCCGGCACGAGGGGCCGGCGGTCGTCTTCGACGGGATCGACGACCTCACGGCACGCATCGACGATCCCGCTCTCCCGGTGACGCCGGAGCACGTCCTGGTTCTGCGCGGGGCGGGCCCGATCGGCGGCCCGGGCATGCCCGAGGCCGGATCGCTGCCGATCCCACGCCAGCTGGCCCGTTCCGGGGTGAAGGACATGGTGCGCATCTCCGACGCCCGCATGAGCGGCACGGCGTACGGCACTGTCGTGGTCCACGCCGCGCCGGAGGCCGCGGTGGGCGGACCGCTGGCCTCGATCCGCGACGGTGACCGCATCCGCCTCGACTTCGGGAATCGGCGCCTCGACGTGCTGGTGCCGGACCGGGAACTGGCGAAGCGGCGCGCACAGTACCGTCCGCCGCCCAGCCCGGAGCGCGGCTACGCCCGCCTGTTCGCGAAACACGTCACTCAGGCGGACCGCGGCTGCGACTTCGACTTCCTGGCGGCCGCGAACCGCGCGCCCGGCGAGCCGCCCGCCCGCCTCAAAAGGCCCTGATCGCCCGCACTCTGCGGGGGAAGTCCTTGTCGTCGCCGTGAACCCGGCCCAGGTCGGGAAAGTCCACGTGAGCGGCCATGTCGGCGCTGACCTGGGACGACGCCCAATACGTGAAATTGTCGACCAGGCCCGCGTCCCTGAAGTTGCCGAGCCGCCGGGCCCGCAGGTTCTCGTACATCAGCACGAGTTCGTCCGTGGAGGGCAGGAACCAGCCCGCGATCCCGTTGAGCACGAGGTTGGCGCACAGATACGCAGCCGAGCCCGGGTCGTCGCAGACGGCCAGGATGTCGGCCGTGTTCTGTCTGCCGGTCCCCACCGCCGTGCCACGCGCACCTGGGACTTCCCGCCGGAAGCACCCCCACTTCGCCCCGCCGCTCTGGTCGAACGGAGCGGCCTCAAGATACTGCCAGCCATCACTTACGTATTCTGAATTCACGTAAAAGATGAATCCACCGGCGGGACCAGTGTCGCCCGGCGCCAATTCCCGGCGCGAAAGCCAGACGGACATCTCGCCGGCTCCGCGGTTGGCCCACAGATGGTAGGGCGTCAGCGTCACGGGCATTGTCGGCGCGGACGGATCGGTCAGGCTTCGTGCCTCCGTGGAGATGACCGGGTGGCCCCCGGGCAAGTCGGCGTCGAGGCGCCTTCGCAGTTCGCCGTCATCGTCGAAAAGCAGGTCCAGGACATTGCCGCCCGCGACCTCGGGCCATTCGCAACAGTACACGATGGGGCCGCGCTCGACCGCGAACCGGCCCCCGTTCTCGCGAACCCGTTCGTCCGCGACCACCCTGCGGACCTCCATCGGGAACTCGACCTCGATGGTGTCTCCGTCCCGCCACTCCCGGGTCAACGACACGTAGCCCAGGCCGTCGGGCGTCGCGTCCACCTGCCGGCCGTTCACCGTCACCGAGTGACGGCTTCGCGGCGCATCCATATAGCTGTACAATCCCTCCGGCGTGGCGACGTCCCGGGCCCACCCGGGAACTCGCAGCTTGACCGTCGCCTGCAGGTCGGACTCCGCCGACACCCTGATCGACGATCTCCCGCCCCACGGCATTTCACTCTCCACCGAGAGCCCCAGGGTGCCGCCGCCCATCTCGAATGCGGTTTCGCTGGACACGTACAGGTTCACGAAGACCACCCCGTCGGGGTCCTGCGCGTAGATGTACCCAGGCATGCGGGCCATGAAGCGCACCAGGTTCGGAGGACAGCACTCCAGCGAGGCACGCTGCCAGCGCAGGTCGCGCCCGTCTCCCGCGCTCGCCAGCCGATTCACGTAGAAGTAGTGGTCCCCCGAGACCGACACTCCGCACACGGCATTGTTGTACATGCCGCGTTCCATCACGTCGATGTAGCGTGCGTCACCCGAAGCGAGGAACAGGTTGTGGCTCAGGGTGATCAGCATCAGGACCGCGCAGGTCTCCGCGTACGCGTCGATGTTTGGCAGCGAGTACGGCTCGCCGAAGCCCTCGTTCCCGGTCGTGCCGACGCCCCCCGTGATGTACATCTTGCGGCTCACCGCGTCGTGCCACATGCGCTGAGCGACCCGCAGGTACTCCTCCCGTCCCGAGAGGATGCCCACGTCCGCCATGGAAACCGCGAGAGTCAGGCAATTCACCGCGTGGCCCACCGCTTCGGTCTGCTGGAGGACGTGCATGTGGGACTGATTGTGCCGGCTTCGGCCGACCGAATCTTCTCGGCCCCTGATGTCCAGGTAGTGGCGCGCCAGATCGAGGTGCTGCGGGTCGCCGGTGACCCGGTAGAGGTGTGAGCAGTTGAGAGAGTCCCGCTCTCCGCCCGAGAACGGAGGGTCGTTGGCCTGGAAGTTGTCCTGGAGCAGCGCCGCCGATCGTGTCGCCCTGTCGACCAGCTCCCTTCGGCCCGTTGTCCGGTACCATGTGGCCGCGACCCCGAACTCGCGATTGCTGGCCGGCGCCTCCTGTCCCACCAACTCGTCGACCCTGCGGTCCACCCACGCCTGCAGCCATGGATCGGGGCGGGTGACGAGCGACAGCATGGCGGCCTCGAGAACACCCCCCCGCGTCCGCCTCGGCGAGGCTTCCAGCTTGCGGACTTCAAGGGGAATGGTGACCTCCTCGTTCCTCTGCACGCGGGGCTGCCAGAAGCCGTCGGCCAGCACGACCTCGGAGTGGAGGCTGGGGCGAATGGGATATTCGGCAACCGTCGCGCGCCCCGGCTTCCAGAGCTCGATGTCGGACGGGCCGGCGGGCGACGAGTGACCGGGTTTTGCGGACACCGGGGTTCGCTCCGCAGCCGTGTACGCCAGTGCGCCCACGGCCGGGGCGGTCCGGAGGAAGCGCCGCCGCGGGATGTGCTTGCTCATGTCGGCACCCTCAGCCTGTCTGCCATTCGATCACCCCGAACTCCCGCCACGCGATGTCCTCGTCGATGAACATCGCCGCCGGCGGACCGATCTGCCCGGCCTCGTACGACACCGTGCGGGGCTCGACCTCCAGCCGCAGCGCACGGGTAACGACCGCTTCGAACTCGATCGTGCTCCACGCGTCCCGCTCGACCGTAAAGGCTCCGCGGACCGCCACCGGCCGCCACTCCCCTCCGTCCCGCCAGAGCACCCGCCACGACTCGGGGAGGCTGCAGAAACGCTTGTCGTCGAAGAAGTAGACCCGCGATGAGGACACGCGCACGGGCGCCTCGAACTCGTATTCCAGCCAGGCGCGCTCGCCCACCGGGGGCCGCATGCGGAAGAAGCGGTGCGACTGGTCGGCCGAGTTGATCGGCTCGCGCCCGTCGTGGATCGCCGCGAGGTCGTCGTTCTGGTCGTTGTACCCGGTCCAGCCCTTCTCGATGCCGCCCGAAGTGCGCACGGCGGCGACCGGGACCGGGAGGGCCGGCGGGAGCCAGGCCGCGGCGGGCTCCCTCGCCATCCAGACGGCCATCTCGCCCATTCCCCGGTTGGCCCATGCGTAGTAGGGGAGGGCCGTGAGCCGGTGCGGGACGGTCGGGGCACCCTCGCCGCGGCTGTCCTCCCGGATCGCCTCCACGTCGCCCTGCACGACCTGAACCCCGCCCAGCAGCTCCGGCCGGAACTCCGAGCCGAAGGTGGCTCCGTCCGGCACGACAATGTTGAGCGCCCGCCCGCCGTTGTCCGGCCACTCCGCGCAGTAGACCAGGGGGCCGCGCTGCAGGGCGACGCGCCCGCGGTCGTCCTGAATCGCTTCGTGGGCCAGCACCCGCCGCACCGGCAACGGCATGTTCAGTTCGACGACGTCGCCGGGCCGCCATGTGCGCTCGATCCGCGCGTATCCGCGTTCCAGCTGCCGGGTGCTCACCTCCCGGCCCGCGGCCTGGGCGGGGCCCGATCCGCCGCGCCCGCCCACCCGCAGCGTTGGCGGCTCGGGGTCCGCATCCGCGAAACGGTACAGCTCGCCGGGCATGACCTCGCCGCGTGCCCACCCCGGGATCCGAACAAACAGCGGGAAGCTGGCCTCGCGCTCCGGATCGATGCGGATCCGCACGCGTCCCTCCCACGGATAGCGAGTCTCCTGGCGCACCCTCACCGGCACCCCGGCGACATCCATACGGGCGTCGGAGTTTGTGAAAAGATTCACATGCAGTCCCCCCGACGACGGATCGGTCGCGTACACGTAGCTGCCGATCGACGCGAGCATGCGGATCACGTTCGGTGGGCAGCAGGGGACGTTGATCCAGTCGAAGCGCTCATAGTCGCCGAAGGACTTGAGCGGGTTCTGGTAGAAGAAACGGTCCCCTCGGAGGGACACGCCGACGAGCAGGGCGTTGTACAGCACCCGCTCCATCACGTCGACGTAGCGGGCGTCGCGGTCCAGGAGCGCCAGCCGGTGGCACCACACGGCGCTGCCGTACGCGGCGCAGGTCTCGTTCCAGGCGCTGAGGTTGGGCAGTTCGTGGGGCTCGCCGTACTTCTCGTGGAAGCGCGTCGACCCGATCCCGCCGGTGAGATACGTCTTGAGGTAGGTCTGGTCCTCCCAGATGCGATGGACGGCGTCGATGTAGGCGGCGTCCCCGGAGAGCGCCGCGATGTCGGTCATCGCGATGTAGAGGAAGGTGGCCCGCACCGCGTGCCCGACCGCCTCTGACTGCTCCACGACGGGCTCGTGGTCCTGGGCGTAGGTGCGGTCGATCGCGTACTCGCCGGTGCGCTCGTAGTCGTCCCGTCCGCGCTCGTCGGCGAAGAACTTCGCCAGCCTCCAGTAGCGCTCGTCGCCGGTGGACCGGTACAGGGCGACCAGCCCGATCTTCAGCCCCTGGTGACCGGAGATGTGCGTCTCCTTCCCGGGACCGTAGGCGGAATCCATCTGGTCGGCGAGCCGCACCACCGCGTCCAGGAGCCCGGACTTGCCGGTCGCCGCCGCGTACGCCGTCGCGGCTTCCAGCACATGGCCCGAGACCCGGACCGACCGCTGCGGCGTCTCGATCCGCCGCTCCAGCTCCGCCAGCATCCCCTCGATGCGCTCGTCGGCGTACGCCTCCAGCTCGGGATCGGGGCGTTCCTCGAGCATGTACGCCGCCGCCTCGATGAGCTTGGAAAGGCTGAAGCCCCCGTCCCCGAACCTCTCGAAGCAGTACGGCAGCGAGACCGCCCGGTTCGCGTCCATGCGCGGGCGCCAGAACTCGTCCGTGATCCGTACCCGGGCGGAACCGACCGGGCGGAGCGGATAGTCGTCGGCGACGGGGGAAAGCGGGGAGGCGTCGAGCCCTTCGAGCAGGCCTCCACGGCCACTCGGGATGCCCGCCAGCCGCTGGAGCGCCGCAGGGACGGGAAGCAGCCCGGCTCCGGCCGCCGCGTACAGAAAGAGCCGGCGGTTCATGGCCCTCGGCCGCTCGGGCGGGGCGCCGGACTCGCCCGTATCCCGCCGCCGGGCCGATGCGCGGCTCCGCATCACTCCCTTCCGTTTCCGAGCTTCCGCTCCAGCTCGGCCACCGGTCCCTCCAGAATGGGCTCCAGCATGGCCGAATACTCGGCGACCTGACGAGCGTAGCGCTCGATCCACTCCCACTGCGCCGCCGTCGGCCGTCCGCTGTAGTTGCCGACCTGGATCGTGAACCAGTTGAGACGCCCCGCGAGGTTGACGTGCCCCGGATCCCTGACATCACCGGCGAAGCCAAGCAGGATCGGCCGCAGCGCGTCGCGGACGGCCGCGGCCTCCGCCCGGATCGACGCATCGTCGGAAGTCCGCGCCACCTCCTCCAGGCGGGCGTCCAGCGGCCGCACCGCGGCAAGCGCGTCCCGAACCGTACACTCCGCCCGCTCGATCATGGTTGCTGCGCGGTGCCAGTCGGCCATGTCCGCCGCCGAGGCGTCCACCCTGGGGTCCACGCGGACCACGACCGGCCGCTCACTCGTCTCGTCATCCAGCGTGAGGCGCACCGAATACGTCCCCGGGACCGCGCGAACCCAGGTGCCGCCGCCACGCCCCCTCCCGCCGGGTCCGCCACCCGCCGCCACTGCCGCGGGCCTCGCGTCCTCCCCTTCGGGCACGCACGCGGAACGCTCGCCGAGATTCCACGCCAGCCGGTTCACCCCGGGCTCCGCCGGCCCGGTCAGGGATCGCAGCAGTCGCCCGTCCTCGTTCCTGACGTCGACCCGCACCCGCCCTCCCGGATTCCATTCCGGGTCCACCCAGTACGTCAGGAGCGCTCCGTACGGCTGGTTCGGCGCCACCCAGACGCGGTTGCCCAGCGCGCTCACATCCGCCGCCCGGGTGTAGCGCACCGCCGGTATCGGCTCGAACAGCTCGAGGCGC
>CAZRQE010000180.1:0-17468 GCA_964602175.1 uncultured Gemmatimonadaceae bacterium | reverse complement strand
GAGAAGATCCTGTCGGCCTCGACCGCGCTCTCGACCGTGACCTTGAGGATCGTCCGCGCATCGGGGTCCATGGTCGTCTTCCACAGCTGATCGGGGTTCATTTCGCCCAGCCCCTTGTAGCGCTGGATCGACACGCCCTTTCCTTCCCTGCCGTTGGTGAGCTTCCGGATCTCGTCGTCGCGCTCCTCGTCGGAGTAGGCGTAGCGTTCGACCCGTCCCTTCTGGACCCGGTACAGGGGCGGCTGTGCGATGTACACGTAGCCCGCTTCGATCAGCTCCTTCATCTGGCGGTAGAAGAAGGTGAGGAGGAGCGTGCGGATGTGGGCGCCGTCGACATCGGCGTCGGTCATGATGATGATCTTGTGGTAGCGCGCCTTGCTGAGGTCGAAGTCGTCCCGGATTCCCGCGCCGATGGCCGTCACCATGGCCCGGATCTCGTCGTTGGAGAGGATCTTGTCGATGCGCGCCTTCTCGACGTTCAGGATCTTGCCCTTGAGCGGCAGAATCGCCTGGAATGAACGGTCGCGGCCCTGTTTCGCCGAACCGCCGGCGCTGTCTCCCTCGACCAGGTAGATCTCGCTGAGTGCCGGGTCGGCGATGGAGCAGTCCGCGAGCTTGCCCGGCAGGACACCACCCTCGAGTCCGCTCTTCTTGCGTGCAAGGTCCCGCGCCTTGCGTGCCGCCTCGCGGGCCCGCGCCGCCTGCAGGGACTTTTCGATCAACTGCTTCGCTGAGCGCGGGTTTTCCTCCAGGAAGGCCGAAAGGTGCTCGTTCACGGCCGCCTCGACCGCGCCCCGCACCTCGGAGTTGCCCAGCTTGGTCTTCGTTTGACCCTCGAACTGGGGCTCCATGACCTTCACGCTCAACACGCAGGTCAGCCCTTCACGCACGTCGTCGCCCGACAGGCTCTCGTCCTTCTTGAAGATGTTGTTCTTACGCGCGTAGTCGTTGATCGTGCGGGTCAGCGCGGCCCTGAGGCCGGTCAGGTGCGTGCCGCCCTCGTGCGTGTTGATGTTGTTGACGAAGGTGTGGGTGTTCTCCGAGAAGCCCTCGTCGTACTGCATCGCCAATTCGATCTCGGCCTCCGGCCTGCTCGTTTCGAAGTAGATCACCTTCGGGTGGATGGGGAGCCGCGAGCCCCGGAGGTACTCGACGAACTCGGCCAGTCCGCCCTCGTAGCGGAAGGTCTGCCCGGTCTCCTCTTCCGTACGCTCATCGCTGAGAACGATTTCCAGGCCCTTGTTCAGGAACGCGAGTTCGCGCAACCTGGCGGACAGCGTGTCCGCGTTGTAGCCCAGGACGGTGAAGATCTCGGGATCGGGCTTGAAGGTGACGAGCGTGCCGGTGCCGCTGGCGGGGCCGAGCATGGCAAGCTCCGACACCTTGATCCCGCGCTCGTAACGCTGGTGATAGCGCTTGCCGCCGCGGCGCACCTCCACTTCGAGCCACTCGGAGAGGGCGTTGACGACGCTCACGCCCACGCCGTGGAGTCCACCCGAGACCTTGTACGAACTCTTGTCGAACTTGCCACCCGCGTGCAGCGTCGTCATGGCGAGTTCGACGCCGGGCGCGCCCTCGGTGGGATGAATGTCCACCGGGATGCCCCGTCCGTTGTCGTCGACGCTGACGATGTCGCCGGGATGGATCACCACCCTCACCGAGGTGCAGTGCCCCGCCATCGCCTCGTCGATGCTGTTGTCCACGACCTCGTAGACGAGGTGGTGCAGTCCACGGCCCGATGTGGAACCGATGTACATCCCCGGCCGCTTCCGCACGGCCTCCAGTCCCTTGAGAACCTGGATCCGCCGGGAAGTGTAGTCGCCGCTTTTGCTGTCCGCCGCCATGTATTATCCCCGAATACCTTTCAAATGGTCTCGTCGATTCACTCGACCGTTTCAGCCAGCCGGAAGCGGATATCGCCGATGGGCGCATCCGCGCGGACCGAATTCAGCCGTTCAAGAATCATCCCCTTCATCATCGAAAGCTCATTGAGCCACGCACTCGAGTGTACCTCCACCACCAGCGTGTCGCCCCGAACCTCCACCGGTCTGGTGACTCCGCTCACCCTGTCGCCAACCGTCCCGGGCCAATCGTCCATCGCGCCGAGCCGCGCCAGCGACTCTCCAAGGCCCGACTCGGCCAGATAGCCCTCCAGCACCTCACCGACCGCCTTGAACGCGGGTCCGCCCGCACCACTCTTCGCCGCCGCGCTCACGCCTCGATCATCCCCTCGCGTATACTCCACCGCGCCAGCGAGGGTCCCCTCAGCCGCACATCCGACTCCTTGGGCGCCGTGAGAATCACCTGGCCGGTGCACTCGTCCTGCAAGAGCGCCATGACCCGCTCCGACCGGCGCTCGTCCAGCTCGGCGAACGCGTCGTCGAGGAGGAGGATCGGGTCGACCCCGCGCTGGCTCCGGATTGTCGCCGCTTCGGTGAGGCGCAGCGCCAGTGCCGCCGTGCGGCGCTGTCCCCCGGATCCGAAGGTCCGGACGGGCAGGGCCCTCTGCCTGGAAGCGACGGTGAAAAGCAGATCGTCGCGGTGTGGCCCGCACGTGGTGACGCCGCGACGCAGATCCGTGCCCCAGCTCTCCTCCAGCCGGGCATGGAACCGTTCACGGATCGTGTCCTCGCCGGGCACGGACGCGTCCTCGGCCCCGGCGCCTTCATCGTTCGCGCCACCGCTTCCGCGCAACGGCAGATCGGGCCGGTAGGACATGGTCACCGGATCGCTGCCCGAGATGGCCGAACAGTACCGCGTGAAGGTCCCCGCCCGCTCCGCGGACCATTGGCCGCGCGCCCGCGTCACCCGCGCCCCGTTTTCGACGAGCAGGCCGTCCCATGCGCGCACGGCCATGGCCCCGGCATCCGCCTTGAGGGCCGCGTTCCGTTGTGCGAGCGCCTTCCTGTACCCCGACAGCGCTCCGACGTACCCCCCGACGTTGAGTGACAGAAGGATGTCCAGGAAGCGCCGCCGCGACCGCGGGCCCCCATTCACCAGATCCACGTCGGCCGGCGAGAAGACAACCGCTCCGAGGCGCCCCAGCGCTTCGGAAATCCGGACCGAGTCGTTCCCGTCCACGGAAACTCGCTTCCGCTTCCGCTTCCGGTCGAATCCCGCGGCAACCGTGGCCGGCCTGTCTCCCTCCACGGACCCTCTCAAGTGAAAGACATCCTTCGCAAATTCGGTGAGTTCACCGTCCCCCGCTCCACGGAAGGACCGGAAGCTCTCCAGGTAGTAGATCGCCTCCAGGAGATTGGTCTTCCCCTGTGCGTTCTCGCCGATTACCGCAACACCCTCCGGGGGGAAGCTCAGCTCCTGGATTCCGAGGTTGCGGAAGTGGCGCAACTCCAATTCACTCAGGACCACGAACGCGGTTGGAACCAGTGGCGAGAAACTCCGGACATACCCTGAATATAACAGGATCGGACCCGCTTCCGACGGGCGTTCGACAGGCCCGCCGCACGACCCGCGTGCCCGCCTGCCCGCGGCCGTCCCTACGATCCCTCGAAGTTCGCTTTCCGCTTCTCCAGAAACGCCGCCATCCCCTCCCTCATGTCGTCGGTGGAGGCCAGCAGTCCAAACAGCGACGCCTCGAATTCGAGCGCGTGATCCATGGTGTTTTCGACCGCACCGTAGGCCGACGCCAGCGCCATCTCCACGGCAACCGGAGCGTTCCTGGCGATCCGCGCCGCCAGCGCGCGTGCCTGGTCCATCAGTTCGGCGTGGGGGACCACCACATTCGCCAGCCCCGTTGCCGCCGCCTTTTCGGCATCGACCATGTCGCCCGTCACGATCATCTCGATCGCCCGCCCCAGGCCCACCAGGCGCGTCAGGCGCACCGTTCCACCGTAGCCGGGGATGATCCCCAGCCCGACCTCCGGCAAACCGAAGCGCGCCCGGTCGCTGGCCACGCGGAGGTGGCAGGCCAGGGCGAGTTCGCACCCGCCCCCGAGCGCGTAGCCGCCGACCGCGGCGATCACCGGCCTCGGAAAGCGCTCGATCCGGCGAAGAACCTGCTGGCCGGCACGGCTCACCTCCGTACCGGTAAGGGTCCCCATCTCGGCGAGCACGCCAATGTCGGCGCCGGCCACGAACGCCTTGTCGCCCGCTCCCGTCAGGATCACGGCGCGCACACGCCGGTCTTCGCGCAGGCGGCCGAAGGCGGCATCGAGTTCGGCCACGACCTGGGGATTGAGTGCATTCAGCTTCGCCTGCCGGTCGATGGTCACGGTCGCGGTGGACCCGGACACTTCGGTTCGTACGTACTGGCTTTCGCTCATCGGGGGGTTGTCTCCGCAGGGCTTGTTGAGGCCACGGGGGAGGCCGTGGCGCGCGCGCTGGGAACCTATGTGTCTCGTTGGGACATCGCCAAGTCGGAACGGGACACAATCGGTCGGCGGGCGTAGCGGTACCGACGGTCCCAACTTACCTTCCTTGTCCGAACGCCCAGAACCGCTTCTTCACGAGGAACCATGGCGCGCTCTCTGAACAAGGTGACATTGATCGGAAACACCGGGAGTGACCCCGACGTGCGCACGACGCCTTCGGGCACCCGCGTCGGCAAGCTCTCGCTGGCCACCAGCAGGTCTTTCTCCGACCGCTCGGGGCAGCAGCAGGAGCGCACGCAGTGGCACCGCCTCACGTTTTTCGGCCGACTGGTCGACGTGGTGGAGCAATGGGTCAAGAAGGGCGATCGGCTCTACGTCGAGGGGCGAATCGAGTACTCGCAGACGCAGGACGAACAGGGCGGCACGCGCTATTGGACCGACATCATCGTCAACGAGATGATCATGCTCGGCGCGGGTGCCGGCGGACGGACGGACGCGCAGCCTCCGGCTCGCGGCGGGTACAGTCCGCCTCCCAGGCAACCCATTACCGAACCCGAGGACGACTTGCCCTTCTAACCGGGCGCAGACGGCATTTTCTGCCGGGGGACAGGATCTTGGCGAACGACGCAATCGAAATGGAGGGCACAGTAACCGAGGTTCTGCCCAACGCGAATTTCCGCGTGAAGCTGGAAAACGGACACGAGATACTGGCGTACCTGTCCGGGAAGATGCGGAAGTTCTACATCCGCGTCCTGGCCGGCGACCGCGTCAAGGTCGAGATGTCGCCGTACGACCTGACGCGAGGCAGGGTCACGTACCGCTACAAGTAGGACTCCCTACTCCTCTTCCTCGCTCTTCCAGAGCCCGAGCAGGTGGGGATCGAAGCGCTCCGGACGTTCCTGATACTGCCGGGCCCAGTCCTCGAACTCGGGCAGGTCGAGTCGCTCCCGGATTCTGGCGGTCGCGTAGCGGATGGCGTCGTTGTATGAGGCCGGCGCTACCCCCTTCGCCAACCGCGCCTCGCTTTCGGCCAGCGCATAGATCTCTTCCGGATCGAGAGACAGGACGGCGTCAGCCACGCGGGCGGAGCAATAGTCCCGGTACTTCGCCCTAAGTACATCATCCCCGTCTCGCTCGGCCATCGTCGCCCTCGTGCCTTACCTCACGGTCCCCAAACGGCTTCGGAAACACAGCACCAGGGAGCCCTGGGGATTCCAGTCCAGGGACCCCGGTCAGCCAACTCCAACTTTCCGTGTCAGCCGCGGTGCGTCAAGGTCGGGCGACCGCACAGGGTCCGGCCATCAGGACGACTCCCCTCCACGGTGCATGAGGAACCACAACCACCGTGCGGCACGAGGGTCGGGGAGCAGGGGACGCACTGTGGCGGTGCGTCGGGAGACGGCAAGCGATAAAGGCGGCTGGCCCGCCCTTAAGGGTGCGCGAAGCCCGTGCCCGAGTCCGCGGAGTGGCTGACGGAGCGGTTGTTGCGCCCCTCGGCCTCTCTAAGTCGGTGATAGATCGAACGTCGCGTGAGACCGTACTGGACGACCCGGCTCAGGAAGTCCGGGTCCGAGCGTTGTACCTCCTCTGCTTCCGCAGCCAGGTCGTTCGGTAGACGAACGTTCAATTGCACGGACCGCGTGTTCCACATGCGCACCACACCCCTTAAGAATGGAAATGTAATTCTCGCCAATTTCAGCCGACAAGCCCTGGGGAAGAGCGTGGCGCCGGCAGCGAGCGGGCAACCCTTCCGTCCGAAGGTCGGGCTTGAACCATACAAGGCTCGAACCCGACCCGCAAGCACGCCTCCGGTTCTGTATCCAAATCTCCTAACTCGTTACATATCAATGTGTTAGGAGAATATCCCACTTTCGTAATCCAGTTGTTTCCAGATGGCTTGAGGGGCTTCAACGTTGCGGTTCCGACGCAAGCTAAGTGACAAGTTCATAAGCAGTTGGATGCCTCTTCCGAAGTCGGATCGGAAGGCGGCCGTAAACATATTTTTACCAAAAAACCGTCATCGGGCGAGGCGATCGAAAAACCCGTGAAACGCTCGCCGCAGCTGGTTTTCCGCATGGTGGAACACCCCCATAGCGATCGGGAGCGCCCCCCTTCGCCCCCTTTCGTCCCCGTGAGCCTCCGTTCGCCGATCGCACGGTCCGCGGGACCCCCGCGAGCACGTGCGCAGACCCGTTCGCAGACCAGCGCTGGTCAGTGCACGGCAAGTCCGCCGCCCACCGTGTCGGAATCTCCGAACGAAAGCCGGTTCAGGGTCGCCCGTTCGCCGAAAGTCGACACGATGCCGCCGACGGCCCGGAATCGCTCGGGCTCGAAACGCGCGATCAGATGACTCAGGCCGCCACGCATCCGCTGCAGGCTCCTCCGCAGTTCGTCGAAGTCCACGGGGATCGCGAAGCGCACCCGGCGCGATTCAGTCCGGCCCGGGGCACCCGCGGGAGGGCGACCAACCGGCAGGCCGGGGAAGACCTCGCGAAGGACGCCTTCCAGCATCTGCGCGCTCTCGGGTGTCTCCGCGCGGAACACCAGGGCGTTCGCCTCGTAGTCCAGGTGGACCCGCGTAACGGTCCCGCGCCCGGTGACGATACGCACCATGGTGTTTTCATGCAGGTCCAGGTCCTTGCAAATATCGCGGAAGCCGATCCGGAGCAGGGTTGGCCGCGTCAGCGGCGAGAAACCGCGGCGGTTGAGGACCCTGAGAGCCAGGTCGAAGCAGTAGCGGCGGAGCTCCTGGCCATCGGGTTGGCCAGCAGATCCGGGCCTTGCGGCCGAAGCCGGCTTGCGTGCGGCTTGCGAGTCCTCCTCGTCGGCTGCCGCGAGGCTCCTCAAGTGGGTGAGCGTGGGGTCGTACACCCAGTCCAGGACCACGAGTTCGGACGCCAGATTCAGGTACTTGATCCTCGCCGATCCCAGGTCGATCGCGCGAACGGACGAGGCGAACCGACCTTCCAGGACCACCGCGAGTCCAATGTCCTGAATCCGCCCGCCAGGACGGTAGAGCTCATGGGCACGCCGGTACTGCACGACGGCCCTCGTAAGCGCCAGTTCACAGATGCCCGGCACATCGGCCATCGCCTCTGGGCGGCTTTCCGTCGTTATCATCCGGTGCATGGCCTCGGCCGTTCCGTGAACGCGGACTTGGGGAGGGGGGCGGGGCCGGGATAATAACCATATGTTTACCCGGCGGGCAAGACACCTGGCCCACAGATTCCGGCACTTGTTTCCAACCCCCACTCGCGGCTATGATTAAGGTCTTGTCACGAGTTTCTCAACGTGGGGTGATGACTTGGAAGTCTTCGTCAAGGAAAACGAGAGCCTGGAGCGGGCGCTTCGCAGATTCAAGCGAAAGGTGCAGAGGTCCGGGCTTTACTCGGAGCTCCGCAAGCGCCGCTTCTACGAGAAGCCGAGCGCACAGCGGAAGCGACGGCGCGAGGCAGCCATCCGCCGTGAGCGGAGACGCCAGCGCCGGTCGCGGCGGTAGCTTCAGACCTTCAGCGCCACCGGCCCCGCAGGCGTCCAGTCGTAGAATCCGGCCCCGCTCTTGCGCCCGTACCGGCCCATGGTCACGAGACGCTTGAGCAGGGGAGGCGCCGCGTAACGCTCTTCCCGATACTCGGCGTACATGATCTCCGCGACCTGGTAGAGCGTATCGAGTCCCACGAAGTCGCACAGCACGAATGGGCCCATCGGGTGCCCGCAACCCAGGGTCAGGGCGGTGTCGATGTCTTCGACGGTAGCCACCCCGCGCTCCAGTTGCCGGATCGCGTCGAGCATGAAGGGCACCAGAAGCAGATTGACGACGAAGCCGGAGTTGTCCCTGGCCGTGATGGGCACCTTTCCGACCCGTTTGGCGAAGTCCCGCGCCGCCTCGAAGGTCTCGTCGCTGGTCGCGATGGTCCTGACGACCTCGACCAGCTTCATGACCGGCACGGGGTTGAAGAAGTGGATGCCGATGAAGCGGTCCGGCCGCGATGTGGCTGCGGCCATGTCGGTCACCGTCAGTGAGCTGGTGTTGGACGCGAAGATCGTCCGTTCGGGGCAAACGCCGTCCAGATAGCTGAAGAGGTCGTTCTTCGCTTCGAGCGACTCGACGATGGCCTCGATCACCATGTCGCAGTCGGCGAAATCGTCCAGCGAAGTGGTGAACGTGATCCGCGCGAGAACGTCGTCGCGCCCGGCCGCATCGAACTTCCCCTTCGACACGGCCCGCTCGAGCGACTTGCCCACCCGGGCGCGCCCCGCGGAGACCGCCGCCTCGTCGACCTCGCACACCACCACGTCGCACCCAGCCTTGGCCGCTACTTCCACGATACCGCTGCCCATGAGGCCGCAACCGGCCACACCCAGTCTGTTGATCTCCAAACTCGAGTCTCCTTGCATTGAGGGTCAGTATTCGTCCTTGCCCATCATCTCGCGGGCCACGCCGTGAAAGTGGCGCCGCACCCATCGCCGCCACGCAGGCGGGGGCGGCTCCAGTCCTCCGTCGCTTTCGAGCCCGTCGAGGATGCCCTCCACCTCCAGGTGCACCTCGTCGAGCCTCCGTTCAAAACCGAGGGCCACCAGGCTCATCACCGCCACCGCAGAGACGACCCCGGCCGCAATGCCACCCGCGACCACCACGGGCAGCGTAGCCAGCGAGGCGAGGGCGGCGCCAACTCCGAGCCCCGCGGCCGCACCGGCCACCCCGCAGCCCAGAAAGGCCCCCGTCCTGTATTTGCCCGCCATGCCGGGATCGACGACGATGTCCACCCGGGTCGAATCCGGGCCCAACTCGTCCAGGCGTGCCTCCACGAGCCGCGACGCTGCCACGTAGTGCTGGCGGGATGTCGAACTCGCCGCCCGCGCTACCCGTGACGCCCAATCGATCGCGGGACGGTATTGGAGCAGGTCCTCCCTTTGACGGACGCGCTGCAGGAGTTGGCTGCCGACCATGAAGTCGTCCAGTTCCCTGTGGATCCGCGCGCGCGGCCGCTCCACCACCCGGCCCGAATGGATCTCTCCGGTCGCCAGAAGCGCCCGTATCCGGCCGCGCCGCCGGGCGACACGGCCATGGTCCGAGCGGAACTCGGCCAGGGCTCTCCGCACATGACGATCCGGCAGCCCGACTTCGCGTCCGATGCGGACCAGCTCGGCCTCGGTGAACTCTTCCTCCGGCGCACCCGGCTCCGTTGCGGCGAGCTCCGAGGCCCGCCGCATCACTTCGTCGAAGTCCCGCCTCGACAGCGTTCCCTTGCCACTCATTCGCCCGTCCGGCATGACCCGACCGTATCAGTACGCTTCCACCACCACCGCACCGCCCTGTCCCCCTCCGATGCAGGCCGCTCCGAGTCCATACCTGGCGCCCCGTCGGCGCAGTTCGTGAAGCAGGTGCAGCGTGATCCTGGTTCCCGAAGCCGCCAGCGGGTGAGTGATCGCGATGGCGCCACCGTTGACATTCGTGCGTTCGGGATCGAGTCCCAACTCCTTCTCGACGGCCTTGTACTGGGGCGCAAAGGCTTCGTTCACTTCGACCAGATCCATGTCCTCCAGCTCCAGCCCGGCGGCGGCCAGCGCGGCGCGGGCGGCCGGCGCGGGTCCGATCCCCATGATGCGCGGGTCGACACCGGCGAATCCCCATGACACCAGCCGACCGATCGGGGACGCCCCGTTCGCCCGTACCCATTCCGCCTTGGCGAGCACCACCGACGCGGCGCCGTCACCGATGCCGCTGGCGTTCCCCGCCGTGACCAGGCCGTCCTTGCGGAAGTAGGGCCGCAGCCGCCCCAGGTCTTCCATGGTCGTGTCCGGACGCATGTGCTCGTCGATCCCGAAGTGCGACTCGCCCCTGCGCGTCTTCACCGTGACCGGCGCGACTTCGGCGTTGTAGCGGCCGGCATCCCACGCGGCTTTCGCGCGGTGCTGACTGTTGACGGCAACGTGGTCCGCCTCTTCGCGCGTCACCTCGTACCGGTCGGCCAGCTCCTCCGCGGTCTGGGCCATGCTCAGGCCGCAGTGCGAGTCCGTCAGGGCCTCCCAGAGAACGTCGTGAAAGCCGTTCGCCGCTGGACCCAGCCGCAAACCTCCCCACCTCGCGCCGCGCACGACGTGCGGGGCCTGGCTCATGGATTCCGCGCCGCCGCACAGGGTCACGTCCGCGCCGCCGAGCAGAATCTCCTGGGCGCCCGACACGACGGCCTGGAAGCCCGATCCGCACAGCCGGTTCACCGTGAGGGCGCCGACCTCCTGTGGCACGCCCGCGCGCAGACCGATATGCCGCGCCATATAGATCGCGTCGGCGGAGGTCTGCAGGGCGTTGCCGTAGAAGACGTGGCCCACCTGCCCGGGCTCGACGCCCGCCGCCTCGATCGCCGCCTCCGCTGACAGAACGCCGAGATCGGTGGCGGTGAAGTCCTTCAGCGAGCCGCCGAAGGTTCCGAACGGAGTGCGTTTCCCCGAGAGGAAGACGACCTCCGTGTCAAATCCTTGAGTCCCCATCCCTAAACTCCATGACTGCGTCGATCAAGTCGATTGAATTCCGCGAAACACCATTGAACTTAACCCGATGCCGCGTCGAGAAGCCGCGCCGCCATCCATCGTCCGACCTCCCGCGTGGCTCCGGTGCCCCCCAGGTCGGGTGTCGTCATGTCGGCCGCGAACGACGCGCGAATGCAGTCGTCCACATCGGCCGCGGGCTCTTCCATGCCGAGGTGCCGGAAGGCAAGGCTCACGCACGCCACCGCCGCCACCGGGTTCGCAATACCCCTGCCTGCGATGTCGGGCGCCGATCCATGGACCGGCTCGAAGAGGGCCCAGGAACCCGGGTTGATGTTGCCGGAGGGCGCCAGACCCAGGCCGCCGGTGATCTGCGCGGCCAGGTCGCTGAGGATGTCGCCGAAGAGGTTCGAAGTCACCACCACCTCGTACCGCTGCGGCCGGCGGACCAGGTCCATGGCCATGGCGTCGACGTACATGGCGTTGCGGTCGATCTCCGGAAACTCGCTTCCGACCTCGCCGAAGACACGCCGCCACAGGCCCCCTTCATACGCGAGCACGTTGGCCTTGTCGACCAGCGTGACACTCGTGCGTCCGGTCGCCCGCGCATGCTCGAAGGCGGCCCTCACGATGCGCTCCACACCCTTGTAGGTGTTGAGGCTCTCCTCGATCGCGATCTCGTCCGTCGTACCGGTCCTGAAGCTGCCGCCCAGACCCGCGTAGAGCCCCTCGGTGTTTTCCCTGAAGAAGACGATGTCCGTGGCGGGATCCGGGTTCCGAAGCGGGGACAGGGTCGGTACGAGAAGCTTGCAGGGCCGATAGTTAATGTACAGGTCCGCGAACAGCCGCAAGCCCAGCAGGATGTCGCGGGCGTGCACGTTGTCGGGGACGCGAGGGTCGCCGAGCGCGCCGAGAAGCGCCGCATCGTAGTCGCCGACCAGGCGGTCGCGGTCCACGGGAGACAGGGTCGTGCCGTCGCGCAGGTAGCGGTCCGCGCCGAGGTCCCAGTCGTCCAGCGTCAGGTCGAGGCCGTGCTTTTCAGCGGCAGCACGCATCACGTCCTTCGCCGCAAGCAAGACTTCGGGACCGATTCCGTCCCCTGGGATCAGTGCGATTCGAGCCACGCGCGAACGTGCGTCCGTCGCAGCCGGCGGCCTGGCAACCGGTCCCGGTCCGGTGTTTTCGGGCAGACCTCTACGGTACTCTCCCAAACATGATGTTGCAGCGCGGGCAGAAGAAGTCCTGCCCCCGCCTGACCAGGGGCGGGCCCAGTTCTCCGCGCGGGCACATCGGGTCCAGACCCTCGTCCGCCTGCATCCTGACCTTGCGCCGCTCTCGCCACGTGCTGATTCGCAGGGGCAGCTGGAACCTCAGCGCGGATGTCTTGCACTCGAAAAGAACGGTGCTGGTCCCGTCGGCCTCCGCGCGCACCCCAAGGTCCATCAGGAACCCTCCCATGGGAGATGGCACCTGGCGTCCGCTGCAATGCAGGCGTTCCATTTTCTTGACTTCGGGCAACTCATCGACGCCGAACCCCACGGGTCCGGACTTCTTGTCGTCCGCGTCCAATCAACCCCTCCGCTCGAACAGGTAGGCCAGGTCCTCGTGGCCGGTCTCGCCGTCCCGGCACACCGCATACCGGCCGCCGGCATAGATGGCAGCGCCCCCGTGCTCGCCATTCTTGTTGATCGCGTAGTAGTTCACGTTGAAGCTCGGCCGCCCCTCCGCGTTACGCAGGCGCGGCTCGACCGTGAAGGTGACGATGCGGCGCAGCGCCTCGAGGCACGCGTCGGTCGGTGACATGCCGGAGCGCATCAGTTCGACCACGCTGTGCGAGCCGCAGGTCTTGATCACGGCCTCGCCGCGGCCGGTGGATCCGCACGCGCCCACGTCGTTGTCGACGTACAGCCCCGCGCCCACGATGGGAGAATCGCCGACCCTTCCCGGCACCTTCCACGCCAGGCCGGAGGTCGTAGTGACGCCGGAGAGGTCTCCGTCGCTGTTGATGACGTTGCAGTTGATGGTCCCCTGCGGGCGCACACCGTCGTGTGAATCGAGGATGCCGAGGCCGTAGTCCTCCTGCCGCGAGGAACCGGGAGCGGCGTGCCCGGTCTCTTCCAGGGTGAGGTAGTCGTCCCTGTCACTCATCGTCGCGCGCCAATCGATCCAGCGGCGACGCGAGCGCTCCGTGAGGAGATCTTCGAGCTGATATCCCATCGAAAGAGCGAACCGCTGGGCCCCCTCGCCGACCAGAAGCACGTGGTCGGTGTAACGCATCACGTCTCTGGCCACGCTGGATGGCGTCTTGATGCCTTCGATGCAGGCCACCGCCCCCGCACCCCGTCTGGGCCCGTGCATGACCGATGAGTCGAGCTGGACCACGCCGTCGAGGTTCGGCAGACCCCCGAAGCCGACCGACGCGTCGCCGGGATCGCGCTCCACGATGTTCACGCCCTCCACCACCGCGTCCAGCGTGTCGCCGCCCTCGCTCACGCGGCGAACGGCCGTCGCCACGGCTTCGAGTCCGTTTCCGCTCGCCACCGCAACCGGGACGACCACGCTCTTGCGCACGGCCGGCGCGCCACGCAACGGTTGTGCGGATCCGAGGCCGACGGCGGCACCCACGCCGACTCCGGCAGAGGTCTTGAGAAAATCACGGCGGCTGGTCATTGATCGCACTCCATTGTGGGAAGGGGTACTGCGGTGAGGAATACGGTCAGGCGTCCCTGGGCTCTCCCAGGATCGCCTCGCCCGGCCCGCTGTCCACGGCGGGAGAGTCGGCGGGTTCTTCACGCCGGAGCCTGGAGATGACGGGCTTGCAGAACTGCATTCCCACGGCCTTGAGCTCGGAGAGCTCCCTGACACCCAGATCCGGATACCGCTCGGCCAGGTATTCGATGGTCTCCGTCATCCAGGAGTCCTGATCATCCACGTGCGCCTGCAACACGCCGCAACGGTGGATGTGACTGAACAACTCGTCTCGCGCCCGGTCCATCGGTTCTTGCTTCGCCACTACTCCTCCTCATAATTGGTTGCTCTCCGCGGGGTCCCGCGAACGCCCCGGCCGGCAGGGCGGCCCGCAAGCGAAGCCAATAAAGTAGGTCAGAAGCGGATTATGGCAAGAAACGAGAACTCGAAGCGGTGTGATTGGGTGGGTCAGGAGGCATGAGACTGCTGACTTTCGCCGTCTGCGATCAGGCGGTCGCCACCCCAAATGGGAAGCTCGATGTTCAGGGAGTCTTCCACGACCTCTATGCTCCGGGCTTTCCGGCGCGCCAGGATCGGATGACCCTCGTCGTGTGCATCGAGTGGGACCCGGACGACGAGGGCCGGCATCGGTTTCGCGTTGACGTGCGCGGTCCCGACGGACGCCCGACCCTGACCGTCGAGGGGGAGTCCGAGGTGACCCCGCGCCCCGCGGACCGGCCGCCACCGCGCACGCAACTGGTGATGCCGCTCGAGGACGTGGTCTTCCCGGTGCCCGGACGGTACGACTTCGACATACGGGTCAAGGGGCAGGTGATGCCGGGTCCGGTCCTCTACCTGGTGGAGGTGCCGCCCGAAACGGTGTAGCAGTCCACGAGCTGCCAGCCCGGATAGCCGCCGGGCTATGGCAACGGCAGCCGCAGGACGCCCGCGGCCTTCAGTGCGAGCAGGACCATTCCCCCGACTGCTCCCAGGGCGGCTTCGTATTCGCGGTTGCGCATGTAGCGTGCAAGGGAAAAGTCCCTCGTTTCGATCCCGAGACCGGGCGGTGGACGGTACGGTGAGAGGCGGGGAAGGAATCCGGGCACAGAATCGCGATAGTCGCGGTAGCCGTCCCGAAATCTGACCTCCAGCCCGGCCCGCTCGTGTACCATCACCGCTCCGTAGGTCAGCGCGAAGTAACCGAGAAAGACCACGCCGAACAGCGGTCGGCCGCCGGCCACGGCAGCGCCCATGCCCAGCAGGAAGCTGCCCAGGTACAACGGGTTGCGGGTGAACGCGTAGGGACCCGACACCGCCAGCTCCCGGTCCTTTTCCAGGACGCCGGCAGCCCATCCGCGAAGCGCCAGCCCCGCCAGCACGATGGCTCCGCCGATCCACATGGACCCGGCGACGGGCTGCGCCATCCAGAAGAACGCGATGCCCAGGACCCACGCCAGCCACAGCCGCAGGCTCCGCGCGGCGGCGATCACCCGGCTGGCCGTGGACGTACTGCTCCTTCAACCGGAATCCGGCACATCGTCCGGCGTTTGGGGGCTGCCCGGCTCGACGTGCAGAATCTCCTCCAGGTGCAGCGTGAGGTTCAGGGGCAGGAACGGGCCGTCGACCTTCATGTAGACCACCATCCTGCGCTCATCGTCCGAGAAGTGGATCTCCGCGTCCCCACCCTCCGAAAAGAGGCCGTCGGTCTGGATGATGGGCCGCACCACCACCGTGTTGAATTCGCCCGCGCCCACCTCGCGCCGATCCTTGCGCAGCACATTGAGAACGATCGGGTTCCCTTCGTCGTTGTAGAAACGGTCGAAGCTGTAGCTCTGGCCCACATCGAGGGCGAGCGTGCGCGTGAAGTACACGATCGATATGTCGTCGAGGGGCTCCGGATCGGGGAGCGCCCAGGTCGTGTCGTGGTCGATCCGCTGCACTCGGTGCTCCTCGGGGAAGAACTCGTACTCGCGGTAGCGTTTTCCCTGGTCCTTCACGAAGCGCCTGGCAAACAGCCCCTCGGTGTCGATCCAGGAGGTGAAGGTCTCGTCGATGCCGTATCCCAGCACGCTGCCCTTGAGCCGCCACTCGGCCACGTAGGTGGGCATGCCGTGAATCGTGTCGATTCCGGCGATGGTCAAGTGGGCCTCTCCCACGGAGAAGATGCCGTACTTGACCTTGTACCTCAGGTGCTCTCCCACCGCGAACGGAACGCCGACCACCTCGGGCGACGCCCCGTCGATCGGATCCGTCCCCGACGGGGCCTGGGCGCTGGCGGGCGGCGGCGCACCCGTCACGACGAGCGCGATCAGCGCCGCTCTCGCGGTCAGGGGCAGACTGCTAGGCGGCGCCATGTCGTTTCGCCTCCAGCGGAGCGAGCTTTCGCAACCGCAGGATCTGGCGCAATGTCGGCAGGACGCGAACCCTCGTGCGGCGCGGCCGGAGGTCATATCGCCGAACGAGGGGCACGTGTGCGACCCGGCGCGCGTAAGGGGTCAGCACCTTCATCAATTCCGCGTTGGCAGCCCAGCCGTCGGTGCTGACCAGGCGCCGGTCGCCGGCCTCCCGGATCGCCTTCCTGACGACGACGACCCTGTAGGCACGCAACCCGGCAAGCCAATCGCCGCCTGACTCGCCGGACACCATCCGGCCGATCGCCATCCCACCCAGCCACCGGACGAAACGAATGCGGCGCGGCACGTCCGCCGCAACCGTTGCGGCCTCTCCCACGACGATGTCCGCGCCGCCCTCGAAGGTCTTGATGAGCGTGTGGAGGTGCTCCGGATGCTCCGTGAAATCGGCCTGCATGGTGACGATCGCGTCCCGCTTCGGGTAGCGTGTCCGGCTGGCCGCCGCCCGCAAGAGCTTCTCCGTGGCACGACCGTACCCGATTGGCCACCGCTCGGTGAGCACGGTCAGCGGCATAACTCGCCTGTATTTCTCCAGCAGCGCCCTGGTCCCGTCCCGCGAGGCGTCGTCGAGCACGACGACGTGGAAGTCCCGCCCCAGGGTCGCCATGACGTCCCGGATCTTCCAGAGGAGCACGCCGATGGTGCGGTCCTCGTCCCTGCAGGGGATACAGATGTGGATCATGAGTCCTGGAGTCGGGTCGGATGGTGGAGAATGAATCTACAGCAAACGCTTCAGGGCGGCGTGTATTCTACGTGTCTTCTTCAGGTGGCGGTGTCGTCCGGCGGAGGCGGTGTCTTCCAACGCCTATGATGCCAGAAGTACTGGCACGGTTGCTTCCGGACCTGCGCTTCCAGGCGGCTCGTGAACGCCCGGGTCAGCGTCATGACGGCGGCCGCACGATCGCCCCCCGGCTCCACCTCGGGGACCGCTTCGATACGCACCTCGTAGCGCGGCCTCCAACCCGGCAGCCGGATCGCGCAGAACGTGGCCAGCACCACTCCGGCCCGCATGGACAGGACGGCCGGACCGCGCGCCGTCGACGCGGGCCGCCCGAAGAAGTCCACGAACACCCCCGCCCCCCTCGCGTCCTGGTCGCCCATGAGCCCCACGACCCGGCCCGCCTTGAGCGACGCCAGCGCCCCGCGCGGCGCGTCTCCCCGCGGGATCACACCCACGCCCAGTCTTTCGCGCGCCCGGGTCAGATAACGGTCGAAGTGACGATTGCGCTGCCGCGCCACGATGATGTCCATCGGAAAGCCGCGCGCCACCACGCCCGCCGCCCCCAACTCCCAGTTGCCGAGGTGCCCGCTCACAACCATGACCCCGCGGCCCTCGCGCGCGGCTCTCTCCAGCAGTTCCCGCCCCACCAGCCGGGTCCGCTTCAGAATCTCGGCGCGGCTGGCTCCCGCCAGGCGGAACATGGCCACCGCCTCACGCCCGAAATGCGCATAGCTGCGCCGCGCCACGGTGCGCCGCCACCCGTCCGTCGCATCCGGGAAGGCCATGCGCAACTGGTTCATCACCACCCCCCACCGGGGACGCCCCACC
>CAZRQE010000179.1:0-13560 GCA_964602175.1 uncultured Gemmatimonadaceae bacterium | reverse complement strand
ACCCCCTCCTCCTCGGCCCGGCGCAGCACTTCGGCACCGATGGCCACGTCCTGCACCGCCGTGCCCACCGACTTGAAGAAGGTCAGCTCGCGGCCTGCATTCCCCTCGGGAGCATCCCCGTTGACGATTTCGCCCAGGTCGGCGTCGATCACGTCGGCGGTCACCAGCCCCTCCTCGATCGGGATGATCAAGTCTCCCGCCTCCTCGAGCACGGCCTCGCGCTCCTCGACCACGACCCGTGCCCGCGTCACCACCTCGGCGCCCACCTCGCGCGTGTGCGGCTGGAAGCTCCCGCTCCCGCTGACGTGCGTGCCGGCGGGGAGCCCGGAGCCGTCGAACACGGGCGTGCCTGCCGTCGTCACGGCCACGATGATGTCGGCTCCGTCCACCGCTCTGGCCGGATCCGAGAGCGCCCGCGCCTCGACCCCCTCCAGGGAGGCCGCCAGCCGCCGCGCCGACTCGCCGCCCTTCGAGACGACCCGCACCTCCTCGATCGGCCGCACGGCCCGGATCGCCTCGATCTGCCAGGGCGCCTGCGCTCCCGCGCCGAAGATCGTCAGCACCCGGCAGTCGGGACGGCTCACCAGCTTCGCCGCCAGCCCGGCCGCTGCCGCCGTCCGGATCGCCGTCAGTTCGCCGGCGTCCATGATCGCGGCGGGGAGTCCGGTTTCGTCGTCGATCATCAGGATCACGCCGTTGATCGTCGCCAGTCCCCTGTCGCGGTTCCCGGGGAAGAGCGACGCGATCTTGGCGCCCCGCCCACCGGTCGCCCCCAGCCGCGCGGGCATGAAGAGGGAGAATCCGTCTCCCGACGACAGGACCACGCGAACGGGCATCTCCACCTGGCCCGCCGACAGCTGCGAGAAGCCCCGGGCCATCGCCTCGATGGCGTCGTCCATGGTGATCAGCGAGAGGATCTCGGCTCGGGAGATCACGCGGAAATTCATGGGAGCCTCCTCGGCAACCGTGCGAGAAACACCTGCTGCAGCCCCGCATCGTCCTCGCGCACCCCGACGATCGTGTCGCCCCGGATGTCGAACACATCCGCGCGCGCACCCAGGTCAAGTTCGCCGAGGTAGTCCCCTTCGAGCGAGAAGACATCCCAGATCCGCGCCCCGAATCCGGCGGCCTTGAACGTGTAGATCACGCGCAGATCCATCGCCGCCACCGGCCGGACCCTCTGCACGAACACGAGATCGCGGGCCACCTCGATGTCCGCCATGGCGGGCAACCGATCCGGGAGACGCAGCTGAGCGCGAAACGCTTCCGGCATGCCGGCGGCGTCCGTCCCCATCCCGGAAGCCACGATCCCGAGGACCGCTTCCTGTTCTTCCGGACTGAGGCGAGCGGCCTCATGCGCCCAGGAAACCGTTCGGACCACCTCCCCACCCCGATGGACGGTGAACTGCGGCGTGAACATCCACCCCGACACGACCAGTTCCGGCTTGTCGAACGACCACACCAGGTGATCCTGCCACAGCGGCTGCCGTCCGTCCGAAGCCTCCAGGCTCGCGGCGCGCGCAGCAACCGCCAGCGTGTCTGCAAGCCCGCCCTCCGGTCCAGAGAGCGCGTAGCGCGCTACCACTTCGGCGCCAGGTGTCGACACCCGCACCACGGGGCGCAGGTCGTCCGTCGTGCGCCATTCGGGGATGTAGAGCTGCTGAATGTCAAATCGGGCCGTGTGTACGACCTCACCGTCCAGCGAGAAGACGTTCAGGGCCTGGGTCACGACGTCCGGAAGCAGAAACTCGCGCGGCCCCACCGCGACCAGCGCCAGCGTGCCCTCGCCGCTGATTTCGCCGGGCCCCTCTCCCGGGCGCGCGATCCGGCCTACAAACGATCCATCCGGTGCGAAGGTCCGAACCTCGCCGGCCAGGCCATCCAGCACCGCGATCGTGCCATCGGACATGACGTCGATCCCGGCGACGCTCCCGAACGTGTATTCGGGCGCCCCACCCTCCTGGCCAATTGCGAGAACATGTTCGACGGTGAACGCCGGGCGTCCGTAGTCCGCCAAACCACCGTGCAGGACCGCTTCGACTCCCGCATCGACCACGCGTTGCGGCCTGACGCCGTCGTCACTCCCCGAATCGCAGCCCCCGACAACACCCGCTGCCAGAAGCGCCGCCGCCAGGCACCCGCCACGGGCCGCCAGGCGCGTCACTCTACCCACTCAGATACCGCTCCGCCAGCACCCCCCGGTGATGCCGCGAGTGGCCGGCGATGATCCACGCCAGGCTCCGCACAGTGAACTCGTAGCCGCTGGCGACACCGCGCCGGGCCCAGGCCTGGTCCTCGAAGCTCCTCAGCAGAAGCAGGGTCGCGGTCCGCACGGCCGAAAACTCCTCGGCCAGGTCGGCGAGCGTGCGCCTGTCGGCCCCGGAAGCCGCTGCGTAGGCGTTTTCATCGAATGAGGGGAAGTGCGACCGGTCCCCTCGGGCGAACGCCATCGTGCGCACGGCGAACATCCGCTCGGCGTCGATGACATGACCGACAACCTCGCGCACCGACCACTTGCCGTCCGCATAGCGGTAGCCTTCCCGGTCCGGCGGCACGGCCGCGAGCAGGGCGCGCCAGGCCTCCGCATCGCTCTCCAGGCCGGTCAGCAGGGGTTCCTCGGCGGCGTCGATATACGGCCCATAGAAGTCGGCGTACTCGTCCTCCCGGGGTCTTCCGGGCGAGTTGGGCATCTCCATCTGCTCCTGGTTGCGGGTCAGCATGCCGGAAGGTAGCGCCTTGCCAGCTCTCGAAACGAACGAACCTCGTCCTCCACCCAGCTTTCGCCGTGCCCCAGCTCGGCCGCCATCACCCGGGCCACTTCCGGAGCAGCCGCCACCGCCGCCCTCGCATTGAGAAACAGCGTTCGCGTCCGCCGCGCGAGCACGTCCTCGACCTGCACCGCCATCTCGTGGCGGGCGGCCCACGCGGCCTGGCTCAGCCGGTACGGCAGGCCGGGATGCATCAGCGCGGCAAGGCTCGCGTCCGCGGCTTCCATGGCCCGCACGGCGCCGGCCTCCGATCCGTACACCTTCCACGGGGCGTGCACGGCCTTCCGCCGACTGTACCCGTGGACGCGGAGGCGCGCCGTCACCGAAGGCGCCGGCGACAGACCAGCCACCTCCGCCGCAACATCGACCGCGTCCTGTCCGACCTTTCTGCACGTCGTCCACTTGCCTCCGACGACGGTGACGAGTCCCCTCCGGGAAACGCTCACCGCGTGGTCGCGGGACAGCGTGGCCGTATCCCCCGTGCCGGCGTCCACCGCCGCCAGCGAACGCAGCCCCGCCCACGCGGAGAGGATGTCCGACCGGGCCAGCGGCCGCGTCAGGTAACGGCTGGCGTGGTCGACCAGGTAGTCGATTTCGGCGCCGGTCGGGACGGGCTCGCTCACCGGCTGGGCTACGGGCACGTCGGTCGTCCCGATCAGCACGTGCCCGTGCCAGGGGATGGCAAAGAGCACCCTGCCGTCGTCCGTCGACGGGACCAGCACGGCTGTATCGCCGGGGAGGAACGCGCTGCTCACCACGATGTGCGCGCCCCGGCTGAGGACGACCCCGGACCCGTCGCGCGCGTCGTCGAGCCCTCGCACGGCATCGGCGGAGGGCCCCGTGGCGTTGATCACGACCGCGCCCAGCGCAACCCACTCGTCACCGCCGATCCGGTCACGCAGGTGCACCCCCTTGACCTTCCCGCGGGATGCCCGCAGCGCGACCGCTTCCGCGTAGTTGACCACCACGGCACCGAAGTTGGCCGCGGTGCGCAGCAGCGTCCAGCCGAGCCGGGCATCGTCGAACTGACCGTCGTGGTAGAGCACACCGCCCCGCAAGCTGGTACCCGCGAGCGTCGACACGCGGCGGCGGCACTCGCGCCTGCCGACGACCCTCGAACCCCCGAGGCCCCGGCGGCCGGCCAGCGCATCGTAGACCATCAGTCCCACGCCGTAGTAAGGGCGCTCCCACCACCGGTAAGCCGGGACGACCAGCGGAAGGCTGTCCACCAGGTGGGGCGCGTTGCGCCACAGCCGGTGCCGTTCCCGGAGCGCGCCGTACACCATCTGCACCCGCCCCTGGCGAAGGTAGCGGACGCCGCCGTGGATCAGCTTGGTGCTGCGGCTGGAGGTCCCGCCGGTGAAGTCCCCGCGTTCCACCAGCAGGGTGCGGTACCCGCGGCCGGCCGCATCGAGGGCGGTCGCGATCCCGGTGCAGCCACCCCCGACGACGATCACGTCCCAGGGACGCATCCGCATGGCCCTGTCGAGCATGCGGTCCCGAGACATGAAGCCGCTTTCGGTGCGAACGCGGGGCCGCGCCAGGGGCCTCCTTCGCAAGCCTCCGCGGGACAGACCCCGGCCGGTCCTGCGACCGTCGGCTGTGGAGCCTGGCTTGCTTCCGGACGCGGACATCGACCGTGGCGGCCTGTCGCGCCCAGTCAGGGCTGTGCGGCCGCGCCGGCCTCCAGCAGCTCCCGCACGTCCTCCTGCACGTCTTCTTCCATCGGGTGGAAGGGACCCATCCACCTCCTCACGACGGTGCCCTTGCGGTCCACGAGGAACGTCCCCGGCAATCCCAGCAGGGAATAGGAGTCGACGATCTCCCAGGAGGGATCGTGATAAATGGGGAAGTCGACCCCGATTTCGGCGATGAACGCCTCGATCACAGGGAGCGAGCCCCGGTCGTCCACGCTCACGCCCACCACCTGAAACCCCCGATCGGCGTAGGTGTCGTGCAGTTCCTGCAGTTCGGGCATCTCCTCGCGGCACGGGGCGCACCAGGTGGCCCAGATGTTGAGCATGAACGGATCGCCGGTGAGGTCCTCGATGCCCACTTCGATCCCGTCCAGCGTGGTTGCCGCGAAGGCGGGCGCTGGATCCCCAACCTCGAGGAGCTTGAACTCGGGCACTTCGCAGGCAACCAGTCCCAGCACCATGACCACTGCGGACGCGCTCTTCTTCACTGGACCCTCCCGGTGGACTTCCTCGCCGTGGCGACTCAAGCTACCGAAGCGGCGTGGGCCAGCCAATGGCGGCCGGCAACCCGGCCCCGCACGCGAATCATCGGAACAGGGACGGCCCGCGGCACGTAGGGAAGGTCAAGCCCGGCGGGTGGCGACCCCCGCCGCCGGATGACATCATGGGCGCTCACCCACGCGTCCCCTCAATCGAAAAACTGGGATTCCGGTCATGACCCAAGCTCGGCAACACTCGACGACCCGGCGCAAGCTGGTCTTCCTCGGTGGCTTCGCGGTCTACTTCGCCGCCGTCTGGTTCCTGTGGGACACGCCCGTGGTCTATCCCCTCAAGATCTTCGTGGTCATGCTGCACGAGATCAGCCACGGCATCGCGTCGGTGGCGACCGGCGGCACGATCGAGCGGATCGTTCTTGACCCCGCCGAGGGAGGCGCGTGCTACTGCGGCGGCGGCAACGCGTTCATCACGCTGTCCGCCGGATACCTCGGCAGCCTGCTCTGGGGAGTGGTGCTGCTCTCGGCCGCGGGCGCGAGCCGAATCTCGAACCGCTTCCTGATTCTTGCCGTGGGCGTGATGGTCGTGGCTCTCACCGCCCTCTACGTCCGCAACGGCTTCGGGCTCCTGTTCGGCCTTGGCTTCGGCACGGCCCTCGTGATCGCAGGACGCAAGCTCGGTCCCGGGGCCAGCCGCATGGTCCTCACGGCGCTGGGCCTGACCAGCTGCCTTTATGCGATCCTCGACATCAAGAGCGACGTCATCGACCGTCCGCACCTGCGGTCCGATGCCGCGATGCTGGCCGAGATGACCGGTATCCCCACGGTGACCTGGGGGGTCGTGTGGATCGGGATCGCGGTCGTGGTGAGTGCTCTTGTGTTCCGGAGGGCGTACAAGGCGGCTTGAGGGCGAGCGGCGGTGCGCTCGCGGCGGCCGCTCGACTACCTCGTCCCCCGCAGCGCCGCCGCATCGGGCAGGCCGCGGCTGAAAGAGACGGCGGCGCCCGCAGCCAGTCGCTCACGCGCGTCCGATCCCTCAAGGGCGTCCGCACCCCGCAGAATCGCCCGGATGCGCCCGGTTTCCGGGTCGCTGATCACTGCGATGGGCTGATCCGTCGAGGCATCCAGGACGTCCGAGCCAGCCGGACCGGAGAGGACAATGCGGGCCAGCGCACCAGCCCAGGCAGGATCCACGGGAAGCGTGAAGACGAAATGTCCCTGACCGGTCTCGGCCTCGACGGCGGGGACGAAGGCAAGCGAAAAGTGCCGTTGGCCATCGGGTCCGCGGCCCTCGATCCGGTAGGGTCCGGGAGATTCGGGCAGCGACGCGGCGCCGTGCAGGACGACCGCGGGATCCAGTTGCACGCGGTCGGGACCGGCACGGCCCCAAAGGAGGAGAGTTCTCTGGCGCTGCGGAGAGGGCGACGCGTTTGCCGCTGGGCGGGTCTGCCCTGGCGCGGGATCCGGCTCGGCCGCCAGTTCGCCATTGTCTTCGGGCGCCGACTCCGGCTCGGCCCCCTCAAGCGACGATCCGGCCTCCCGCTCGTACACCACTTCCCCGTTAAACACCGTCACCTCGCAGGCCATGTCGCGCAGGTCGTCCGTGGGAACCGTGAGGGGGTTCCGGTCCCACACCGCCAGATCCGCGTATTTGCCGGGCTCGATCGTCCCCACTTCGTCCTCAAGGAACATCTGGTGCGCGACCCAGGTCGTGAACGAGCGCAGCGCGGTTTCGGCGTCAACGGACTGGGCCGTGCCGTAGGGTTGCGGGCCGTACACGCCGAGCAGCGGCTGACGGGCGACCGAGGCCCACACTCCGTACCGGGCCGGGAAGGGCGTGACGAAGTAGTCCGACCCGCTCGCCCAGATCATCCCCCGCTCCTGGTATGAGCGGAACGGGTTCAGACGCAGGGCGCGCTCGGGGCCGAAATTGCCCGCGTAGGTGTCGCCGATCCACCAGGTGAATGAAGGGGATGGCTCGGGATAGGCCGCTTCCCAGTCCCGCTGGAGCTCGGCCATGAGGTCAAGCGCACGGTCGGTGGGGATGTTCGAGTGAATGATGCCGTGGCGGAGCCCGCGCGTGGGCGTCGCTTCGAGCGCTTCCACGAAGCTGTCGACGGTCCAGTCGATTCCCCGGTCGCCGATGGAATGGATGCTGACGTGGAGCCCGGCGTCGTGATACGCCCGGAAACGGCGGCGCAGTTCGTCCGGGTCCATGGTGGGATAGCCGCGGTTGCCGGTGTCGGTGTGGGTGTGCTCGCGGTTCCAGTCCTCGTACAGCCACGCCGTGCGGGCACCGCCGCTGCCGTCGATATAGAGCTTCACACCGCCGGAGATCAGGCGGTCGTCACTGGTCGACTCGTACGGCCGCGTGAAGGTCGCGAGGCTGTCCGCATACGCGCGCACCTCGTCGATCGTGCCGTTGCGTCCGCGCCACAGGGCGAAGATCCGCACGCTGAGATCGCCGTCGGCAAGGACGTCTCGGTAGGCATCCCAGGTGCCCGGGCCAATCCCCGGATCCTTCCCTCCGGTCATGCACTCGGCGTTGAAGGCGTCGGCGAGCGAGCGGATCCCTTCACGCTGCTGGTCCGGGCCGAGACCGGGAATGAGGCGCGACACCAGCCCCTGGGCAGACTCCTTCAGCACTCCGGTAGGGTTCCCGTCGGCGTCGCGGTCGATCGTGCCGCCTGGCGGATCGGGCGTGTCGGCCGTGATCCCCGCCATCTCCAGGGCAAGCGAGTTGGCAACGCCGTAATGGCCCATCGTGTGGGACAGCCAGACCGGGCGTCCGGGCGCGACCGCGTCGAGGTCCGACGCCAGGATGTAGCGCAGTTCCGCCAGCTTGCCCTCGTCCCAGCCACCGCCCCGCACCCACTCACCCTCGCCCACGCGCTCTGCCTGCTCGGCCACCAGGCGCTGCACGTCGCCGATGTTCTCAACGTTCGGGTAGCTCAGGTCGAGACGGTAGAGCCGGCTCGCCCCGCCACTCGCGAAGTGGACGTGCGCGTCCATGAGCCCCGGGGTGACGGCGCGCCCCGCGAGGTCCACGCGCTCCGTATGCGGGCCCGCCAGGGCCTCCATCTCGGCGGCCGTCCCCACCGCGACCACGCGCTCACCGCGCACCGCCACGGCTTCGGCCACCCGGCTCTCGCTGTCCAGCGTGATCACCGGACCGCCCGCCAGGATCAGGTCCGCGGGGCCGGCCTGGCCGGGCCCCGAGCATGCGGCCGCGATCGCGGCGACGCCGGCGATGGCGCCGGCCCGGCAGGAAGAATGTCGGTTCATGTGGATGGCCTCCCGGCTTGATTCCCGGATACAGCCGAGTATACATTACAGGTGGCTCACAAGGCCATTGCCTGGTCCCCGAGATACGGTGGCCCGGTTTCGAGCAGGATGTGGAATCCCGCCCGATGTCGAACCCGAAATAAAGGAGGTGATCTCTTGTCTAGTCCAAGTACCCAGCCCAACCCGGCAAGGGCAAGCGATCGCCGCTTCGGCAACTAAGCCGAAACAACGATCCAACTGTTCGCGCCGTAGGCGGTGTTCGCGCCGGGTTGCGGCCGGTTAAGAGCCCCCGGGGAGGTTCCGGATAGAACCGGACTTCCCGGGGGCTTTCGCTTTGTCAGCCTTGTCAGCGGAGCGCGTGAATCCATGAAGAGCACCTGCACGGCGGTCGTGACGGCCGCGGGCCTCGTCGCGTCCCTGGTGCCCGGGCCGTCCCGGGCCCAGGACCCCGGAGAACAGGAGCGGGAAGAGGGCGCGCGCATCTTCGCGGACGAATGCGCCAGCTGCCACACCTCGGCCGGGGACGAGCGTACGCCGGGCACCGGACTGCTCAACCAGCTGTCCCCGCGCGCCATCGTCGCGTCCCTCGAAGACGGCGTCATGCGCGCGGAGGGTGCGGCGCTGTCGCCGGAGCAGCGGGTCCGGGTCGCGGAATACCTGGCTCGCCGGGCCTATGTGGAAGAGAGCTTCCCCGAGTCGGCGTTCTGCGCGGACGCGGGATGGTTCCCGCTGGACATCGGAACCGTTTCGCGGATGGGGTTTGGCGGCAACCTGTCCGGCACGGGCTTCCAGCCCCCGCAACGGGCGGGACTCGTCGCCGCGGACGTTCCGGCGTTGCAGTTGCGCTGGGCCTTCGCGTTTCCGGACGCGGGGCAGGTTCGCACGTCGCCGGCCGTCGCAGGAGGACACGTAGTCGTGGGCGGGCCCTTCGGCAACGTCCTGGCCCTGGACGCTGGGACCGGTTGCATCCGCTGGAGATTCGAGGCGGATGCCGGAGTGCGCGGAGCGGTCCTGTTAGGCGAGGGACCCGAGGGTCGACCGGCCGCCTGGTTCATGGACTCGCGTACGAACGTCTACGCGCTGGACGTGGAGAGCGGGACGCTGTTGTGGAAGTCCCGCGTGGGCTGGCACCCGGCGTCCTACGGGACCGGCAGCCCCGCGCTGCACGACGGCCGGCTCTACGTCCCCATCTCCTCCCTGGAAGTCGTCCTGGCGGGCGATCCCCGCTACGAGTGCTGCACATCGTCGGGTGCGGTCGCGGCGGTGGACGCCCTCACCGGCGAGACGCTGTGGTATCACCGGATCATTCCGGGCTATCCGGAGGCGACCGAGGCCAACGCCGCGGGCACGCCACAGTGGGCGCCTTCCGGTGCGGCTGTCTGGTCCAGTCCGACCGTGGATCCCCGCCGCGGCCTCGTCTACGCGGGAACGGGCGAGAATCTCAACCGCCCGACCACCGAAAACAGCGACGCGGTCGTGGCGCTCGACATGGAGACCGGCGAACTCGCGTGGTCCTTCCAGGCGACGGCCGACGACGCCTTCAACATGGCCTGCACGCAGATGCGAGGCCGCGAGAACTGCCCGGACCCCGTCGGGCCGGACCTCGACTTCGGCATGGCCCCGATGCTGGTCACGCGCCGCGACGGCCGCGAGATCCTGGTGGCCGGGCAGAAATCGGGGACCGTGTGGGCGCTGGATCCCGACGCGGACGGCGCCGTCCTCTGGTCGACCCAGGTGGGAAAGGGCAGCATGCTGGGCGGGATTCACTGGGGCATGGCCAGCGACGGCCGGCTCGCGTATGCGCCCAACGCCGACCGGAACGCCGTGATCACGGACGTGAACCCCGAACATGAACGCGCGCCGGGGCTGTACGCGCTCGACCTGACGACCGGCGAGGTGGTGTGGGGCGCGCCGGCGCCCGAGAACGGCTGCGAAGGGAAGGAGCGATGCTACGCGTCCATCTCGGCGGCGGTCACCGCTATCGAGGGCATCGTGTTCGCCGGCGGCCTCGACGGCATCATTCGCGCCCATTCAACCATGGACGGGACGGTGGTCTGGGAATTCGACACCACCGAGGTGGTCGAGTCCTCCAACGGAGTGCCCGCCCGCGGAGGGGCGATCGATGGTCCAGGCCCGGTCGTCGCCGACGGGATGCTCTTCGTAAACAGCGGATACGGGACGTTCAGCCAGATGCCGGGGAACCTGCTGCTGGCATTCGGCCTCCGGTAACGGCATCGGGGCCTCCGGCAACTGGACCGGCCTCCGACAACTGGACCGGGTCCGCGTGAGTCCGCACATTGAGAACGTGATGAGACGACCCAGAACCCTGATCCTGGCGGCGCTGGCAACCGTTTGGGCCCTGGCCTTCCCGGGTGCGGCCGGCGCGCAGGACACCGCTGCGGGCACGATTCCCCGCACCGCCTCCGGCAGACCCGACATGAACGGGCTCTGGCAGGCGCTCGGCAACGCGCACTGGGACATCGAGCCGCACACGGCGCGCCCCGCTCTCGCCATGCAGCCGGGTCCGGTGATCCCCGTGCCCGCCAACGAGGTGGTCGCCCTGGGTGCGGTCGGGTCGGTCCCATCCGGCTATGGCGTGGTCGTGGGCGGAGAAATCCCCTACCTGCCCGAGGCGCGCGCCCGTCGCGACGAAAACCGCGAACTGTGGCTGGAACGCGACCCCGAGATCAGGTGCTACCTGCCGGGCGTGCCCCGGGCGACCTACATGCCGTTCCCGCTGCGCATCTTCCAGAGCGATTCCAGGTTCTTCATCGCCTACGAATACGCGGGCGCAATGCGCGACATCTACCTGGAGGATCCGGGACCGCCCCAGGTCGACTCGTGGATGGGTCAGTCGGTGGGCCGCTGGGAGGGCGACACCTTCGTCGTCGAAGTGAACGGCTTCAACGGCCAGACCTGGCTCGACCGCGCGGGCAACCATCACAGCGCGCGGCTCCAGGTCACCGAGCGCTACACCATGCTCGGTCCCGACCACATCATGTACGAAGCCGAGCTCGAGGACCCCGAGACGTTCGCGCGCCCGTGGACGATCCGGATGCCGCTCTACCGCAATATCGACCCGAACGCCCGCCTTGGTCAGTTCAAGTGCGTAGAGTTCGTGGAGGAGTTGATGTATGGCCATTTGCGCAAGAACCCGATTCGCCGCTAGCTCGGTGACACCCCGCCCGGCGATGCCTGCGGAATACGGCGCGCGCCGTGCGGCACCAGCTTTGCGCGCGGCCGCGGGCGTCGCACTGGCCGTGCGCACAGCCGCGGCCCTCGCGCTGGCGGTTGTCGCGGCCGCCGCCTCCCTGGCCCCACCAGCGACCGCCCAGGAGCAGGACCGCGAGCAGGAGGCACGCGACTGGGTCGTCCCGCGCACGCCCACCGGGCACCCGGACCTGCAGGGCAACTGGTCCAACGCCACGATCACGACCATTCAGCGCCGGGATGACCTGGGGCCGGTCTACACCTGGGAGGAAGTCGCCGAGATCGAGGGATGGGCCTACGACTCCCGCGTGGAGGACTACGCCGACAGCGACCCGAACCGCGAGGCCCCGCCCGTCGGCGGAGTGTTCACGGGGAACCCGCTCTTCGACGCAGCATCGGGCGGCACCGGTGGCTACAACGCCTTCTTCATCGACGCCGGCGAGCGCGTCGCGGTCTTCAATGGCGAACCCAGGACGTCGCTCGTCGTCGACCCGGAGAACGGACGCGTACCGGCACTGAACGAGGAAGGTCGGCGGCGGATGGGCGAGCGGCGTCGCTTGCGTGCTCAGTTCGGCGCCTATGACAACCCCGAGAACCGTCCCCTGGCCGAGCGCTGCATCATGTCGTTCGGGTCGAACGCGGGCCCGCCGATGCTGCCCAACTACTTCTACAACAACAACTACACCATCGTGCAGACCCCGGACCATGTAATGATCATGACCGAGATGGTGCACGATGTGAGGGTCATTCGCCTCGGTGAACCGAACCGCCTGCCGAAGCACATCCGCCCGTGGATGGGCGACTCCTGGGGACACTGGGCCGGCGACACGCTGGTCGTGGAGACCACCAACCTCCACCCGGACCAGACGCTGCAGGGGTTTGCTCCGTCGGAGGAATTCAAGGTGACGGAGCGTTTCACGCGCGCCGGCGAGCATACCATCAACTACGAGTTCACCGTCGAGGATCCGCTGATGTTCACGCGGCCCTGGAGCGGCGAGGTGCCGTTCACGCGGCTGGACGGACTCGTCTACGAATACGCCTGCCACGAAGCGAACTACGCGCTCGAAAACGTTCTGCGCGGGGCGCGGGCCGAGGAGCGAAGGAACCAGGGGAACCAGTAAAATGCGTAAAATACGTAAAATGCGTAACACCTGGACGATGGTGGCCGGCGGCTTGGCCCTGTCGGCGGGGATCGCGGTGCCCCTGGTGGCGCATCATGCGTTCGGGGCGGAGTTCGACCGCAATGCGCCGGTGCGCCTGCAGGGAAAGATCGTCAGGCTGGAATGGGTGAACCCGCACACGTGGATCCACCTCGAGATCGAGAACGAGGACGGAACGACCGAGGTGTGGGCCGTCGAGGGAGGGACCCCGAACGTCCTGCTGAGGCGTGGCTTGCGACGCGACTGCCTTCAGCCCGGCACCGAGATCATCGTCGACGGGTACCAGGCCAAGGACCACTCCCTGAAACGGGCGAACGGCCGCGACGTGACCTTCACGGACGGGAGCAAGATCTTCCTGGGGTCGTCGGGAACGGGTGCTCCGTATGACGAGGAGTTGCTGAGGGCGCGGCGGGAGCGGGGGCGGTGCTAGGGGTGGCTGCTGGCAGTCTGGTCCGGTAGCGCGCGGGGTCGTCTACGAAAACCCGATCCACCGCCCGGCAGCCGCCACGGTAAACCACAGAGCCAGCGACACCGCACCGACGATCTTGCCGCGGACGCCCGGTTCCCGTCCCTCTTCACGCGCCACGCGCTCGCGCACCGCGAAGGTGAACACGAGCGCGATGGGCAGCGTGATCATCTTCACCCAGAACGAGGTGTTGTAGTACGCCTTGATCGCTTCCGAGAGGAAGAGCGGGATCCCGGTGGCGACCATGATCAGGAGAGCCGTGATCAGCCATCGCCGCGCGTTGCGCGCGAGGCGGGCTACCGGCTGGCCGGTGAGTCCGGCGCCCAGCAGCCTCAGGTCGACGACGAGCAGCGCCCCGCCCAGCATGCAGAGTCCCAGCAGGTGGATCGCTTCGAGTATCGGGAATGCCCAGACGGATTCGGCGACGGCCCTGCCGATCAGCGTGGCCTCGCACCAGCGGAAGAAGGGCTCGAGCATGGG
>CAZRQE010000178.1:0-10337 GCA_964602175.1 uncultured Gemmatimonadaceae bacterium | reverse complement strand
GGCTAACCGGATCGATTCCGCCCGAACTGGGGAATCTCTCAGCTCTGCGGTCCCTCGACCTGACGCGCAATCGCGACATGCAGGGAGTCCTGCCGGCCACTCTCACGGCGCTCGGGCAGCTCGAAACGCTCCTGCTCGCGGGCACGAAGCTGTGTGCGCCCCGCGATCCCGGTTTCCTCGACTGGCTCAATGGTCTGGCAGAGCAGCATGTGCCCAGGTGCGGAGCCGTCGAAGGATCCGTCGCCTACGTGACGCAGGCTGTCCAGTCGGTCGACTTCCCGGTCCCGCTGGTCGCGGGCAACGACGGCTTGCTTCGGGTCTTCGTGAGAGCCGACCAGAGCACGAGCGCGAGTCTCCCGGACGTCCGCGCCCGTTTCTTTCTGGACGGTGCCGAAGCGCATGTCGTCGACATCCCCGCCCAGTCCGCGACGATCCCCACCGAACTCGAGGAAGGCGACCTGGCCCGCTCGGCGAACGCCATGATTCCGGGCGCGGTATTGCAGCCCGGACTGGAGATGGTGGTGGAGATCGACCCCGGCGGAACGCTGGACCCGGCGCTGGGCGTCACCGAACGCATTCCCGCGACGGGACGGGCCGAGGTGGCGGTGCGCGCGATGCCGTCCTTCGATCTCACGGTGATTCCGTTCCTGGCGGAATCGGACCCGGACTCGTCGGTGCTGGAGCACACTCGAGACCTCGACGCCCAGTCGGATCTGTTCCGGGATGTGCGGTCCCTGCTGCCCGTCCGTGGGTTCAATGTGACGGTACACGAACCCGTGGTGACGGCGTCGGTCGACCCGCACAGCGTGCTCCGGGAAACCGAGGCCATTCGGGTCATGGAGGGCCGCGGCGGCTACCATCTCGGGCTCGCGCGCAAGACGGTCTCCACCAACGGCGTGGCCGACCTGGGCAGGTTCTCGAGCTCAAGCGTACCCGTGCCCGACGTCATCGCACACGAATTGGGGCATAACCTGAGCCTCTATCACGCGCCCTGCGGAGGCGCGCAGGGCCCGGATCCGTCCTTCCCCCAGCGCGACGGCTCCATCGGCTCCTGGGGATTCGATTTCCGGAACGACGTCCTGGTGCCGCCCAGCGTCCCCGACCTGATGACCTACTGCGATCCGCCGTGGGTCAGCGGATACAACTTCACCCGCATGCTCAATCACCGCCTCGACCAGGCCCGCAGCGCGGCCGCGTCGACAGGGCCTCGCACACGATCCCTGCTCCTGTGGGGCGGGATCGACGGGGAGGGGAATCTCTTCCTCGACCCGGCGATGGTCGTCGATGCTCCGGCCGTCCTGCCGATTTCACGTGGGGCCTACCGGCTGGCCGGCCTGGCCGAGGACGGGCGCGAATTGTTCGGACTGAACTTCGGCATGCCGGTGCTGGCCGACGCCGAGGGACAGTCGGCGTTCGTGTATGCGCTGCCTGCGGAGGCGGCGTGGTCCGGCGCGCTGGGGTCGATCACGCTGTCGGGGCCGGAGGGAACCACCACGCTGGACCGCGAGAGCGATCGCTCGGTCACCATTCTGCGCGACCCCGTGGCTGGCCGCGTGCGCGCCATACTGCGGGATTCCGGCGGCGTAGCAATGCCGGACGCCGTCGCGGACCGGTCGGCCTGGGCCGCCGCGGGCCTTGAGGTCCTCTACAGCCGCGGGATTCCCGACGCCACGGCCTGGAGACGCTAGTCGGCCTCCCGCCGCCTGTCCGAATGCTCGTTCACCCACCCGACCGCGACGGTCCCCGCGATCCCGATCATGGCGGCGACGCTGTTCCTGACCACATCGAAGTTGTCGTAGACACGGTTGGGAATCAGCGCCTGGAGTCCCTCGTCGAGCCAGCCGAGCGCCACGGTTGCCACCAGGGCGAGCACGGCCGGCGCCGGCACCCGACGGCCGTTCCCCGCACGCTCCCGCAGCGCCTGGTAGATCAGCACCGCGACGATCCCGTACTCGAACAGGTGCGTGCGCTCCTCCAGGGTACCACCCATCCGGACCACCGCCATCGCGTAGACGGCCGTGACGCCGAGCGCAACCCACACCTCGCGTCGTCCCGGCCGCCTCTTCAGCCCGCTTCCGATGATCGCCGCGACCGTGGCCAACATGAGCACGAGCACCGCGACGGGCAGCAGATTGTGCTCGCGCAGCACCTCGGCCAAGGTCCCCGCCAGCCCCAGGGTGGAGTAGATCGCGACCACGACCGCCACGGCCCCCAGCCACAGGCGCCGCTCCCGTCGGGAGGTGAAGAGGGCGGTGGGATTGGTCAGCCGTGCTATTTTTCTGGCCCGTTATCATTGTTTCGTCATTATTTCATCATCAAATCATCATTATTTCATCAGGAGCCGGTCCCATGCGCAAGCAGGTCCTCACGTTCACTACGGCGCTGATCGCCGTTCTCGCGCTGTCGGCATGCCGGGAAATGCCGGTCGAGCCTACGCCCCCACCGCCGCCGCCCCCGCCCACACCCTTCCAGCCCGGGCCGCTGGGCGCGGTCACGGTGGAGCCCGGCGAGGCGGTGCAGATCCGGACACTGCTCTCGATCACCGTCGCGCCGACGCTGGGGGCCGTGGCCAGGCGCGGGGCGGAGTTCGCGGTCGAGGACATGGGAACCTTGAACGGTCGCCAGATCGAGCTGGGCAATCCCGTCGACACGAGCTGTTCGCCGGCGGGCGGCCGCGCGGGCGCGCTGGGAATCACCGGAGATCCGAGGGTTGCCGGCATCGTCGGAACGAACTGTTCGGCTGCGGCCGTGGCGGCGTCGCCCATCGTCAGCGAGGCGGGCATGGTCATGATTTCGCCGAGCAATACGTCGCCGCGGCTGACCTCGGACCTGGCCGGCAACGCCAGCGCCGACTACCACGCGGGCTACTTTCGCACGGCCTCCAACGACCTGCACCAGGCCCGCGCGCTTTCGGACTTCGTCTACAACGAACTCGGGCTGCGGAGCGTGGCCACCGTTCACGACGGCGACCCGTACACCACCGCCCTCGTCGAGGCGTTCGCCGACGCATTCGGCGACCTCGGCGGCGAAGTGCCGGTAGAGGCCGCAATCGCCAAGGGCCAAACCGATATGACCGACGTCCTCGTGGAGTTCGCGGCCGCCGGCCCCGACGCAGTCTTCTTCCCGCTGTTCGTGACCGAAGGGACGGCCTTTGCCGCCCAGGCGCGGGCCTTCGACGGGCTTGAAGGGACGACCCTGATTTCAGCCGCAGCCCTGCTGGTCTCCGCGTTCCTGGAGACGCCGCAGTCGGAGGGCATGTACTTCGCCGGACCCGAAGCGGACTTCGGTGCGAACACGAACGAGGTGACGGGGCGGAGCGGCCAACAGGTTCTGCAGGCGTTCGACAACCGGTACGGCGGTGCCCCGGGGTCACCCTATTGGGCGCACAGCTACGACGCGACCACTATCCTCCTCTCGGCCATCGGGTCGGTTGCCGTGGAGGTGGGCGACACGATGTACATCGACCGGGCCGGCCTGCGCGACGCGATCGGGGCGACACGCATCAGCGGCCTGATCGGGAGGGTGTCCTGCGACGGGTTCGGCGACTGCGGCACCGGGCGGATGAACATCTACCACCACCCGGACACCGGCGTCACGGATGTCGCCCGGCTGCCTGTGGTTTACGTGTACAGTCCCTGAGGCTGGGGGGCCGCGAAGCGGGCGGGCGGCGGTCCACGCCCGGCGGTCACGGGTCAACGCCCGGCGGGCGGCGCCAGCGGCTCACCCTTCCAGCCGCAGCCTGACCCTCCCCTCGAGACTCATCTCCAGGACCCGCCGGTCCGGTCTCTCCAGCATGCCGGCCAGGTCACGCTCGTACTCGGCCCACGCCACCAGCCTGCGCTCGGGGTCCCATAGGACGGACCCGGTCACGGGACCCTTCAGCACGCGGTACGTCGCGGCGCCCGGAACTCCGGTGACGGTCACGGTGTCCAGCGTGCCGTCGACCGCGATGCGGAGCAGCGGGCGGCCGTCCAGGATCGTGTCCCCAACGAGGGTGTGGGTGAGGATCGCCCGGTAGGTCACCTCCGTCTCCGGCAGGTCGACGTGCCACCTCACCGTATCCGGCCAGGTGGCGCCCGGATCCACCACGCTGTCGGGCAGGCGCGGGAAGAGGTCGTGCGCGTGCCCCGCGAAGGAAAAGAGCAAGGCGGCATCCCCGGAGAGGGTGGGGAACGACCGAACCGCGACGACCCCCCGGCGATCGATCACGAAGTCGTGGGTCTCGGCGGGCGACCCGATCGGCCGCGGCCGCTGCGACGGCGCACCCGGAGTCCACAGGGAGCCCTCGATTTCGTCCACGATACCCCGGACGCGCACACCCGCCGGATCCGTTTCGAAGCCCAGATCGAGCGTGAGCGCGTATCCCCCGGCGCTCTCCAGCTTGCCGGCGGGCGTGGTCACCGTAACCTGGGCCGTGTCTGCGATCCCGTACACGGCGGAGGGCGGCGAGGGCAGTCCATAGCCCAGCGTGCCAGCGGGTGACGGACCGCCGAAGAGGGTGCAGCCGGCCAGGGTGGCGGCCACGGTCACGGCCACGGTCACGGCCATACACGCGGCCCGGACAATCGCTGGGGGACGTTTCACGTGAATCGTGGAGGCGTTGGGGGGGCGGACTGGCTGGGGCGCCCCGTGGCAGACGGTGGCGACTCTTCATTCCAACTAACGTCGTAGTTGATAGTCCCCGCCGTCAACTAACCCCTTGAGAACTCCAGCCACCCGGGCACCAGCACCGTACAGCCCTGCGTCTCCCGCGATTCCAGCGCCCGGTGCGCCTCCGCCGCCTCCGCCAGCGGCAAGCGTTGCCCGATCGTGATCCGGATGCGCCCGGCCTCGATGTGTCCAAAGAGCTCTCCGGCCGCCTGCTCCAGGTCCTCGCGCCGCTCGATGTAGGGCTTGAGCGAGGGGCGCGCCACGGTGATCCCCTTCGCGCTCAGCCGCAACAGGTTGAGCGGCGGCACCGCCCCCGAGGCGTTGCCGAAGGTGATCATCATGCCGAACCGGCTCAGGCACTCCATCGAGCCGTCGAAGGTCGCCTTGCCGACGCCGTCGAAGACCACCGGGACGCCTTCGCCCCCGGTGATCTCGGCCACCCGCTCCACGAAGTCCTCCTCCTTGTAGAGGATGACATGATCACACCCGTGCGCGCGGGCCACGTCGCCCTTCTCGGCGCTGCCCACCGTGCCGATCACGGTCGCGCCCAGCGCCTTGCACCACTGGCTGAGGATCGTGCCCACCCCGCCCGCGGCCGCGTGCACGAGCACGGTCTCGCCCGCGCTCACCCGGTAGGTGCGGCGGCAGAGGTACCACGACGTCATGCCCTTCAGCATCGCGGCCGCGGCCGTCTCGGAGTCCACGCCGTCGGGGACCGCCACCAGTTGGTCCGTCGGCATCACCCGCCGCTTGCAGTAGGCGCCCAGACCGAAGCCGTAGGCGACCCGGTCGCCGGGCTGGAACGTCGGCGCGCCCTCGCCAGGTGGCCCCACCTCCTCCACCACCCCCGCGGCTTCCATCCCGATCGCGGTGGGCAATGACGGCACGGGATACAGTCCGCTGCGGTGATACGTGTCGATGAAGTTCAGGCCGACGGCCTCTTGCCGGACGAGCACTTCGCCCGGGCCCGGATCGGACAGCCAGATCGCTTCCCGGCGCAGCACCTCGGGGCCCCCGAGTTCGTGGATGCGGACAACTCTGGTCAAGGGCATAGTCACACTCGTGGTCGGAAGTCGCCCGCGGGATCGCTGCCCATGCCGGTCAGTTCCGCAGGGTGACCCTGGTGGTCCCGCTTACAAACATCGAGAAGGGTGGCATCCCTGCCGCCGACATCGTGCCCTCCATGTCGCGGTCGGCCTCCTGGTAGGCCGGCAAGCCGCGTTCAGCGTCCCAGAGAATGAATCCGGACGTGGTGCCCGCCATGCTCTGCGTCATCGCCATTCCGCCCACGTTCCCCTCCATATCGGCGGACACGTCGCCCGACACTGCAAAGTTGAGGAGCGTCCGTCCCTCCACGAGCGTGTCCCCGACCAGCGTGTAGGTCAGAATCCCCGTCGACGTCGTCTCCATCGACTCGATGTCGGTGGTCCACGTCACCGTGTCCACCCACATCCCGCCCGGCTCCACCACGGCATCGGGCAGCGGCGGGAGCAGTTCGTACGCGAGGGCAGCGAACGGAGACATCTGCGCGGCGGCACCCGAAAGCTCGGGCAGCGAGGTGATCTCGACATCGCCCCTGCGGCCGATCACGTATTCCAGCGTCCCGCTCACGTCGTCGCCGTCGACTCGCTGGGTTCCCGTCATCGGATCCTGCGAGGAGGCCTGGAAGTGCTCCACGCTTCCCATGATGCGTATGCCCTCCGCGGCGCGCTCGAAAGTCATCGCCATGGTCAGGTCGGTGCCGGTGTTCACCGCCATGTCGCCCATGGGCGTGCTGATGGTCACGACCATCGTGTCGGTCATATGGAAGGTCGCCATCGGCGGCTCCGGCACGTCGTAGGCCAGCGGCCGGGCGGGCGCGGGGCCGCCGTACCCCGAACAGGCGGCAACTGCTGCGGTAGCGAACGCGGCCGCGATGATCGTGAGTGCGTGTCTTCTGTTCACGGTTCCTCTCAGTGCGTTGTCAATCCGCTTCAAAGTCCGATCCCTTGTGCGAGCCGTCGCAGAAGGGCTTCGTGGACGACAGGCCGCAGCGGCAAAGCGCCCCCTTCGTCCCCTCCGACATCGCGCCGTCCGAACCCACCACGGTCAGCGGCCCGCGCACCAGCAGCGGCCCGTTCGTGGCGCACACGATGCGCACCGGCGCCCCCTCCGCCTCCGCCTCCTCCTCGCGGCCCGGCACCAGGCGGCCTCCCTGGATCACCCCCGGATCGTCGAACTCGACGAGGTTGTGCGTCCCGTCGCAGAACGGCTTGTTGGACGAATGCCCGCAGCGGCACAGCGCGACATCGTCCGTGTCGGCCACGATCTCGCCGCCGACCTCGACCTGGATCCGCCCGCTCAGGCACAGGGGCCCGGCGGCCGGCACGTCGGCCACATTGCTCATGCTCGTCTCCTCACATTCTCCGGTACCGTGGCCCGCTGCCGCCTTCGCGCGGCGCCCACCTGGGCCCGAGCACGTCGGTCGCCTTGCAGTCCACGCAGTTGGGCGCGTTGACGCGCAACTCGTCGCCGTCGCGCTCGTACACGCCCGCGGGGCAGAGGTGAACGTACATCTCGGCGACCTCCGCGGACACGTCCCCGCCCACCGTCAGGTGCGACGGAATGTCGTCGCGCGTCTGGTTCCCGCTCTTGAACACGGCGTCCACCTTGGAGACGGCGAGCGGGCCGGGCAATGGCCGGGGCGCGCCGGCAGCGGACGCCAGCCACTTCGGCTCGGCCGCGTCGGTCTCCGTCGCGATCCGGCCGCCGGGCACGCGCCCTCCGGTCACCGTCGCCAGGCTCGCCTTTGCGCCGCCCAGCACGAACCCGCTCTTGAACGCGAGGCGCATGTTGCGGTTGCGCCGCAGGTCGCGCGCGATGAACGACCCGTCCACCGCCGCCGTGTACGACGCCAGCCCCGCCTCCGACGTGTCGTCCGCCCTGAGCGCCTGGTAGATCGTGCGCGCGGCCAGGATGCCCGATTGCATCGCGTAGTGGATCCCCTTCAGCGACGCGACGTCCACGTAGCCGGCCGCGTCGCCCACGATGCAGATGCCGCTCCCGTGCCGGCGCTCCGGCAGCGAGTGGTAGCCGCCCTCGGGGATCGTCTTGGCGCCCCATTCGACCATTTCGCCGCCCTCGAGAATGCCGCGAAAGAGGGGGTGGTGCTTCAGGCGCTGCAGCAGGCCGTGCACATCCAGCCGCGCGTTGCCGTAGTCGAGGCTGACCACCAGGCCGAGCGCGACCAGGCCGTCGGCGAGCGGGTACGCGAAGGTGCCGCCGAACCCGGAGCCGTCCGCGCCGCGCCCGTCCGCGCCGCCCCCGGCGAGCGGCCCCCCTCCGGCGAGCGGCCATCCCATGGTGTGGATGATCCGGTCGAGCGGCCTGGGGACTTCCCACAGCTCCTTGACGCCGAGGGAATAGATCTGCGGATTCGCCGAACCCACGCCCTGCCAGTCCAGGTACGCCTGCGTGAGCGTGCCGCGCGTCCCCTCGGAGAGCACGGTGACGCGCGCGGTCACGTCGACTGGAGGCATGTAGCCCGCGCCAGCCGGCTGCCCGTCCCTGTCCAGGCCGCGCGCGGCCGTCCGCACCCCGATCACGTCGTCGCCGTCGGCGAGCAGGGCGTCGGCGGGGAACCCGGGCAGGATCATCACGCCGGCCTCCTCGGCGCGCTCGCCGAGCCAGCGCACGACCTCGCAGATGGAGGCGATGTGATTCCCATGATTCCGCATTGTGGGGGGCGCGGGAATGCGCAGGTGGGACTTCCCGGTGAGGAAATAGACGGCCTCGCGCGAGACGGGGCGCCGGAAGGGGAAGTCGGCATCGCTCATGGCGGGGAAGAGTTCCCTGAACGACCTCGGGTTGATCACGGCGCCGGACAGATTATGGTCGCCCAGTCCCTCCGCCTTCTCCAGAACGCCGATTTCAAGGTCCCCGGGGCCGTCTCCGGCTTCGTTGCCTTCCCGCACCAGCCGCGCCAGCTCGATCGCCCCGGCCAGACCGGCGGGCCCGCCGCCCACGAACACGACGTCCAGCGGCACGGCCTCGTCGTCCGGCGGCTCGCTCACGATGAGGCGCTCGCGGGGCAGGGCCGGCTGATGGCGGTCGGGGTGGATGGTCGTGCGGGCTTGTGAGGCCATGGCTGTATGGGTCACCGGGGACGGCGAAATGGGACGCATGGAAAGCTAACGCAGGAGCGGATAAGTTTCCCCGATGACCAGAACGCTGCCCCCGACCCTCGGCCGGCTGAAGGCCGCCGGGTACCGGCCGAGGACCGTCCGCGACGAGCTCCGGGCCAACCTGATCCGCAAGCTCGAGGCCGGCGAGACCCTCTTTCCGGGCGTCCACGGCTACGAGGACACCGTGATTCCGCAGCTGGCGAACGCCATTCTGGCGCGCCACGACTTCATCCTGCTGGGGCTGCGGGGGCAGGCGAAGTCGAGGATTCTGCGGCAGTTGGCCGATCTGCTCGACCGTCACATGCCGATCATTGCGGGCAGCGAGGTGAACGACGACCCGCTCGCGCCGATCTCGAAGTTCGGGCGTCAGATGATCGCGGAGCACGGCGACGACACGCCCCTGGAGTGGCTGGAACGCGAGCAGCGGTACCTGGAGAAGCTGGCGACGCCGGATGTGACCATCGCCGACATGATCGGCGACCTGGACCCGATCAAGGCGGCCCGCGGCGGCTACCTGCTGTCGGACGAGCTCACGATCCACTACGGGATTCTTCCGCGCGCGAACCGCGGGATCTTCGCGATGAACGAGCTGCCGGACCTGTCGCCGCGGATCCAGGTGGGGCTGTTCAACATCCTCGAAGAGGGCGACGTGCAGATCAAGGGATACCCGGTGCGCATGAAGCTGGATGTCCTGATCGCGTTCACGGCGAATCCGGAGGACTACACCGCGCGCGGCAAGATCATCACGCCGCTCAAGGACCGGATCTCGGCGGAGATCCGCACGCACTACCCGAGGGCGCTGGACACGGGCGTGAAGATCACGGTGCAGGAGGCCTGGGTGGATCGGGAGGAGGATTGCCGGCCGGTCGCGATCCCCGATTTCGTGCGCGAGGTCGCCGAGCGGATCGCATTCCTGGGGAGAATGGAGAAGCGCATCGACCAGCGCAGCGGTGTGAGCCAGCGGCTCCCGATTGCGGTGATCGAGACCGTCGTGTCGAGCGCCGAGCGCCGCGCGATCCGGCAGAAGGAGGGCGCGGTGATCCCCCGGATCGGCGACATCTACGCGTCCCTGCCCGCGATCACGGGCAAGCTGGAGCTGGAGTACGAGGGCGAACTGCACGGGGCGGCGCGGATCGGGCGCGAGCTGGTGTCGGCGGCGGCGGGCGCGACCTTCGACGCGCGGGCCGGCGGGGCCGACCTGGATTCGGTGGTGGACTACTTCGAGGGCGGCGGCGTGATGCAGGTCTCGGAGGACGCCGCGGCCGCTGCGTGCGTGCAGGGGTTCCGCCAGGTGCCGGGGCTGCTGGAGGCGACCGAACTGGTGGGGCTGGCGCCGGCCGAGAGCGCGGACGGGCTCAAGGCGGCGGCGTGCGAACTGGTGCTGGAGGGACTGGTCGCGAACCGGCGGATCAGCCGGACGCGCGGCGGCGGTTACCGCGCAGCCACGCCCTGAGCAGCGCACCGATCTTCTGCTGCGCGACGGGCAGCGCCCATTCGTCGAGGCGGTCGGGGTGCGCCCACGCG
>CAZRQE010000177.1:0-20187 GCA_964602175.1 uncultured Gemmatimonadaceae bacterium | reverse complement strand
GTGGACTTCGCCGGGATTGCGCGAGAGGCCCGCATGCCGGGGTTGTCGATCAAGGAAACCCGGTTGCGGGGCGACGAGATCCTGTGTATCGAGATGAGTCGGAGTTGGCGCAGCGGTGACCCCAATAGCTGCAACATGGTCTATGTCCTGATCAACGACGCGCCCGTCGCGAACCCCCACGTGTTCCTCTTGCACATGAATCCGCGGGACGTGCGCAGGATTCAGTTCATCCCGCCGATCGAGGCCGGCCTCCTCTACGGAACCCGCGGCTCAAGCGGAGTGCTGCTCATCTATACCCGGTAACACAACCGGGGCGGCCACCTGGATTCAGAAGTAGCCCTCCCGCTTTTTCCGCTCCATGGCGGCCTCGCCGTCGTGGTCGATCAGCCGGCCTCGGCGCTCCGAATGCTCGGCACCCAGGGTTTCGGCGATGATCGCGTCGAGGCTGTCGGCGTCGCTCTCGATTGCGGCGGTGAGCGGGTAGCATCCCAGGGTGCGGAAGCGTACACGGCGCAGTTGCGGGCGCTCGGCGGGGAGCAGCGGCATGCGGTCGTCGTCCACCATGATCCACTGGCCATCGCGCTCGACCACGGGGCGCTCGGCGGCGCAGTAGAGCGGCACGATGGGGATCGCCTCCGCGGCGATGAAGCGCCATATGTCGGGTTCGCTCCAGTTGGACAGCGGGGAGACGCGGAACGATTCGGCCGCGCGCAGACGGGTGTTGTAGAGGTTCCACAGCTCGGGCCGCTGGGCCTTGGGGTCCCACTGATGGGTGGCGCTGCGAAGCGAAAAGATGCGTTCCTTGGCGCGTGACTTCTCCTCGTCGCGGCGGGCGCCGACAAAGACCATGTCGTAGCGCCCGGCGTCGAGGGCCTGGCGCAACGCCACCGTCTTCATGACGTCGGTGTAGTGTTCGGACCCGTGTGTGAAAGGCGTGATGCCGGCGTCGATTCCCTCCTGGTTGGTGTGGACGATGAGTCGCACGCCGGCCTCGGCGGCCACCTTGTCGCGAAAGTCGATCATCTCGCGGAACTTCCACGTTGTGTCGACATGCAGCAGCGGCATGGGAGGCGGCGCGGGCCAGAACGCCTTGCGCACCAGGTGCAGGAGGACCGACGAGTCCTTGCCGATGGAGTAGAGCATCACCGGCCGCGCGGCGGTCGCAACGCCTTCGCGGATGATCTCGATGGCTTCGGATTCGAGGGACGAGAGCCAGGAACTCATGACTCCGAAGATAGCGTCCCGACCGGCAAGGATGGTCTGGCCCCCTCAGTATCGCGACACTAGGATCAGCCTTCGACATTATCGTGCGCCTGCACCGACACCGGGAGGAACCCATGAAGTCATTGAACCGCCGGCGCTTTCTGGGCAGAACGGCCGCTGCCGGACTGGCCGCGCTTCCGGTCACCCGCGGCCTCACGGCCGAGTCGACAGCCGGTGACTCGTCATCGGTCCCCGAGGGTCCGGCGCGCGGGTCCGGCCGCTCGAACGACGACCCACTGGGTGTGCGGGCCAGCTTCCCTGTCACCGATGAACTCGCGTACCTCAACACCGCCTCGGTGGGCCCGCTGCCGATCCCGGTACGCGACGCCCTCCGCGCATACGCCGACGAGAAAATGTACCGGCGGAACACGTCCGTCGGTCGCGAGGCCATCGCAAGTGCCCGGACGCGCTTCAGCCGGCTCTTCGGGGCCGAAGAGGACGAACTCGCCTTCCTGTACGCGACGAGCGGCGCAGAGAACATCATCGTCAGTGCGATGGACTGGCGGGCGGGGGACAATGTCGTGGTCGATGAACTGCACTTCGTCACGACGTTCGTGCTCTACCGCGAGCTGGAGCGCAAGGCCGGGATCGAGCTCAGGATCATCCCTTCGCGGGGCGGTGTCGTCACGCTGGACGACTTCGCCGCGCACACGGACCAGCGGACGCGCCTGATCAGCGTGGCCTGGGTGTCGAACCGGAACGGTTTCCGCTACGACCTGCCGGCGCTGGCCGACCTCGCGCACGCCCACGGCGCCTACCTGTACGCCGATGCGATCCAGGCGTGGGGCACCTTCCCCACGAACCTGCACGAGGAGAGGGTCGACTTCGCCTGCGGGAACGGGTACAAGTGGCTGCACGGGGACTTCGGGTGCGCGCCCTTCTACGTTCGCCGCGAGCACCTCGAGTGGATGACCGCCGACCGCTACGGGCACCGGCAGGTCGCCGAGACGCTCCCCGGACACCGCTTTCGCCTGAAGACGAGCGCCGAGAAGCTGGAGTACGCCAACCCCGCTTATGGACCGGTGGCCGCGATGGACGCCGCCCTCGGCTTTCTGGAGGGCGTCGGCCTGGACCGTATCGCGTCGCACACGCACGGGTTGGCGGGTGAATTGCGCGAGGGTGTCGCGGGGCTGGGCATGGAGATGTTCACCCCACCCGATAATCCGTCCGCCATCGTCAGCTTCTATCACGGGCTGGACCCGGAGCGGCTGGGGCCGGCACTCGCCGAAGCCGGCGTCTCGATCACCTTCCAGGAGGACGGGACGCTGCTCCGCGCAGCCGTCGGAATGTTCAACAACCGGAGCGATGTCGACCGGTTGCTCGGGGTGCTGGCGGGGTTGGCGTAGGAGCAGTCCCTACGGCCCGAGCGCCCCAAGAGGGATCACGCTCACACCGTCTGGACGCACATACCCGAACCCGCGATCGACGATGACCCCGAGGGTGGCGGGTTCACCGCACCTGCTGGTATCAATCCGATTCGCGAACTTCAGGAGTGAGCGCGCCGCATCGTCGATCCGGCTCACACCGAGCTTGATCTCGAAAGCCGCCCAACGGCCGGGGCCGGCGTCCACGATGGCATCCACTTCCAGTCCCGTGTTGTCGCGGTAGTGGTACACTCTTGCACCGTTGGCCTGAGCATGGACGCGCAGATCCCGGACCACCATCGACTCGAAGAGAAAACCGAACCAGGGGAAATCCTGGAGCAGGTGTTCGGGTCCGGCACCGAGGGCTGCGGCTGCGATTGATGGGTCCACGAAGTGTCGTTTCGGGGAGACGTGCAACCGGGAGCGTGACCTCAGATGGGGTGACCACGGGGGCTGGTCATCCACCACCAGGAGGCGTTCCAGTCCGGTAAGGTACGAGCGCGCCGTGTGGCCTGTCATCGACTTGTGGTCCGGGCCAGAGACATCGCGCGCGATGGTCGCAAGTGATGCGTAGGTCGCGGTGTTTCGACCCAGCGACTGGAGGAAGCGGTGGACGCTCCCCGGGTTTCGCCGCACCCCATCGACCCGCTGGAGATCGGTACGGCAGATGTCGTCGACGTAGCCTCGGTTCACGCGCATGGCCGCTTCAGGCGAGGAGTGCAGATGTCCGGGCCAGCCACCGACGCAAATCAGTTTGGCGAGTTGGTCGACTGACAGGTCTGTGGGCGGGTTTTGGACCGGGACTCCCTGAAGCACACTCCGGAGCGACACCGTGCCGGTGCTGGACCCAAGTTCGAAGAGTGACATGGGGCGCAGGCGCATCCGCACGATGCGGCCTGCCCCGGTGTGGCGGGTAATGTCATCGGGCGGAACGGCCGACCCGGTCAAGATGAAATGGCCCTTGCCGGGACGTGCATCCACAGCGCGGCGGACGTGGTTCCAGATCACCGGGGCGGTTTGCCACTCGTCCAGCAGTCGAGGCGACGGTCCTTCGAGCACCAGGTCGGGATTGACCGCGATCATGTCCTGGGCAGTGCGGTCCACATCCAGAAAGACCTCGCTCGCGGCCGCCTGGTGAGCGGTCGCCGTCTTGCCGCAGGTTCTTGGGCCCTCGATCAGAACAGCTCCGGCCGCAGCCAGACACTGGTTCAGCTCCTGGTCGGCCACACGTGGAGTGTAGTGCTCGATCTCGCCCTTGGCAGGCGGCCTGTCGCGGTCGGATTCCACGCTGTGCGCTCCTGGAGCCGAGGCTTCTACGGGCTGTAATGGAGTAGACCAACAGAACGGCGACACATTTTCAACGCTCTCATAGATATAATTGTAACGAATACATAAACAAGATTTCAACGCTTTTGGGAACAAATATTCAACGCACGTGAGACGTGACCCTCCCTGGCGGAATCTCCGGGAGCCCTCGGTTCCCACCTTGCCGTCCTCCCGGTTCGCGACAAAGTTCCCCGCCATGCTCCTCGAAACCCCCTTCCACCCGCGCACCGCCGCCCTCTGCCGCAGCCGCCGCTGGCGCAACTGGTCCGGATACGCCGCCGCGCTCAGCTACGAGCCCGGCCACGAGTACGAGTACTATGCCGTGCGCAGCGGGGCGGCGCTTTTCGACATCTCGCCGCTGCGCAAGTACGAGGTCACGGGTCCGGATGCGGCCGCGCTCCTGGATCGCGTGGCGACCCGGCGCGCCCTCGACTGCCCGGTCGGAAGGGTGCTATACACGCCCTGGTGTGACGAGGCCGGCAAGCTGATCGACGACGGCACGGTCCAGCGCCTCGGCCCCGACACGTTCCGCGTCACGGCCGCCGACCCGTGCCTGCGCTGGTTCCAGGACTGCGCGCTCGGGATGGACGCGGCCGTGCGCGACATCACCCTCGACCTCGCCGCGCTCGCCCTGCAGGGCCCCACCTCGCGGGACATCCTCGCCCGGCTCGTGACCGGCGCGGACATCGCCGCGCTCCCGTATTTCGCGCTGACCGAGGGCCACATCGGCACGGCCCCGGTCACGATCACCCGCACGGGCTACACCGGCGACCTGGGCTACGAGATCTGGGTGGCGCCCGAGCACGCGCTCGCCGTCTGGGACGCACTCATGGAGACCGGCCGCGGCTACGGGATCGCGCCCGCCGGCCTCGACGCGCTGGACGTGGCCCGCATCGAGGCCGGCCTGTTGCTCAAGGAGGTCGACTACGTGTCGAGCTGGACGGCGCTGATCGAGTCGCGCAAGTCGTCGCCGTACGAGGCCGGCCTCGGGTGGACGGTCCAGCCGCGGCCGGGACGCGATTTCGTGGGGCAAAAGGCGCTCGAGCGGGAAGCGGCCAGTCCGTCGCGGTGGGCGCTCGCCGGCCTCGAAGCCGACTGGCCGGGCATCGAGAAGCGCTTCGCCGCTGTGGGCCTGCCGCCGCTGGTGGCCGGACGGGCCTCGCGCGAGGCCGTGCCGATCTACGCGCACAAGGGCCGGGGCCGATCCCCCGGCAGGCACATCGGCTACATCACCAGCGCCACCTTTTCGCCGATCCTCAAGAAGTACATTGCACTGGCCACGATCCGCCGCGACTTCGCGGAACCGGGCAGCCGCATCGAGGTCGAGCTGACCGTCGAGTTCGTGCGCCACAGGGTCCCCGCGCGCGTGGCCCCGACGCCCTTCTTCGACCCGGCGCGCAAGCGGGGTTAGTGGACCATGGGCAAGGACCGTTGAGCGCGATAACCCGCAAGTACGACGCAATCGTCATCGGCGGCGGCCACAACGGCCTCGTGCACGCGGCCTACCTGGCGCGCGCGGGCCTCGACGTGTGCGTCCTCGAAAGGCGCCCGCTCCTCGGCGGCGCCACCGTCACCGAGGAGATCTTCCCGGGCTTCAGGTACAGCGTTTTCTCGTACGTGGTCAGCCTGATGCGACCCGACATCATCCGCGAACTGGACCTCCCCCGCCACGGACTCACGATCCTGCCGCTCGAAAGCACCCTCACGCCGCTGCCGGACGGCGACCGCCTCTACCGCGACGCGGACCACCACCGCACCTGGCGCGAGATCGCGCGCTTCTCGATCCGCGACGCCGAGGCCTACGACGAATACGGGCGGTCGCTCTTCTACATGGCGCGCGCCGTGAAGCACCTGCTCGGCATCGCCCCTCCCGATCCCGCACGGCTGGGCCCGCGCGACATCCGCGGCCTGCTCGGCCTCGGCCGACACTTCCTCGACCTGGAACCCGACCAGCTTCACCTGCTCGTCAAGCTCATGACGATGAGCGCCGCCGACTTCGTCGACGAGTGGTTCGAAACCGACGTGCTCAAGGCCACCCTGTCGGCCAGCGGCATCATCGGCACCTTCCTGGGCCCGCGCTCGCCGGGCACCGCCTACGTCCTGCTGCACCACTACATGGGCGAGATCGACGGCCATTTCCGGGCGTGGGGCTTCGCCAAGGGGGGGACCGGAGCCGTGGCGAACGCGATCGCCTCCGCAGCGCGCGAGGCGGGAGCCGAGATCCGGACGGACGCGCCGGTGGCACGGGCTTTGGTGAAGAACGGGCGTGTCAATGGCGTGGCGCTCGCCAACGGCGACGAAATGCACGCCAGGGTGGTGTCCTCCAGCCTCGACCCCCACTGCACCTTCCTCGACCTGGTCGACGAAGACGACCTCCCCGACGACCTGCTCAGCGCCGTGCGCGCCTACCGCTTCCGCGGCTCCTCCGGCAAGGTCAACCTGGCGCTCGACGCCGCGCCCGACTTCACCTGCATGCCCGGCCACGGCCCCCACCTCCGCGGCGCCGTCTCGGTCAGCCCGTCCATCGACTACCTCGAACGCGCCTACGACGACGCCAAATACGGCGACTTCTCGCGCGACCCCTACATCGACATCGTCATCCCCTCGGCGATCGATCCAGCCATGGCGCCGCCCGGCAAGCACGTCATGTCCTGCTTCGTGCAGTACGCCCCCTACGAGCTGCGCCAAGGCACCTGGGACGAGAAGCGCGAGGCATTCGGCGACACCGTGGTCGACACGCTGGCGCGCTACATCCCCAACCTGAAGGACATCATCCTGCACCGTCAGGTCGTCACGCCCCTCGACATCGAGCGCACCACGGGCCTCACCCAGGGCAACATCTTCCAGGGCGAACTGACCCCGTCGCAGCTCTTCTTCCTCCGCCCGGCCGCCGGGTACGCGGGCTACCGCACGCCGGTGCGCGGCTACTACCAGTGCGGCTCGGGCACGCACCCGGGCGGCGGCATCATGGGCGCGCCGGGCAAGCTGGCGGCGCGCAGGGTGCTGGCGGATCTGGGAAGGAGGAAAGGGAGGTGAAACAGTACGACGCGGTCGTCGTGGGAGGCGGTCACAACGCCTTGGTGGCGGCCGCCCTGCTCGCCTGCGAGAGGTGGAAGGTCCTCGTGCTGGAACGGCGCGCGGTTCTGGGGGGCGCCGCCTCGACAGCGGAGATCTTCCCCGGCTGCGCCGTCAACGTGGCCGCGCAGGACGCGGGACTCTTCCCCGCGGACCTCGCCGCCGACCTCGGCCTCGCCGCCCACGGCCTCGAGTGGATTCACCCCCCCACGCTGGCGACCTCGCTGACCGGCGGCGGCGAGGCCTTCACCCTGTGGCGCGATCCCGCGCGGACCAGGGACGAGATCGCCCGTCACAGCCACACCGACGCGGCCCGCTTCCCCGACTGGGCCGACCACCTGCGCACCATGGCGCGGGTGCTGCGCGTCGCCCTCGATCACCCGGCCCCCGCCCCGCACGACATGACCGCGCGGGAGCGGCTGCGTCTTCTCCGCCCTCTCATCCGGGCCGGCAGGCTCGGCAAGCGCACGGTCGTGGAGCTGTTGCGCGTGGCGCCGCTCCCGGCCCGCGACCTCCTCGACGACCGGTTCGAGAGCGACGCCCTCAAGGGAATGCTCGCCACCACCGCGCTGGCGGGCTCCCGTCACGGCCCCAGCGCCATGGGCGGCGCGTTGCGGATGCTGTACCACGCCTCGGGGCGCGAACCCCACGGCTTCCGCTCGTCGGCGTTCGTCCGGGGCGGAATCGGGGCGCTCTCGGCGGCTCTGGCCGCGGCGGCGCGGGCCCACGGCGCCGAGGTGCGCACAGGAACCGAGGTCGAGCGCATTCTCATCGAGAACGGTGCCGCGACCGGGGTCGCGCTGGCCGACGGGCAAGAGATCGCCGCCCGCTGCGTGATCTCGGGCGCCGATCCCCATCGCACCTTCTTCGGACTGGTGGGCGCGCCGCGCCTGGGCCCCGAATTCAACCGCAAGGTCGGCAACATCCAGATGCACGGGACCACCGCGGTCCTGCACCTGCTTCTGGACGGGCTTCCGCCGCTCCCGGACGCGGCCGAGCGCCTCGCCGCCCACACCCTGGTCGCCCCCACCCTGGACTACCTCGAACGCGCCAGCGACGACGCGAAGTACGGCCGCGCCTCCGCCCGCCCCCATCTGGACATGGTCATGCCCACGCTGCACGATCCCTCGCTCGCGCCCGCCGGCCGCCACCTGGCCACGATCCAGATCCGCTACGCGCCCTACCACCTGCGCGAGGGCAACTGGGAGCACGACGCGGACCGCGACGGCCTCATCGCCAGCGTCCTCGCCGTCCTCGACGACTACCTCCCCGGCATGCGCGACCGCATCGTCGACCAGCGCCTGCTCACGCCGCTCGACCTCGAAACCGAACTGGGTCTCACCAATGGCGACGAGTACCATGGCCAGATGGGACTCGACCAGATGCTCTTCATGCGCCCGATCGCGGGCTGGGCGCGGTATGCGACGCCGGTCGAGGGGCTGTTCCTGTGCGGCTCGGGGTGCCACCCGGGGGGCGGCCTGACGGGAGGACCGGGCCGTCTTGCCGCAGGCGCAATCTTGCGCGAACGGAAGCAGGTCGCGCGATTGAGCGGACGCTCGTGAAAATGTTCACAATGTCAAAACCCCCATCCTCACCCCTCGATCCTCAGTACCCGGAGAACCATGCATGACCACCTTCGACATGGCCCTCATCCAGCGCGGGGCGCGGCTCCGCCGTTCGCCGTATTTTGACGCCACCCTGCGTGCCGGCTGCCGCGCCTACACGGTCTACAACCACATGTTTCTGCCCACGCGGTACGACGACCTGCACGCCGAGTACGAGCGGCTGCGGACCGGGGTCACGGTGTGGGACGTGAGCGTGGAGCGGCAGGTCGAGATCACCGGGCCGGACGCGTTCGCGTTCACGAACCTGCTGACGCCGCGCGACCTGTCGAAGTGCGCGGTCGGACAGGGCAAGTACGTGCTGATCACGGCCGAGGACGGGGGCATCGTGAACGATCCGGTGCTGCTGCGGCTGGGCGAGAACCACTTCTGGCTGGCGCTGGCGGACAGCGACGTGCTGCTGTGGGCAAAGGGGGTGGCGCTGAATTCGGGGCTGGACGTGCGGCTGTGCGAGCCCGACGTGTCGCCGATGCAGGTGCAGGGGCCGAAGTCGAAGGAGGTGGTGCGGAGGCTGTTCGGGGACGGGGTCGCGGGGCTGCGCTACTACTGGTTCGCCGAGACCGACCTGGACGGCATCCCGGTGGTGGTGACCCGGACCGGGTGGAGCGGCGAGGTCGGCTACGAGATCTACCTGCGGGACGGGAGCCGGGGGGTGGAGCTGTGGGACAGGGTGATGGACGCGGGCGCCGACCTGGGGATCGCGCCTACGGGGCCGTCGGACATCCGGCGGATCGAGGCGGGAATCCTGAATTACGGGATCGACATGACGCTGGACACGAATCCCTACGAGGTCGGGCTGGGGTGGCAGGTGGACCACGGCCAGGAGGGCGACTTCATCGGGCGTGAGGCGCTGGCGCGGATCGCGGCGGAGGGGCAGCGGCGGCTGCTGGCCGGCGTCGAGATCGCCGGCGCGCCGCTGGACCTGAACATGACGAGGTGGCCGGTGTGGGCGGGCGGAGACGGCGAGCCGATCGGCTTCGTGACCTCGGCGGTGTGGTCGCCGCGGCTGAAGCGGAATATCGGCTACGCGATGGTGCCGACCGCGTTCGCGGAGTTGGGGACGCGCCTGCGGGCAGCCACGCCGGATGGAGAACGGGAAGCTGCGGTGGTGCCGAAGCCGTTCGTGGATCCGGACAAGGACATTCCGAAGTCGTAGGGGGGGGCGGGAACACACGACCAATGACACCTGAACGAGCGCAACCGCAAAGCAGACTCCGCTACGCCGCCGACGATCGGCCTCCCCCTCTGGCGTCGTTCATCATCGGGTCGCAGACGGCGGTTCTGGTGTGCGTGCCGGTGGTCGTGGTCAACACGATCGTCGCGCGAGTCGCGAACCAGGGCGACGCGTACCTGTCCTGGGCGATCTTCGCCAGCATGGTCATCGGCGGACTCGTAACGGTCGTGCAGGCGATCCGGTTTGGCGCGATCGGTGGCGGAAGCCTGACCGTCATGGGTGCTTCGGGAGCGGCCATCGGGGTGTCCGTGCTCGCCCTGATCACGGGCGGGCCAGCCCTGCTCGGCGCCCTGGTCGTGGCGTCGGCACTCTGTCAGTTCGTGATGGCGGCCAGTCTGTCGCACCTGAGGCGCCTGATCACGCCGCTTGCATCCGGCACGCTCCTGGCGCTTGTCTCGGTGACCGTAATGCCGATGGGGTTCGCCATGCTCACGAGGGTGCCCGAGGCGGCGCCCGCCGCCGCGGCTCCCACGGTCGCGGCAGTGACGATCGTCGTGGTCGTGGGCCTGATGCTTCGCGCCCCGAGGATCGTGCGCGCCTGGACCCCGGTGCTCGGGATGGGCGCGGGGTGCCTGACCGCGGCATTCTTCGGGATTCTCGACTTCGAACGCGTCGCCGATGCGTCCTGGGTCGGAGTGCCCTCAGCGGCTTCGCCCGGGTTGGACCTGAGCTTCGGCCCCGGTTTCTGGATCCTGCTGCCCGGGTTTCTCTTCGTGGCGTTCGTGATCACGGTCCGGCAGGTCGGCGACGCGGTGCGCATGCAGCGACTCTCCTACCGGGAGCGCCAGGCGGTCGATTTCCGCAGGGTCGAAGGGGCGGTCAACGCCTGCGGCGTCGGCACCGTGCTGTCCGGACTCGCCGGCGTGCTGCCGCCGTGGCCGTACACGGCAGGCATCGCGCTCGCGGACGGCATCGGCGTGGCCGCCCGGAGGGTGGGCATCCATATCGGCGTCGTTATCGTCGCGCTTGCGTTCGTGCCCAAGATCGCGGCCCTGATTCTCTCGATACCGCCCCCGGTGCTGGGCGCGTACATCATGATCATCTTCGGCGTGACCTTCGCCCAGGGGATGCGCATCGTCTTCCGCGAAGGCGCCAACCGGCAGAACGCGCTCGTGGCGGGTCTCGCGTTCTGGATCGGTGTCGGCATCCAGTTCCAGGCCATCTTCCCGAGCCACCTCGCCACGCCGACGGGTCGCATGCTCGCGAACGGCCTCACAGCCGGCGGGCTGACCGTCCTGATCCTGACCCTCTTCCTCGAACTGACCGGGCCTCGCAGGCGCAAGGCCGAAATGGCGCTGCGCGCGGAAGGCCTCCCGGAACTCGACCGTTTCGTCGTCGATTTCGCGACCCGGTACGGATGGAGCGCCAGGGCGACGGAACGCCTGCGCGCCGCGACCGAGGAAGCCCTGCTCTGTCTCCTGCGCCAGGAAGAGGATGAGCATGCGCCGGCCGCGGAGGGACGCCGCCTGCGGGTGGTCGCTCAGGGCACGCGCGACGGTGTGTTGCTGGAGTTCACGGCAGCCACGCGCGCCGGGAACCTGGAGAACCGGATGATGTTGCTCGGAGACCGTCCCGACCCGACCAGCGAGCGGGACCTCTCACTCGCGCTGCTGCGCCATCACGCCGCGTCCGTCAAGCACCGCGAGTACCACAACGTGGACATCCTGGCGGTGCGCGTGGACAGGTGACGGGCTAGAACCGGATCCGCGCTCCCAGCTGTGCCCGGCGCGTATCCCCGAGGCCGCTGCGGATCGACCCGTCGAAGTTGAAGAGGAGCGATCCCTGGGCGGTGTCCAGCGAGTTGTCGGCGTTGGTCAGGTTGAAGACGTCGAAGACAGCCTCGACCGTCCTGCCGCCCCCGACCTCGAAGGGGCGCGACAGCTTGACGTCCCAGGTGAAGAACGCGTTGGCGCGCCGGAGCGTGTTGCGTGCCAGGATCGTGCCGTCCGCGCAGATGCGGTCCGACGGCTGGCTGGCCCGCTCGCCGCGCCTGGCACAGTTCTCCGAGACGGGCGACGCGGATAGATACCGCACCACGTTGTTGAAGGCGACGTTTCCGGGAAGGTCGAACGCCAGGTAGCCCGTGACCTTGTGCCGCCGGTCGCGGTCGGACCAGCCGTATTCCGGCGCCAGGCTGGACGCGTCCGCGTAACGGAAGGTGAAGGGATCGCGTTCGTTGTCGTCGTCGGACCTGTCGAAGGACAACGTGTAGCCGAGGTCGAAGGTCAGGCGCCCACCCCAGGCATCCTGGCCGCGCAGCCCGGCCGTTACCGCGTGGTAGCGCGAGAACGCCGTGCTCTCGGCCACGGTGAGCGTGCCGATGCCGCCTCCGCCCGTATGGGTGCCCAGGCCGAAGGGCGGCCCGAACGCCGCATCGTTGCGGTTGACGAAACGAAAGAGGTTGTCGCCCCGGGCGTGCTGGTACGAAACGCTCACGGCCACCTCGCCGGCGAGCTCCCGCTCGACCGCGGCCGCGAACGACCAGGTGCGCGGCAGTTCCAGGTCCTTTGCCGTCACATGAATGTCGGGGAGGAACGGCGCCGTGGCGCTTCCGTCGATGAGCTCCCCGACCGCGGGCGGCCCCTGCTCCGGAAGCCCGAAGCTGTTCCGGAAGAAGATCTGCTGGAAGGCGCCGTTGGTGGTCACACTCTGCGCGAACACCAGCATGGGTATGCGCGAGTGGTACGCACCGGCGTTGAGGCGGACCACCGTGCGGGCGTCGCCGGACACGTCCCACGCGAGGCCCAGGCGCGGCTGGAAGTTGTCGAGGTCGTCGGGGATCGTGCCGTCGGACGGGAAGCGCGGGTCGCTCAGGTAGGGTGCGAAAAACGTCGCATTGGGCTGGACCGCGACCTGCGGGTGCCACGTCCCCTCCCAGCGCACGCCCAGGTTCAGCGTGAGACGATCGGTCGGCTTCCAGGTGTCCTGAAGGTAGAACGCCAGCTCGTTCACGCCGAAGTCACCCCGTCCCAGACGGTCCGGCGCCACTCCAGGCACGGTTCCCGACTGGAGATAGAGGAGCACCGGTCCGGTGACCGCGGCGCCGTCGGGACAGGTCCCCGTTGCGCTGTCGGATCCGTCCGAGCAGGTGACGTAGCGACTGCCGTGCGTGACGAAGTTGATGAACCCGTCGACCGAATCGAAGACGTAGCGGCCGTTCGCGAACCCGATGAACTGCTGCGACACGGCGGTGCGGTTGTACTCGACACCGGCCTTGAAGAGGTGCCGGTCCCTGAGCCATGACCAGTTGTCCACGACCTGCAGACGCGTGTCGTACGCGGGATCGATGGGAAGAAAGAAGGGCAGACCGATCCGGAAGCCGTCGGCGAAGTCCATACCGATATCGGGGAACGGACGGCCGCCGAGTGACACGAACTGCGGCGTCGCGGGCGGCGTGGCTCCCGGCATCAGGGGGCCGTCGTACCAGCGCACGCGGTCCTCGCGCGCCCACTGCACCCGCAACTCGTGGGACAGCGTGCTGCTCAGCAGCGAACGCCAACTCGCGTTGAAGGCGTGCGCCTCGTCCGTCTCGATCCCGTTGGCCGACAGTCCCCACGAGTCTACGTCGAACGTCCCGTTGAGCTGCTCCGACCAGTTGTAGTTGTACTTGAAGGAGACCTGATTGCGCCCGTCTAGATGGAAGTCCGCCTTCGCAAGCAGCGCCCGCGCATCGTCCGTTCGGGGAATGGGGCCGAACTCGTCCTCGAAGAGCCCCGGCCACCGCGACGTCAGGAAGTCCCCCAGCTTCGCCAGATTCTCCGGGTTTTCGACGACGCGGTGCATCTGCTTCGTCTCCGTCGCCTTCTGCTGGTCGTAGGCCAGGAAGAAGAAGGCCCGGTCGCGCGCGAGGGGTCCGCCCAGCGTGAACCCGAACTGATTGCGCAGGAAATCCGGCTCACCCGCCTGCGCCGCCACGGGATAGGCCGCCGAGATGCCGTCCCACTGCCCGAAGTAGTGCGCGGAACCCGTCAGATCGTTGGTCCCCGATTTGGTGATCACGTTGACGAACCCGCCCGCCGACCGCCCGAACTCGGCCGACGCTCCCTGATTGACGACCACCACCTCTTCGATCGCATCCTGACTGAAAGTGAACGCGGGACGCTGGCCGCCGCGCTGCTCGCCGAAAAAGGGGTTGTTGAAGTCGGCCCCGTCGACGATGAAGTTGTTGAAGATGCCGCGCTGGCCACTGATGTTGAGCTCGTCGCCGTCGGGCCCCTGGGAAATCGCAACTCCCGGCGTCAGGAGCGCGAAATCCAGGTAGTTGCGCCCGTTGTTGGGAATCCCGTCCACGACCTCTTCGGAAATCCGGGTCGAGCTGGTCACGTCTTCGGGGTGCACCAGGTGTTCGCGGTGCCCTTCCACCGTGATTCCCTCGAGTTCGACCGCTGTGAACCGCAGGGCAAGGTTGAGCTCCTCCCCGACGCGGAGGACAAGACCCCGGGCGGTCGCCGAGCCGAGCTGGTCTTCGGCCTGCGCGGCCACGTCGTAGGTGCCCAGAGGGAGGAGGGGGCGGACGAAGGTGCCGGAGCGGGTGGTAACGACGGTCGTCACGAGGCCCGTTTCCCGGTGGGCCATGCGGACCACGGCACCGGCAACCGGCGTGCCGGCAGGATCGAGCACCGATCCGCGAATGACGCCGGTGGACGCCTGCGACTGGGCAGAGGCGGCATCCGGCGCCAAAATGAACGTCAAAAGGGCCACGCCTGAGGTCGGAATACGACAAAATCGGACAAGAATACGACAAAATCGGCGCATGGGTGGCCTTGGCGACAGTGGGATTCTCAGCCGCAGGCTGGCACGGCGACTTTCCTCGGCAGTAGAATGCGACAAGAGAAAACTAACCGACCCGAAGCCCATGTCACTCCCATTCGATCCCGCCGTCCCGCGGACCCTGCGGCTCCCCGAGGTCCGCGAGCAACGGCTGAGCCTTCTGAACCTGCCGCACGTCGGGCCGCTGAACGAATTCGCCCGCGCCTTGCAGGCGGAACGACCCGACACGACTGTCCCCCACTTCGATCCGTTCGATGGTGGCACCGCGGCCCGCGTGTTGTTTCTCTTCGACAAGCCCGGGCCCAAGACGGACGCCGGGTCCCTGGGAGGATCGGGCTTCATGTCACGAGACAACCACGGCCGCACGGCCGAATGGACCTTCAGATTGATGAGGTTCGCCGGGATTCCCCGCCAACTGACGGTCCTTTGGAACATCGTACCCTGGTGGGACCGGCGTCGGATCGTGAGTGCGGAGGAACTCGAGGAAGGCGTGGAGCGGTGCAAGGAATTGGTGAAGCACCTGCCGCTGCTCGACTCGGTCGTCCTGGTCGGAGACAGGGCGGCTCACGCCGCACCGTTGTTCGAAGACGGGGATTGGCGAGTCTTCAAGTCGTACCACCCGTCGCCCCGGGTCAAGTCGGAGTGGGCATCCAGGTGGCTGGCCATCCCGGACGACTGGGCCCGCGTGATGGAGGGCCGCTAGCGCCACTTCAGAAGCCACGTTGACCATCCCATCGGAGCCTTTGCCATGCCCCGCCCCACTCCCCGGTCCCGCCACCTCGTCGCTGCTCTCATTCTCACGGCAGCCTGCTCGTCACCCCACGACATCGTCATTCTCAACGGGCGCGTCATGGACCCGGAGACCGGACTGGACGCCGCCCGCAACGTCGGGATCCGCGACGGCACGATCGCGGCGGTCAGCGAAGACGAGTTGGCCGGCCGGGACACCCTGGACGCCACCGGCCTTGTGGTCGCGCCGGGCTTCATCGACCTGCACGCGCACGGCCAGGACTCGGTAAGCGAACGCCTGCAGGCGCTGGACGGCGTGACCACGGCACTGGAAATGGAGATCGGCGTCTACCCGGTCGCGCCCTGGTACGCGTCGCGCGAGGGCCGAACCCTGCTCAACTTCGGGGCGACGGTCAGCCATCCGAACGCGCGGACCAGGCTGCTCGCGGGCGTCGATGTCGGTCACCAGCCGACGCTCCCGCCGGGCGAGAACGAGTCCATGGGCTCGGATGTGATCTATCGGGAACTGGACGACGCCCAGGTTGCCGAGCTCGCGGTCCTGATGGAGCTGGGGCTGGCCGAAGGCGGTCTCGGCTACGGGTTCGGGATCACCTACACGCCTGGAGCCTCGCGCACCGAGATCCTCAACCTGTTCGCGTCGGCCGCAGCGCACGACGTGCCCGCCTACGTGCATCTGAGGGCCGCCGACGAGGGAGGCGTCCTGGGACCCTTCCAGGAAGTGATCGCCAACGCGGCCGCGACCGGCGCGTCGCTGCACATCGTCCACCTCAACTCGTCAGCCGACGAGTCGGCCATGGACGCCGTCGCTCTGGTTCGCGGGGCTGCGGAACGGGGGCTCGACATCACGACCGAGGCCTATCCGTATACGGCTTCGTCGACCTTCATCGAGTCCGCCCTCTTCGACCCCTGGGTGGGCCTCGACGACGAGGCGTACCAGCGGCTGCAGTGGCCGGGACAGGAAGAGCGGCTGAACGCCCGGACCTTCGCCGAGTACCGCGAGCGGGGCGGCTGGGTGGTCATTCACGGCCGCAACGAAGAGACCAACGAGTGGATCGTCGCGCAGCCCGACGTGATCGCGGCAAGCGACGGGATCCCCTTCCTGCACGTTGCCGTGCACCCGCGCGGCGCCGGGACGTTTGCGCGCATTCTGGGCCACTACTCGCGGGACCGCGGCGTGATCAGCCTGATGGACGCACTGGCGAAGATGACGATCCTCCCGGCGCGACGTGTGGAGGGCGCGGTGCCGGCGATGGCCCGGAAGGGCCGCGTTCAGGTCGGCGCCGACGCGGACCTGGCGCTTTTCGACCCGGAGACCGTGCTGGACATGGCCGACTACGACGCGCCGGCAGCTCCGTCGCGCGGCTTCATGCACGTGCTGGTGGGCGGGACTCCCGTGGTCCGCGACGGAAGCCTGGTCGAAGGCGTCTTCCCCGGGCGGGCGATTCGGCGGGAGAGCGCGCCGGCGATGTAAGGTCCGGGCCCCCGAGTTGTCCCGAACCCGCAGGCGGACCACTATTCGGGCTGTTGCCTACCCCCGATTTGCCCGGAGAACTGCCATGACGCGCCCCCGACCCATTCCGCTCGCCAGCGTGCTTTCACTGGCCCTTGCCACCCCTCTCGCCGCCCTGGCGCTTTCGGCCGCCCCCGCCAACGCACAGCAGCGCCTCTCCCTGGACCTGTACATGGACATGGAGACCGTGTCGAACCCGCAGATCTCGCCGGACGGCTCGCGGATCGTCTACACGAAGGGGTGGATCGACGAGAAGAACGACCGGCGGCAGTCGGCGCTGTGGATGATGAACGCCGACGGATCAAGGAAGCGGCACCTCGTGGACGGTTCCGGCGCCGTCTGGTCACCCGACGGCACCCGCATCCTCTACACCGCGCCCGGAGAGCCGGGCGGATCGCAACTCCATGTCCGCTGGATGGACGCCGAGGGCCTGTCCACGCCGATCACGCGGCTCGAAAACGGGCCATCCAACCCCCGCTGGTCGCCCGACGGCAACTGGATCGCGTTTACCAGCCGGGTGTCCGACAGGGCCGACTTCGCGGGGGTGGATCTGCCCGCCAGGCCCGATGGCGCCCAGTGGGAACGCGAACCCAAGGTGGTCGAGCGGCCCGCCTACAAGCGCGACGGCGTCGGCTACATCGACACGGGCTGGACGCACGTCTTCGTCGTCCCGGCCGGCGGAGGCACCCCCCGGCAGCTCACCGACGGAGACTGGAACCATTCCTCGATCGAGTGGAGTCCCGACGGGACCGAGATCTACTTCACCTCGTTCCGCCACGAGGACGCCGACAGGCCGGAGCACTGGCAGGAGTCCGAGATCTACGCCGTGTCCGTCGCCAGCGGCGAGATCCGCCAACTGACCGACCGCCGCGGACCCGACGGCAGTCCCGTCCCCTCTCCCGACGGCTCGCTCATCGCCTACACCGGCATCGACGCCCACGACGACACCTACCGCAACCAGCAGATCCTCGTCATGAACCGCGACGGCTCCGGCTCGCGCGTCATTTCGGGCGACCATGACCGGCAGGTGGGCCCCATGACGTGGGCCCCGGACGGCGGCGGCCTGTACTTCAACGTCAGCCGCGACGGCTACCGTCAGCTCCACTTCGTGTCGCTGGAACGGGGCGTCAGCGTGCTCACATCGGGCGAGCACCTCTTCGCCATGTCGTCCTTCTCCGACGACGGGGTCGCCGTGGGCACCATCTCCAGCGCCCACGAACCGGGCGACATCTACCGCTTCAACCTCACGCACCCCGAAGCGGTCACCCGCCTCACCTACGTCAACACCGACGTCCTCGGCCACGTCGAACTGGGCGAAGTCGAAGAGATCTGGTACGACTCGACCGACGACTTCCGGATCCAGGGCTGGATCGTGAAGCCGCCCGACTTCGACCCTGCGCGCGAGTACCCCATGATGCTCGTCATCCACGGCGGTCCGCACGCCATGTACAACGGGGGCTTCAACTTCGCGTTCCAGGAGCACGCCGCGAACGATTACGTCGTCCTCTACACCAATCCCCGCGGCTCCACCGGGTACGGCACCGAGTTCGCCAACGCGATCAACCACGACTACCCCGGGGCCGACTTTCCCGACCTCATGGGAGGCGTCGACGAGATGCTCGCGCGCGGCTACGTCGACGAGGACAACGTCTTCGTCTACGGCTGCTCGGGCGGCGGCATCCTGACCAGCTACATCGTCGGCAACACCGACCGCTTTCGCGCCGCGTCCGCCAACTGCCCCATCGTGAACTGGATCTCGGCGATGGGCACGTCGGACGCGATCAGCTACTTCCGCACCTTCGAGAAGCCATTCTGGGAGGATCCGGCCGAGTGGATCGACCGGTCGTCCATCTTCTACGTCGGCAACGTCACCACGCCCACCATGTTCCTGACCGGCGAGATGGACATCCGCACGCCCATGCCGCAGACGGAAGAGATGTATCAGGCGCTGCAGTACCTGGGCGTCCCCACGGTCATGGTGCGTTTCCAGGGCGAGTGGCACGGGACCAGCCGGCGCCCTTCGAACTTCCTGCGCACCCAGCTTTACCTGCGGAAGTGGTTCGAGAAGTGGGGGAGCCACAAGGATCCGATGACAACCCAGGAGGGCGGCAGGTGACCGTCACGGGGAGCCTGCGGGAGGACGGCGCTCCCGGCCCGGCGGCCCCGGCGGCGCGTGGCGACGGGCGCGGCGCGGACGGCGGCGGCGCGGCGACCCCGGCCGTGCATGACATCGGCGGCGGCGCGGCAATGGTCGACCTGCACCACCAGGGCCAGTCCACGATCATCGGCGTGGGCGTGCTGGAGCTCCCCGAGGGCGGCATCGCGCTGGTCGATCCGGGCCCCGAGGCGCGCCTGCACGCGCTGCGCGATGGCCTGGCCGGGCTGGGGCACACGCTGGACGACGTCCGCGCGATCCTGCTCACGCACATTCACCTCGATCACGCGACGGCCGCCGGCGCGATCGTACGGGAAGCCCCCGGCGCCATCGTGCACGTGCACGCGGTCGGCGCGCCCCACATGGCGGATCCTTCGCGCCTGCTCGCCTCGGCGGGGCGAATCTACGGCGACGCGATGGCCACCCTGTGGGGCGAGTTCCTCCCCGTGCCGCGCGATTCGATCCGCGTTGTCGACGAGGGGGACGCCGTCGCGCCGGGGGGGCGCCGCTTCGAGGTGGCCTACGTTCCCGGGCACGCCAAGCACCATGTCGCCTACTGCGAGGCCGCGACGGGCACCGCCTGGGTCGGGGACGTCGGCGGCATCCGGATCCGGGGCGGGCCGGCGATTCCCGTGACCCCCCCGCCGGACATCGATGTCGAGTTGTGGAAGGCGAGCATGGACAGGGTGATGGCGTGGCGTCCGGAGCGGATCGTGGCGACGCATTTCGGTCCGTACGGCGACATCGACGCGCACTTTGCCGAGCTGGGCGGCGAGCTGGACGTGTGGGCGCTGCGGGTGCGCGAATCGTTGGACGACGCCCGCTTCGCGAACGACCGGAACCGCGCCACGGCGTTTGCCGAATGGGTCTCGGAGCGGATCGGCGGGAAGGTGTCGGCGGACCACACGGACTTGTACGGGACCGCCTCGGGGTTCTTCGATTCCTGGTGGGGGCTGGCCCGGTATTGGCGAAAACGGGGAGCCGCCTGACGGGGGCGGAGGAGGCGCAGTGCGGACAGTCCGCCCACCGCTTGCAACCGTCGGCGTGGCCGCCGGGCTTCTCGCGGCCGCATGCGGCGGCACCGACGAACCCACGGCCCCGGTCGCTCCCCCCGCCCC
>CAZRQE010000176.1:0-4838 GCA_964602175.1 uncultured Gemmatimonadaceae bacterium | reverse complement strand
CGCGATGCGCGCCTTCCTGGAACGGGTGCGACGGCTTCCCGAAGCGCGGACCGCGTCCCATCTCGCGTTCGGCGATCTCTTCCTGGAAGACGTGCGCGCCTACCGCGAAGACCGGCTGGCCGGGACCGGATTCACACCCGTCTTCCCCATCTGGGGCGCCGACACCACGCGCCTCGCCCGCACCATGATCGCTTCGAAGCTGCGCGCGGTCGTCAACGCGGTCGACCCCGACCTGGCGCCGGCCGAAATCGCCGGCCGGTGGTTCGACGACGAGTTGCTGGCGAACCTGCCGCCGGAAGTCGACCCGCTGGGTGAGAACGGCGAGTTCCACACCTGCGTGCTGGACGGGCCGATGTTCTCTGCACCCGTGCCCGCGCGGCCCGGCCGGGTTGTGCGGAGGCCCGTGGCGGCGAATGCCGGTGCCGATGACGTCGCCGACGGCCGGGAGTGCGTCTACGCGGACCTGGTGCCGGCCTGAGCGCGACTGGTTTCAGCCCCCCGCCAGCCAGCGGTACACCGCCCCCACGTTCATCGGGAACCAGTCCTCGTACTGGCCCCAGTGGGCGTAGTCGTCCAGGCGCACCTGGGCCACGGCCTCATCCTCGGAGAACCCCTCGTCCACCGCCGCCTGGACGGCGTCGCGCAGATCCGCGTAATAGGCGAGCTGGCGCTCGATCGTCCCGCGGTCGCCCACCGCGCCGTGGCCGAAGACCACGGTCTCGAAGGGAATTTCCAACAGCCGGTCGAGCGCCACGTAGAGGTCGTCGAAGTGCCATCCCGGGAGGTCCCGGTAGCCGACCCGGTCGTTGCTGACGAAATCGACCGCGAAGAGCACGCCCGCATCGGGGACGAGCGCCACCAGCAGGTTGTCCGTGTGGCTCGGTCCCAGGTAGTGGAGCTCGATCGCGCGCCCGCCGAACCGCAGGGTCAGGTTGTCCGCGAAGGTGAGGTCGGGGGGCGGCAGGTCGGGGTCGCCGCCCGCCGTGATGATGGGGAAGGCGTTCTCCTGCGCGATGATCGGCACGTCATCGCCGAACGCCTGCCGCAGCATGGGGGCTCCCGTGGCGTGGTCGGCGTCGCTGTGGCTGTAGACGATGGCCGCGAGCGGCTTGTCCGGGGCCGCCGAGCGAATGGCGATCGCCAGCCCGGCCGCCGCCTCCAACGAGATGGGGTCGAAGGCCACGACGCCCCCGTCCGTGTCCACGAAGAACGCGTTGTGCGAGCCGGCGTTGAACTGGTAGACGCCCTCGGCGACCTCGGTGTGGGATATCTCGATGCCCTCGTCCGGCGCGGCGGCGGGATCGTCGGCTGGCGCGGCGCAGGCGAGCGGGACGGCCAGCGCCAGGGCGGCTGCGGGCAGCAGTGGGCCGGTGCGAAGCCGGGAGCGGGTGCGAAGCCGGGAGCGGATGGGAGCCAGGATAGGGTTCGTACCGATCATGGGATGCCTCGTCTTGGTCGTGTTGGGCGGGGGCCAGGCGTGGACGCTAGCACCGGGCCCGCCAAGCCGGCAATTCTACGCCAGCAGCGTCTCTACGTGGGCGGCCGCGGCCAGGGCCGTCCCGTCGAGGTTATATCCGCCCTCCAACAAAGATACCAGACGCCCATGGCAGCAGCTGTCGGCGTAGTCCATTGCGATCCGGGTCATCTGGCGGAAGGCGTCGTCGGTGAGTGCGAAGCAGCCCAGCAGATCGTCGCGGCGGCTGTCGAAACCGGCGGACACCAGCACGAAATCCGGATCGAACGCGGCCACGGCGGGCGAAAGCGCGTTGTCCCAGTGGCGGAGCATGTCAGCGTCGGTCGCGCCGCAGTCCAGGTGCACGTTGATGTTGAGGCCCGTGGCGTCGCCATCGCCGGTGAGCGACGGATCGCCCGTCCGGGGGTAGGCGTTCCAGTCGTGGGCCGAGAAGAAGAGGACGGTGGGGTCGTCGTAGAAGGCGTTCTGGGTGGCGTTGCCGTGGTGGTAGTCCCAGTCGATGATGAGGACCTTGTCGTACCCGTGCGCCTGCTGCGCGTACTTGGCCGCGATCGCGGCGTTGGAGTAGTAGCAGAACCCCTCCTCGGCGCCGGTGTTGTTCGCATGGTGGCCGGGCGGGCGAATCGCGCAAAAGGCGTTGCGCACGGTGCCGTCGGCGACGGCGTCCACGGCGGTGAGGGCTCCGGAGACCGCCAGTTCCGCGACGCGGGCGGTGACGCCGAGCTGACGGACGGAGTCCACGTGCTCGCCGGTGTGATGGGCCCGGATGCGGTCGAGCGGGTCGGCGGTGGGGGACAGCGGCACGGTGGCTTCGATCAGGCCGCGAGCCTCGAGTTCGGCGCGGATCCGGACCAGGCGTTCGGGGACTTCGGGCGGGCGGCTGCCGCTAGGGCGGACGAGGACGTGGTCGAGGTAGCGGGCGTCGGAGATGAGGGCGGTGCCGGTCGCGGGGGCGTGCAACCCGGGCATCGCGCCCGCCATGGCACCCGCGGCCGCCGTCTTCACGAAGTCACGTCGGTGCATGAGGGTTATCCACCATTGCGGATTGTTCGTCGTTCACTGGCCAAGCTACGTGGGATGCCGGGGGGCCGGGAAGATGGGGAGGCGCCCTTGGCTGCCCATAACTTTCATTTGGCCGATATGATTTCTTTCATTTAGCCGATACTAAAGTTACATTTGGTCGATGATCGACACTACCATCTACCCGCGCCTTATCGAGCCCCATCTGGTGGAAGCGCTCGCCGACTCCCCGGCCGTCCTGATACACGGACCGCGCCAGTGCGGCAAGACCACGCTCGCCCGGATCGTGGGCGCGACCCGGGGATACGGCTATGTCACCTTCGACGACGACGTGGTCCGCAGTGCCGCCGAGGAGGATCCACACGGTTTCGCGGCCGGTCTTCCGGGCCGAGTCATCCTGGACGAGATCCAGAAGGCACCCGCGCTGTTCACCGCCCTCAAGGTGGAGATCGACAGGAAGCGGACCCCTGGACGGTTCCTGCTGACAGGCTCCACCCATGCGCTTCTGGTGCCGAAGCTCTCGGAGTCGCTGGCAGGCCGACTGCAAACGCTCCGGCTTCACCCCCTGGCACAGTGCGAATTGCTGCGCTGCGGGTCCGACTTTCTCGACACCCTCTTCACCGGCGACTTCACGGTCGAGCACTCCGAGCGGCTGGGGGCCGCACTGCCGGGTCGCATCGTTGCCGGTGGGTATCCGGCCGCGCTCACCCGCCCACCTGGACGTCGACGCGCCAACTGGTACCACGACCTCGTCGATGCCCTTGTCCAGCGCGATGTCCTTGACCTCGCGCGGGTTCGACAGCTCGACATCCTTCCGCGACTCCTCGCCGCGGCCGCCAGCCAGACGGCCAGAATCTTCAATGTGAGTGACCTGGCCGCGCCCTTCGAAGTCAGCCGACCCACGATTCGAGACTACACGACGCTGCTCGAACGGGTCTTCCTGCTGGAACGCCTTCCGGCCTGGCACAGCAACCGGGTCAGCCGTCTGGTCAAGCGACCGAAGCTCCACCTTGGCGACACCGGAATCGCATCGGCGCTTCTCGGCCTGGACGGTCCCGCGCTCGCCTACGACCGCACCCTTTTTGGCCAACTCCTGGAAACGTTCGTATTTCAGGAGCTCCTCCGGGAGGCCAGCTGGCACGACGCGCGCATGTCCTTCCACCACTTCCGCGACAAGGACGGCGCGGAGGTCGACATCGTCATCGAGCGCGGGGCCGCGGCAGTCGCGGGCGTCGAGGTGAAGGCGTCGGGAACGGTGCGCCCGGGCGACTTTCGCGGACTCCGCAAGCTGCGACGGTCACTCGGCGATCGCTTCGCCGCCGGTGTCGTGTTGTACGACGGCGAGGCCGCCGTACCCTTCGGCGATCGGCTGCACGCAGTGCCGGTGCGGCGGCTTATCGAAGGTTCATCGTAGTCATATTTTCACTTAGACGATCATTGATCTTTCATTTAGCCGATATAATTTCTTTCATTTGGTCGATGAGCACATTCTCTAGGGTGGCCGGGCCCGCCTGCCCCCAAGTCCAAGCCTCACTCACGCGATCTGCGCAGGTCCAGCACTAGTGGGCGGACGGCGGTAGGGAGCACCCGGTCTTGCCAGCAACGCTCCCGTTCCACGTCGACACCTGCCTGTGCGACCGCTTGGAGCGCGTAGCTCGCGGCCACCAAGCTGTGGTCGGCCATGTGCGAGGTCGCTGCCGCATGTCCCGCTGCGCGGGCTGCGGCCTGGGCCGCCCCTGCGGATGTGCGGGCCGCGGCGTGGGCGGCGGACGCCGACCGCATGACAGTGCCGGTGGCAAGTTCTCCTCGCGCCCATCCGTCGGCTTGCCGCACGGCTTCAAAGGGCCGGTCGTCTTCGGGATCGTCCCAGAACAGGCCGAGCACGTGTTCAGCGCAAGCTGCGGCCCATGCGGCCAGCAAGCGGTGATCCTCCCTTCGCAGCACGCCGCCGCGATGCTCAGCTACGAACCTCCGGTCGCGGCCCCTTTCCCCACTCCTCATTCCCACATGGCCTCGTCGATGGTCTCCAAATCCCGCAAGGCTCGCTCGAACTCGTCCGCCTCTGCGTCGCTCCAGGTTCCGATCAGGTGGTCCAGCGACGAGCCGACCGTGGGGGCTCGCGGTCCGTCCTCATCCTCCAGGCCCCAAGTGGTGAGCATTTTCATGTTGCGCCTTCCGTGCCGCCTAACTGTGCGATTCGCCAGGACTTGCTCTATGACTATCCTGTCAAAGCGTCAAGTACTACCCCCGCCGGACCCGCTGGCAGCCAGCCGCCGCACTCAACAAGTAGGCCGCGCCTCGCGAGGGCGCGGCACCCGCCGCACCCCCCGCGCGCGGCGAGCTC
>CAZRQE010000175.1:0-28071 GCA_964602175.1 uncultured Gemmatimonadaceae bacterium | reverse complement strand
GACAGGTGCTGCATGGCTGTCGTCAGCTCGTGTCGTGAGATGTTGGGTTAAGTCCCGCAACGAGCGCAACCCTTGCCCTATGTTGCCAGCGGATCATGCCGGGGACTCATGGGGGACTGCCGGTGATAAACCGGAGGAAGGTGGGGATGACGTCAAGTCATCATGGCCCTTACGCCCAGGGCTACACACGTGCTACAATGGCCGGTACAAAGGGCTGCAAACTCGCGAGGGTGAGCGAATCCCAAAAAGCCGGTCCAAGTTCGGATTGTAGTCTGCAACTCGACTGCATGAAGCCGGAATCGCTAGTAATCGTGAATCAGCTACGTCACGGTGAATACGTTCCCGGGCCTTGTACACACCGCCCGTCACGCCATGGAAGCCGGGAGTGCCCGAAGTCCGTGACCCAACCCTCGGGAGGGAGCGGCCGAAGGCAAGTTTGGTAACTGGGGCGAAGTCGTAACAAGGTAGCCGTAGGGGAACCTGCGGTTGGATCCCCTCCTTTCTGGAGTTTCGAGTAGGAGCGGCCCTTCGGGGTTCGGCTCCGAAAGATCTCAAGAGTCTACCCGTCCACTTCTCATGACCTCGATTGTTCATTCCTCTTCAGTGGGCCTCCCGGAGTCGGGGGCGTCACGAGACGATTCCGGTCGCGGCGCCGGTCCGACGCCTCGCGAGAACACCCGGGCGGGTGGTACGATCCAGCCATGATGTCTCAAGCCCCCACGATGGTCCGCCGCGACGGCACGCGGGCGGGATACGTCGTCCTCACGGGCCTCCCCAACGCGGGGAAGTCCACCCTGTTGAACGCGCTGGTGGGCGACTACCTCAGCATCGTCACCCCGAAGGCGCAGACCACATGGCAGAGGGTCGTGGGGATTCGGACCGAGGGCCCCGTGCAGATGATCTTTCTGGACACGCCCGGCATCGTTTCCAGCGACGAACTGTTCCACCGTTCCATGGTGGCCGAAGCGGAAGGGGCGAGAACCGAGGCCGATGTCGTCATCGGGGTTGTGGATGGCGCGGCCGGCATGTCACGAAAACGGTTCGGTGCCTTCGAGGACTTCCTTGGCCGGGTGGGATGCCCCGCGGCGCTGGCGATCAACAAGTGCGACCTGCCCGGCTTCGACGCCGCGGCCGCCCGGCACCTGGCGGACCGGCTCGGGTTGCCGGTCCATGTCGTGTCCGCGAGAAGGGGCGCGGGGTTGGACGAGCTGCTCGCGTTCGTGAGCGACAGCCTCCCCGCCGGACCGTTTCTCTACCCGGAAGACGACATCGCCGCCGCGCCAACGAGGTTCTTCGTGCAGGAACTGGTCCGGGAGACCATCTTCGAGCGGTTTCACCAGGAGATTCCCTATGCCGTCGCCGTCAAGGTGGAGGAGTTCCGCGAGAGCGAGGAACCCGTGTACATTGCGGCGGTACTGTACGTGGAGCGCAAGTCGCAGAAGGGGATCGTCGTAGGCAGGGGAGGCCGGGCGATCCACCGCCTGGGGAGTGACGCGCGGCGTAAGATCGAGCACTTTCTGGGCCGCAGGGTGTATCTCGACCTGTGGGTGAAGGTGTGGGAGGGCTGGCGCCGCAAGAACGAGGGCCTGATGACATTCGGATACGTGGTTCCCGATGACGACGCATGAGGGGTTGAGGCCGGTAGCGTTGCTGCTCGCGATCCTGCTGGCGGCCGCCGGTCCGGTGCCTGCGGAGGGGCAGGAGGCCGGGGAGGGATCGGATGTCCGGGAGGGTGCCCTTTTCCTGCTTCTCCCGGTCGGAGCGCAGGGCGTGGGCCTGGGGCGGGCCATGACCGCGCTTCAGAGTGATGAGGGCGCGTTCTGGAATCCGGCCTCCCTGGCCCAACAGTCCGAGCGGCGCGCCATGGTGTACAGGGGTGATCAGCTTTCCGGCGAGGCGACCGCAGTCAACGTCCTCCTGCCCTGGAATCGCGTGGGCACCTTCGGGATCTCCTATCTTCTGCTCGACAGCGGCACCCAGGATCTGAGGGACGAATTCGGCGACGTGCTCGGTTCGATTTCGGTGCGGAATCACGTGGGCATCGCGAGCTTCGCGACTTCGTTTCCGGGGCGGATCCACGCCGGCGTCAACATGAAGCTGGTGCAGTTCCGGGTGGGTTGCCGCGGCCAGTGCCCCGACCTCGAGACGACCAGTTCGGCGTACGCGCTCGACGTGGGTCTGCAGGCACAGCCCTTCGCGAGCATTCCCCTGCGCTTCGGCTGGATGCTGGCGCACGCCGGGACCGACTTTCAGATCGCCAACCAGGAGCAGTCGGATCCGCTGCCCACGCGGGTCCGACTGGCTGTGGCCTACGAGATCCTGCACCGTTTCGTCGAAGACGGATTGATGGACCTCTGGGTAACGGTGGAGACGGAGGATCGCGCGCGCGAACCCGGCTCTCCGTCCCTCTACATGGGCCTGAGCTATTCGGCGGCCGACCTCTTCTACGTGCGCAGCGGCTACGTGGCGGGACAGCTGGACCAGACGGATGGCGCGTCGGTCGGTGTGGGATTTCGGCTCGATCGCTTCGACCTGAGCCTGGCCAAGTCGCTCACGCGATCGCTGATTACGGGCGAGAGTCAGCCGATCCACGTGACCTTCGGCGTGCAATTCTGACCACCCGGGCGTCTCGCGGGTCCTGCGGGGTCTCCACGATGCGCCATGCCTTTCGTATCTTTGTGGGCTGAACCAGCCCGGCGGGATCACCCTCTCAGCCAGAATCGGTCATTCCATGGCGACGACAACCGACAGGCCTTCACGGCTGCGCATCTGCCTTCGGCGCATCGAAGAACTTCGGGGGTATCTTTGACATCGCCAGCCGGCGCGAGCGCATCGCGGCCCTTGAGGAGGAGATGGCCAGCCAGGGGTTCTGGGACGACCGGGAAGCGGCCAGACGCGTCATCGACGAGTCGAACGGCCTCAAGGAGTGGGTGGGTCCATGGGACTCCCTGCGCGCGAAGGCGGACGAACTCGAAGAGCTGAGCGCCCTTCTCGAAGAGGAGGCGGACGCCGATCTCGAAGCCGAATGGCGCGACGAAGTCCGTGCCCTGGAAGACGGTGTGGCGGGCCTGGAACTGAAGACGATGCTGCAGGGCGAGGACGATCACCGCGAGGCGATGCTCACCATTCACCCGGGCGCTGGCGGACTCGAGTCACAGGACTGGGCCGAGATGCTGTCCCGGATGTACATGCGCTGGGCCGAACGGCGCGGATACGGCGTGCGCGTGCTCGACCTGCAGCCCGCAGAGGAAGCGGGCATCAAGAGCGTGACGATCGAAGTGAGCGGCGATCACGCGTACGGCTACCTGCGCGCCGAAAAGGGCGTTCATCGTCTCGTGAGGATTTCGCCCTTCGACTCCCAGTCGCGGCGGCACACCTCGTTCGCATCCGTTTTCGTCTATCCTGTGCTCGACGACGAGATCGAAATCGAGATCGACGAGTCCGACCTGAGAATCGATACCTTTCGCGCCTCGGGCGCCGGGGGACAGCACGTCAACAAGACCGACTCCGCGATACGCATCACCCACGAACCCACCGGTATCGTCGTCTCGTGCCAGCAGGAACGGTCGCAGCACAAGAACCGCTCCACGGCAATGAAGATGCTCAGGGCGGCGCTCTATCAGCGGGCCCGTGAAGAGCAGGAGCGGGAGAAGCAGGTGCTGGAGTCCTCCAAGACCGAGATCGCGTGGGGCAATCAGATCCGGTCGTACGTATTCGCTCCCTATACCATGGTCAACGACCACCGCACGGAGGTGAAGAACGGCGATGTGGGCGCGGTCATGGACGGCGCGCTGGATCCGTTCATAGAAGCCTACCTGAAGAAGTTCGGCGCGACGGTGGCAGCGTAGATGACAAGCGGACACGGGGATCTGCCGCGGGTGATGCGGGCGCGCCGCGAGAAGCTCGAGGCGCTGCGGGCACGGGGCGTCGAGCCGTACGCGTACTCCTGCGACGTGACCCGCCACGCGGCTCCCTCCGTCGCCTCGTTCGAAGCGCAGGAGGCCGCGGGGAAGCTGGAAGACGGCCACACCGAGGCCGGGTGCTGGGCGGGGCGCATCGTCGGATTCCGGTCGCATGGACGAAGCGCGTTCGCGGATATCGAGGACCACACCGGCAGGGTACAGGCGTACTTCAGGCAGGGCGTGCTGGGGGAGGATGCATACGAGGTCCTGGATCTTCTGGACCTGGGCGACTGGATCGGTGTGGAGGGCAGCCTGTTCCGTACGCGCATGGGCCAGGTCACGGTGCACGCCACCGGTTTCAGTCTGCTCTGTAAAGCTTTGCGTCCGCTGCCGCTGGGCAAGGTGGAGACCGACGAAGCGACCGGCGAGTCGACCACGTGGTCGGGCTTCGCGGACCGCGAGTCGCGCTACCGGCAGCGCTACGCCGACCTGGCGGTGAATCCCGGCGTCCGGGAGGTCTTTCGCGCGCGGACCCGGATCATCACGGCAGCCAGGCGGTTTCTCGACAATCTGGGTTTTGTGGAGGTCGAGACCCCTGTCCTGCAGCCGCTCTACGGCGGCGCGTCAGCACGGCCGTTCGTCACACACCACCTCGCCCTGGACCGCGTTCTCTACCTGCGCATCGCGGACGAACTCTACCTGAAGCGGCTGATCGTGGGCGGAATGGACCGCGTTTACGAGATATCGAAGGACTTCCGCAACGAGGGGATCGATCGCTTCCACAACCCCGAGTTCACAATGCTGGAGTTCTACCAGGCCTTCGCCGACTACGAGGACATGATGGACATGGTCGAGCGCCTGGTGGCGTCGCTGGCGGAGAGTACGAACGGGGACGGCCGCTGCTGCTTCCAGGGGACGGAGATCGTGTTCAGGCCCCCGTTCGCGCGCATCTCGTTCGTCGACGCGCTCGCCGACGCCCTCGGCATTGATCCCCTGGAGGCGCCGGTGGAGGAGCTGAGGGAGCGTGCCGAACGTCTGGGCGCTTCGGACCTCGACGGTGCCGGCCGCGGCAAGCTGCTCGACAAGCTGTTCGGCGAACTGGTGCAGCCCGGGCTCCAGCAACCCACGTTCGTCCTGGATCATCCAAGGGAGTTGAGTCCGCTGGCCAAGCCCAAACGCGGGGCTCCGCACCTCTCCGAGCGCTTCGAGCTGATCGTTGCGGGCGAGGAGCTGGCCAACGCATTCAGCGAGCTGAACGATCCCATCGCACAGCGGGCTCGCTTCGAGGACCAGGCGGCGCTCAGGGCCGCCGGCGACGAGGAGGCGCAGATGGTGGACGAGGACTACATCAGGGCGCTGGAATACGGTCTGCCCCCGACGGGAGGCGTTGGGATCGGGATCGACAGGCTGGTCATGCTGCTTACGGACCAGGCGTCGATCCGGGACGTGATCCTCTTCCCGACGCTTCGGAAAGAGGGATGAGCGCAAGTCCCGCGACGATGTCGCGTGCGCGCCTGGCGTGGTATCTGGCACGCCGGTACCTGGCCTCCCGCAGGGGCGGGCGGCTGCTGTCCTTCATCACCTGGATTTCGCTCGGCGGGGTGACCGTGGGAGTCACCGCACTGGTGGTCGTGATCGGCGTGATGACGGGGATGCAGAACGAATTGCGGGACAAGATCCTCGGCTCCTACCCCCATTTCATGGTCCTGCAGTCCGGTGCGTCCCTGCGCCTGGACGACTGGCAGCGGGTGGTCGAGAAGATCGAGGCGGTCGATGGCGTCGTGTCGGCGTCGCCCATGGGCTACACGCGGGTGGGGATCACCCGATCCGACTACGCGGAAGTGATGGACCTCTACGGGGTGGAGCTGGACGATCCGGGTATCTCCGTGACCGCGATGGCCGACAGCCTGCGGTCGGGCGCCATTTCGCTGGAGCGCGCGCCGGGCGGGCTCACGCCCGTGGTCCTGGGCATGGGAATCGCGCAGCGCATGAGTCTGTTCAAGGGCGACACCATCCGGATCATTTCGCTTGAGAACGTGAAGGTGAGCCCGAACGGAGACTACCTGCCCCGGATGGACGAATGGGTGGTGTCGGGCATCTTCGCCACCGGCCACTACGACTTCGACATGCGCAACGGCTACGCTGCCCTCGTCGACGTCCAGGACCTCCTCGAACTCGGTTCCGGGACAGTCTCATACATCGCCGGTCGCACGGGCGACCTGTGGAACGCTCCGGCGGTGGCCGAAGCGGTGTACGAGGCCCTGGGAGGCTGGCCATACGTGGTGGATCCCTGGACACAGACCCACCGGCAGCTGTTTTCGGCGCTGAAGCTGGAGAAGCTGGCCATGGCCGTGATCGTGTCGCTGATCGTCCTGGTCGCGGCCTTCAACATCGTGGGCACCCTGGTCATGGTCGTGGTCAACCGCACCAAGGAGATCGGAATTCTGAAAGCCATGGGGCTGACACGCCGCGACACGCTGCGCACCTTCGTCTTTCAGGGCCTCTGGATCGGCGTCAGCGGAACGCTCGCCGGGCTCTCCCTGGGGCTTGTGCTGTCCGTTCTCATCGAGCGTTACGGGCTGATCCCCATCCCGCCCGACATCTATTTCGTGGACAACCTCCCGGTGTCCCTGTCGCCGTGGGACATAGTATGGATCGCCGGAGGCAGCCTTCTGGTGTCCCTGCTGGCCACGATCTATCCGGCCAGACAGGCCTCGGGGCTGGTGCCTGTAGAGGCGATCAGACATGAATGACCGCGTGCGCGAGACGCTTTCCGCCGACACGCTTCCACTCGAAGCCAGGTCGCTGGAACGAACCTACGCCGGCGTCGCGGGCCCGGATCTTCATATTCTCCGAGGGGTCGACTTCGCGCTGGGATGGGGTGAAGCCGTGGCGATCGTGGGTGCCAGCGGTTCGGGGAAGTCGACGTTGCTGCATCTGCTCGGAGCCCTGGACCAGCCTTCGGCCGGCTCGGTTCTGGTCGGCGGGACCGAAGTGTCATCGCTGCAGGACGAGGAGGCCGCCGAGGTGCGCAACGGCCGCATCGGCTTCGTCTTTCAGTTCCACCACCTGCTGCGGGACTTCAGCGCGGTCGAGAACGTCATGATGCCGGCCCTGATCCGCGGCGACGGGCCACGGACTGCCAGGGGGAAGGCCAGGGAGTTGCTGGAACAGGTCGGACTGGGCGAGAGGCTCGGTCACAAGCCGCGGGAGCTCTCGGGTGGGGAGCAGCAACGAGTGGCGGTGGCCCGCGCGCTCGTCAACGACCCGCTGATCATTCTTGCGGACGAGCCGACCGGTGACCTGGACACGTTCACCAGCAGGGAAGTGCAGGACCTGATCTTCGACATGAAGGAGCGCCACGGAGTTGCGCTCGTGGTCGTAACGCACAACCGTGAATTGGCCGCCAGAGCCGACAGGGTCCTCAGGCTGAAGGAAGGGTTGCTGGAAAATGTCTGATCCCGTCAGGACCTGTGACGGGCAAGGATGCGAAAACCCCGCCTCCGTTCACCTGACACAGGTCGTGGATGACAAGATCTCCGTGCAGTTTCTGTGCGAGTCCTGTGCCGAAGCCAAGGGGATCAGCGAGCAGCCCGACTGGGGGGTTTCCGACTTCCTGGCCAAGCTGAGCGAACCCGGCGCTTCCACGGGCGCGGCCAAGGCGGGCAAATCCTGCAGCTTCTGCAACCTCACTTTCGATCGGTTCCGCGAACGCGGCCGCCTGGGCTGCCCGCAGTGCTACACCACGTTCGAGCCCAGTCTGCGCCGCCTGCTCAAGCGGATTCACGGAGCGAACCAGCACGTCGGCAAGGTATACCTGCCGCCCGACGGAGGCGCCGCCGAGGTCGGCAGACGCCTCGATGGCCTGCGGCGCCGGTTGCAGCACGCCGTCGAGGTCGAGGACTTCGAACGGGCTGCGGTCCTCCGCGACCAGATACGCGACCTCGAGCCGGCGGGATCGTAACCGTGGACCACCTCGGCACGGCACCCGACTTCGGACTCGGCTGGCTCGACGCCAGCGGGCCGCACTCGGACATCGTGTTGTCGACCCGCGTCCGCCTCGCCAGAAACCTGCACGGGTATCCGTACGTCGCCCGCGCGCGCGACGAAGATCGCGAAGCCATCCTGGGCGCCGTATCGCGGGCCGCGGAGACCGGGGAGATGCCCTCCGGCACCGTGGTCATGCCGGTTGCGGAGATGGACGAGCGGACCCGTCGCATTTTCCTCGAGCGGAGGCTGATCTCCAGCGATCTCGCGGGGCGGGCCGACAGCGGCCCGGGCAAGGGCGCGGCCGTGGTCGCGGCCCCCGGGGAACCGGTCAGCATCATGGTCAACGAGGAGGATCACCTCCGACTGCAGAGCCTCGTCTCCGGGTTGCGCGTGACGGAGGCGTGGAGCCTCGCGGACCAGATCGACGACGCGATCGGAAACGGCCTGCATCTGGCCTATCACCGCGATTTCGGATACCTGACCTCCTGTCCGACCAACACCGGGACCGGACTTCGCGCCTCGGCGCTGGTTCATCTGCCGGGACTGGTGCTCACCAAGGAGATCGAGAAGGTGCTCAAGGGGATCGCGCAGGTCGGACTGACCGTGCGGGGCCTGTACGGCGAGGGTTCGGACGTGGTAGGGAACTTCTTCCAGATCTCGAACCAGACCACGCTGGGAAAGAGCGAGGAAGATCTCGTCGACCACCTGGGCCGGATCGTCTCCACCGTTATTCAGACGGAGATCCAGGCTCGGCAGGTCCTGATGCGCGACGCGGGGTCCGTGACCGAGGACAAGATCTGGCGCGCATATGGGCTTCTGCGCTACGCGCGACTGCTCAGCTACAAGGACCTGATGCAGTTGCTGTCCGGTGTGCGGCTGGGTGCATCGCTCAATCTCCTGCCCGGCCTGGAGGTCGTTACCCTCAACGGAATCATGATGTTCTCGCAGGCGGCCCACCTGGACCGCGCGGCCGGCCGGGAGCTTTCCGGACCCGAACGGCAGGCCCACCGGGCGGCGTATGTGCGCAAGGTCCTCGGTGACGAGAGCACGCCACCCACTTCCGGTGCGGCGGGATGAGGGCGATTTTGAACTACGGCGGCGATTGCGCGCGGAATGCGACGCAGGCCCCGAAACACGTACGGCCATGAACTACAATTTCACGGAAAGAGTCCGCAAGGTCCTGTCGATGGCCCGCCAGGAGGCGATCCGTCTGCAGCACGACTATGTGGGGACGGAACACATCCTCCTGGGGCTCATCCGCGAGGGTGAGGGCGTGGCCGCCCACGTGCTCGGCAACCTCAGCGTGGATCTGGACCGGATCCACGAGCGCGTCGAGGAGTCGGTCCGCAAGGGTAAGGCCACGATCGCGCTGGGCGAGCTCCCGTACACCTCGCCCGCCAAGAAGGTGCTCGAGTTCGCGATGGCCGAGGCACGCGAGCTCAATCACTCCTATGTCGGCACCGAGCACCTCCTTCTGGGGCTGCTGCGCGAGAGCAAGGGGATTGCCGCCCAGGTCCTCAATTCGCTCGGCGTGACCATCGACGAAGCCCGCGCCGAGACGCTGAAGGTCCTGGGGTCGGACGCGAGTTCGCCCGGGACATCCGGCACTCCGGGTGGCGCCGCGGCCGCGACACCGCCGGGACCGTCGCCTTCGCGCGGCGAGAAGAAGTCGAAGACGCCCGCGCTGGATCATTTCTGCCGGGACCTCACCGCCCTGGCGCGCAAGGGAGAGCTGGACCCGACCATCGGGCGCGAGACCGAGATCGAGCGCGTCACCGAGATCCTCTGCCGGCGCAAGAAGAACAACCCCGTCCTGATCGGCGAGCCCGGGGTCGGGAAGACGGCGATCGTCGAGGGTCTCGCACAGCTGATCTCCCGCGGAGAGGTGACCGAAAGCCTGCGCGAACACCGTGTGCTCGCCCTGGATATGGCCGCGGTGATTGCCGGCACGAAGTACCGGGGTCAGTTCGAGGAACGCCTCAAGGCGGTCATGAACGAGATTTCCAGCAACCGCAACGTCGTTCTGTTCATCGACGAGCTGCACACCCTCGTCGGTGCCGGTGCGGCCGAGGGCGCGATCGACGCGTCGAACATGCTCAAGCCGGCTCTGGCGCGGGGTGAGCTGCAGTGCATCGGGGCCTCGACCCTGAACGAGTACCGCAGATACGTCGAGAAGGACGGCGCCCTCGAGCGCCGCTTTCAGCCCGTGATCGTCGACCCGCCCACCGTCGAGGAGACCATCGCGATCCTGGCGGGCCTGCGCGGCCACTACGAGGACCATCACAAGATCACGATCCCGGACGACGCGCTGGCCCACGCGTCCCGCCTTTCCGACCGGTACATCACCGACCGATTCCTCCCGGACAAGGCCATCGACGTGATTGACGAGGCCGGAGCGCGCGCGCGGATCGCCAGCCAGGTGCCGCCTCCGGAGGTCGAGGGTCTCAAGGCGCAACTTGCGGAGGTGGCCGACCGCAAGGAAGCGGCGATCCGCGATCAGGACTTCGAGCGGGCGGCGCAGCTCCGGGACGAGGAGCGGGCCCTGCAGCAGCGCATCCTCGACGAGCAGGCCGCCTGGAAGGAGGAGCGGCGCCGCTTCCGGCCCGAAATCACGGTCGAGGACGTGTCCTTCATCGTGAGCCGGTGGACCGGAGTCCCCGTGACGCGGATCCGAGAGGCGGAGACCGCGCGCCTCGTCAACATGGAGGACGAGCTCCACAAGCGCGTCGTGGGCCAGCACGATGCCATCACGGCCATCTCCCGCGCCATCCGCCGGAGCCGGGCGGGCCTGAAGGATCCCGGCCGTCCGATCGGTTCCTTCATCTTCTCGGGACCGACCGGGGTCGGGAAGACGGAGCTGGCGCGCACGCTGGCCGAGTTCCTGTTCGCCGACAGGGAGGCGCTCATTCGCGTCGACATGAGCGAGTACATGGAGCGCTTCTCGATTTCGCGCCTCATTGGAGCACCCCCGGGGTATGTGGGGTACGACGATTCGGGAGCATTGACGAAGGCGGTTCGGAGACGCCCGTACTCGGTGATCCTCCTGGACGAGATCGAAAAGGCGCACCCGGACGTGTTCAACATTCTTCTGCAGGTTCTGGACGAGGGACACCTCACGGACAACTACGGCCGCGTGATCGACTTCAAGAACGCGGTCCTGATCATGACGTCGAACCTCGGGGCGCGGAACATTGCCAAGAGCGGACTGGGCTTCCAGCAGGCCGACGCCAGGTCCCACTACGAGTCGATGCGGGACAAGGTCAACGAGGAGATCCATCGGGCGTTCAACCCGGAGTTCCTCAACCGGGTCGACGACACGATCGTGTTCCACCCCCTGAGCCGTTCCGATCTGAGGAAGATCGTCCACATCATGCTCGGGGACCTCGAGGCGAGGCTGGCCCAGGGCGGGATGTCCATGCGCCTCACGGAGCCCGCGGTCGATTTCCTGGTGACCCACGGTCACGACGAGAAGTACGGGGCGCGGCCTCTGAAGCGTGCGATCCGGCGCTACCTGGAAGATCCGCTTTCCGAGAAGATCCTCATGGCCGAATTCGGGAGTGGAGACGAGATCGAAGTGGACGTGGGAGAGGACGAAGAGGCGCTGTCCATCGGGGTCGCGTCTCCGACGAAGACATGATTCGACACCGGACCCGGCGGGCGTTCCCGCAAGGCGCGGCGATCGCGGCCCTGTGGGCGATTCTTGCCCTGACTCCGATGCCGGTGCTCGCGCAGGCGCCGGGCGGACAGGAAAGCACCATACGCATCGATTCGCTTGCTGCCCGCGGAATGGTGCGGCTCGCGGAGGCCGATGTCGTCGGCGTCTCGGGGATACGGCCCGGGACCCTCAACAGCTGGATCGACATTCAGCGCGGGATCAAGAACCTGTGGGCGACGGGGCAGTACGAGGACATCGAGGTGTCGCTCGATTCGTCCACGGGCAGAAACGTGCTCATCTTCGACGTCGCCGAGAGGGCCATGACGAGGCTCGTGCGCATCACGGGCCTGGAGTCGGTTTCGGAGAGCGATGTCATCGAGGAGTCCGGCCTTCAGGAAAACGTGCCCCTGTCCCGCAACGCGATGGCTCAGGCCCACGGCTTCATCCGGGAGGAATTGCGGCGCCGGGGCGTGCCCTTCGCCCGGATCGAGCAGCGGATCGAGCCGGTGCCCGGCGACGACGGCAGCGTTGACATCGTCCTGGAGGTGGAGGAAGGCCAGCGCGTGACGATCGCCCAGGTCGAGTTCGTCGGCAACGACTTCTTTTCCGACGACGACCTGCGCGGCGCGATGGGCACCAGGCCCGAGGGGTTCCTCTGGTTCCGCAACGGCGACTACGACGACATCGAGTTCGAGGTCGACCTGCTTGAATCGTTGCCGAGCTACTACCAGGCGGCGGGCTTTCTCGATTTCGCGGTGGTGGGGGACACCCTGATCGTCGACCCCTCCACGGGCAAGGCGCGTATCGAGCTGCAGGTCGAAGAGGGGCCCCAGTACCGCGTGGCCGATTTCCAGATCGAGGGCAACAGCGCCTTCGAGACGGACCAGCTCGAGCGCTACTTCGCCGACGAGTCGGGAGGGATCCTCTCGATCCTGGGCTTCGGGGACGACGAAGGCGATGAAGCGGGGCGCGTCTTCGATGTCGTGGGTTTCGAGGAGGGCGCACAGCGCGTGCGCGACCTCTACAGCAACGAGGGGTACCTGTACGCGCAGCTGGATCCGTACTGGGAGCGCACGGGCGAGGAAGTGGACGGCTATCCCACGGTCAGCGCCGGTTGGCGCATCCAGGAGCAGTCCCAGGCCTACGTGAACCGCGTCATCATAGCGGGAAACGACTTCACGCACGATCGCATCATCCGTGAGAAGATCTTCCTCCTCCCAGGTGACGTCTACAGTCAGTCCCGTCTGCTCCAGTCCTACCAGAACATTCAGTCGCTCGGCTTCTTCGAAACCCCGCTGCCGGCGCCGAACGTGCGCCCCGACCCCGAGACGGGCGATGTCGACATCATCTTCAACGTCGCCGAAAGGCAGACGGGCTCGGTGCAGTTCGGAACGGCCGTGGGAGGCGGCGTCGGGCTTTCGGGGTTCCTCGGATACGATCAGCCGAACCTCTTCGGACAGGCCAAGGCGGGCAGCATCCGCTGGGACTTCGGGCGCTACATCAACAGTTTCACGCTAAGTATCACCGATCCCGCCCTTTGGCAGTCCACGGTAAGCGGCTCGCTCTCGCTGTTCGACTCCACCGACCGCTTCTACCAGTTCGCGACAGGACGGAGGCAGCGGCGGGGGTTCTCGACCCGCTTCGGGGTACCGTTCCCGGGCTCGCTGCGAACCAGGGTGTTCTTCGGGTATTCGCTCTCCCGCACGAGCTACGAGTCCTTCCGCAGTTCGGAGGACCAGTCGCTGTTCGGGCTGCCTCCGGGAACCCTGAGTTCCTTCTCGCTGGGCATCACCCGCCAGACCCTGAACCACCCCCTGTTCCCGACCGCCGGTTCCATGCAGACCTGGAACGTGGAGTTGAATGGCGGACCTCTCGGGGGAGCCGGTGACTTCGTGAAGCACACGGGGCAGGCGCAGTGGATGATCCCGATCGGGGGGCTCGGCGGGGACGGGGCCAGTCCGGGCGGTGTCCAGTTTGCGCTCGGGCTCAGCCTGCGCGGAGGCGCCCTCTTCGGGGATGCCTCCCGCTTCCCGTTCGAGTCCTTCTGGATGGGCGGCGTGCAGTTCGGACAGCCGCTGCGCGGCTATGACGAGACGTCCATCACGCCAGAGGGCTACTACGCGGAGCGCGGGGGCGGCATCGCACAGATCAACCGCCTGGGGAACGCCTACTTCTCCGCAACGGCCGAATACAAGGCCGTGATCAACTCCAATATCGGGCTCTCGGCGTTCTTCGACGCGGGGAACCTGTGGGACGGTCCGGGAGACATCAACACGTCCCGGCTCTTCCGCGGGGCCGGGTTCGGGGTTCAACTGGTAACGCCGTTCGGTCCGATCGGATTGGACTACGCCTACGGTTTCGACAAGCCCGAACCGGGATGGCAGCTACATTTCAAGATGGGACCGAACTTCTAGGACCAACCGCAAGGCGGAAGACCACCTTACCAACAAAGCTGCCGTTGTCGCCTGCCGGGAACGGCGTGATCCAGAATCTCATCGGAGGAGTCGAGAATAATGAGCATTTCCCGGATGGGCATGGCTGCGGCGCTGGTGCTGCTGTCGGCGGGTACCGTCCAGGCCCAGATGGCCAGGGTCGGGTACGTCAATTCCGACCAGGTACTCGCCGAATACGAGCCGGCGCAGGAAGCGCGGCTGGGACTCGAGGCCGCTCGGCAAGAGGGCGAATCGGAGATTCAGCTCCTGGGCCGCGGATTGCAGGCCGCCGCGGACGAGTACCAGCAGCAGGCGATGACCATGACCCCCGAGGCGCGTCAAGCACGCGAGCAGGAGTTGGCAAACCAGCAGCAGGCCCTCCAGAACAGAACGCAGGAACTGCAGATCCAGTTCCAGGAGCGCCAGGCCGAGCTGCTTCAGCCCATCATGGAGAGGGTCACGGCGGTGATCGAAGAGATCCGCGTTGAGGGCGGTTACGCGCTGATCCTCGATTCGGCGTCGCAGGCGATACTGGCCGGAGATCCGGCGCTGGACCTGACGCAGGAAGTCCTCAACAGGCTGCAGGCGGATCCCTCGCCCGGAGGGTGATGGGGAGCGCGAGAATCTGCGGTTGCGATCTCCGCTCGCGTGAGAGGTGTGGGTGAGGGCTTCGGAGTGCCTGACGCTGCGGCAGGCCGCCGACGCGACGGGCGGCCGCGTGCTGGGAGACGGCGATGTCGCCTTCAGCCGGTTCGCGCCGGTACACGACGCGGACCCGGACGCCCTGGCGCTACTGGCGGACCGACGCTACGCCGACGATCTGGAGGGCTGCGGGGGGTGCGCCCTGCTGGTCTCGGAGGAGCTTTGCGACCTGGAGGGCGGGCCTGCGGACCGGTTGGTGGTTTCCGACCCGCACGCGGCGCTTCTCGTTCTGGTGCCGCTGCTTCACCCCGAGCGCGTGGTTGTCCCCGGCGTGCATCCGGCGGCGGCCGTTCACGACTCCGCATCGGTCCCGGAGAGCGCCGCCATCGGACCGCATGCGGTCATCGCGGCGCGGGTGGTCCTCGGTGAGAACGTGAGCATCGGCGGCAACTGCGTGATCGAACGCGACACCTCGATCGGTTCGGATACGGTGCTCTTTCCGAACGTCACCGTCTACGCGGACTCGGTGGTGGGCGAGCGCGTGGTCGTGCACGCGGGCACGCGGATCGGAGTGGACGGCTTCGGATACGTGACGGAAGCGGGCCGGCACCGGAAGCTGCCGCAGGTCGGGGGTTGTGTGATCGAGGACGACGTCGAGATCGGCGCCAACTGCACCATCGACCGCGGCTCCATCGGACGGACCGTGATCGGGGCGGGCTCGAAGCTCGACAACCTGGTCCACATCGCCCACAATGTGCAGATCGGTCCCCGCTCCATTCTGGTCGCCCAGGTCGGCGTTGCCGGATCGACCCGCACCGGGGAAGGCGTCGCGATGGGTGGGCAGGCGGGAGTCGTGGGACACCTTCGGATCGGGGCCGGAGCGCGCATCGGCGCGCAGGCGGGGGTCATCGGCGATGTGGCGCCCGGCGAAGCGGTGTCGGGGTACCCGGCCCGGGACCACAGAAGCTACCTGAAGGCCATGGCCCTGCTGATGCGCCTTCCGGAGGTGTTGCGGCGCGTGGATCGCCTGGAACGCCGCACGGCCGAAAGGGATGCCCGCTGATGGCGCACGATCGACAGCATACCGTTGCCGGCGATGCAGAGGTGCGGGGAGTCGGCGTGCATTCGGGAGAGGTGGCGACGCTGACCATCCGTCCGGCGCCCGAAGGGTCGGGAATCGTGTTCGTCCGGACGGACATCGAGGGGGCGCCCGTGATTCCGGCGCGCCTGGACCGCGTCACGCGGACCGAACTCGGGGTCGGGCTTGGCGCCGACGGAGTCGAGGTGCTCACCGTGGAGCACGTGCTCGCGGCCCTGGCGGTGGCGGGAGTCGACAACGCGCGGCTCGAGTTGCACGGGCCGGAGGTGCCAATTCTGGACGGCAGCTTCGCGCCCTGGCTCGAAGCGCTTGGGGGGGCGGGGCGAACGGCTCAGTCGCTCCCGGCGGAGATCATCCACGTGTCGGAGGCGCTCACCGTCGGGGCCGACCCCGAGGCATCGTACGTCGTGCTGCCCCGTGACGGCCTTCTGATCTCGGCCACGATCGAATTCGATCACGCGGCCATCGGCTGGCAGCACGGTGCCTTCCCCATCGACCAGGACAGCTTCGCCCGGAAACTGGCGCCCGCCCGCACCTTCGGCTTCGAGGCGGACGCGGATGTCCTGCACGCCAGGGGCCTGGCGCGGGGGGCCTCGCTGGAGAACACGGTCGTGCTCGGCGAAGCCGGCGTCATCAATCCCGAGCTGCGCTTCCCGGACGAGTTCCTCCGCCACAAGGTGGGGGACATCGTGGGCGACCTGGCCCTGATGGGCGCAAGGCTCAATGGCCACATCGTGGCGTCTCGTCCGAGTCATTCGGGCAACGTCGAGTTGGCGCGCGCCATCCGTGAGCGTCACGACCGCAGCCTGCGGGCGCGCACCATCGACGTGCGCGACATCATGAAACACCTGCCGCACCGCTACCCGATGCTCCTCGTGGACCGGGTGGTCGAATTCGACCCCGGCAAGCGAATCGTCGGCCTGAAGAACGTGACGATCAACGAGCCCTTCTTTTCCGGCCACTTTCCGGACCATCCCATCATGCCCGGGGTGCTGATCGTCGAAGCGATGGGTCAGGTTGGCGGCCTGCTGCTCATGGACGCCGTGGAGAACCCGGAGGACAAGGTCGTGTACTTCATGTCGCTCAACAACGTGAAGTGGCGGCGGCCCGTGGTTCCGGGAGACCAGGTCCGGTTCGAGTTGACCATGACGAGCCTCCGGCGCAGCGTCTGCAAGATGAAGGGGAAGGGCCTGGTGGACGGCAAGGTGGTCGCCGAGGCCGAGATGATGGCCAGGATCGTGGATCGGTGAAGGGATCTCGCGCGAACCGGGGAACCGGCGCCGTGGTGCACCCGACGGCGATCGTGAACCGCTCCGCCGAACTCGGTGACGGCGTCGAGGTCGGGCCGTATGCGATCGTCGGTCCCTCGGTCAGGGTTGGCGCGAACACGCGAATCGGGCCGCGCGTACTGGTCGAGCGGGACACCGTGCTGGGCAGCGGCTGCAATGTAGGCAACGGCGCGGTGCTGGGCACGGATCCCCAGGATCTCAAGTACGAGGGCGAACGGACCTTCCTGGAAGTCGGGGACCGGACGATCATTCGCGAGTTCGCGACCCTCAACCGCGGTACCGCCGCGTCCGGCAGGACGGTCGTGGGATCGGACTGTCTGCTGATGGCGTACTCCCATATTGCCCACGACTGTGAACTCGGGAACCATGTGATCATTTCCAACGCGACCAACATGGCCGGCCACGTGTCGATCGAGGATTGGGCGGTTATCAGCGGGCTCGTGGCGATTCACCAGTTCGTCCGCATCGGTGCCCACTCGTTCGTGGGCGGCGCGTCCCGCGTACCCCAGGATGTGCCCCCCTTCTGCCGCGTGGTGGGGAACCCCTCGCCGAAGCTGTATGGTCTCAACACCGTGGGCCTTGAACGCCGGGGTTTGTCGACCGATGTCCGGCGGTGCCTCAAGAGCGCGTACCGAATCCTGTTTCAGTCGGATATCGCCCTGTCGCGGGCGATTCGGCGGGTGGAGAGCCGGGAAGATCTGATGTGCCCGGAGGTGGGTTATTTCCTTGACTTCATCCGCAGCAGCAAGCGCGGCATCATCACCTGATTCCCGGCGCCGGGCGAGGCTGCCAGCCATTGGTGTTGTCGGCGTCGGCGCACTGGGAAGGCACCACGCGCGGGTCGTTCGCGATCTGGAGGGCGTGAGTCACGCGGGCGTCTTCGATGTGGACCGGTCGCGTTGCCGCGCTGTGGCCGCGGAGCTGGGCGTCGAGGAGCGAGCGTCGCTCGGCGACCTCCTGGAAGAGGCCGACGCGGTCGTGGTCGCCGTGCCCACCAGGGAGCACGAGCCGGTGGCCATGGACGCGATCCGGGCCGGCGTTCACGTCTTCGTGGAGAAGCCGATGGCGGCCGGCCTGGAGGCGGCGAATCGGATGATCGAGGCTGCCGACGACCGGAACGTGCTGATCCAGGTCGGGCACGTCGAGCGGTTCAACCCGGTGCTGGTCGCCGCGCGGCCGCACCTGGACCGCCCGCTCTTCGTCGAATCGCACCGGCTGTCTCCGTTTACGCCCCGGTCGCTCGATGTGGCGGTCGTCCTCGACCTGATGATTCACGATGTGGATCTGCTGTGCAGCCTGATCGGCAGCCCCGTGGTGCGCATGGCGGCCACCGGCGTGCCGGTGCTCACGCGTCATGTGGACATCGCCAACGCCCGCCTGGAATTCGAGGGTGGGGCGGTGGCCAATCTCACCGCCAGCCGCGTATCGGTCACGGGAGTCCGCAAGCTGCGAGTCTGGCAGCGCTCGGGCTATCTGTCGCTTGACCTGGCCGGCGGACGCGGGGAGTTCTTTCGACTCAGGGAGGGCGTGTCGCTGCTCGGGCGGTCCGTGCCTGGCGGGAAGTTGTCCGCGTCCTCGGGAGGTGTCTCCACTGCGGCCGGGGATGTCTCCGCGCCGGCCGGACTGTCCTCGATCGTGGAACGGATCCCCATCACAGGGGACGGCACGGAACCGCTCATGGCGGAACTGGCGTCGTTCCGGGACGCATTGCTGGGACTGGCGCCGCCCCCGGTTACGGGCGAGGATGGACGTACAGCCCTTCGACTCGCCCTGGCCATCCAACAACAGATCGAGGACCATGTCGCTAATACGCGTGCGGCGTCGTCGTAAACGCGAGTGGATCGACGCCCGGAAAGGCAAGTCGCCCACGACCCTCGTCGTGCTGCTGGCAGTCGTGATCGGGATCATCTGGTATCTCGGACGACTCTTCTGACGCGCAACGAGGTCGGGGACGACCCGTCGTGGAAGACAGAAGGGAGAATGCCATCGGTGGGATCGAAGCCGGGGATCCAATGACGCGCGCGGACCGTCCACGCCGGGTGATGATCCTGGCGGGTGAGGCCTCCGGGGACGCGCACGGGGCGCGCGTCGCCGCCGGGATTCGCGACAGGTGGCCCGGTGTCGAGATGGTTGGCCTGGGCGGAGAACGGATGCGGGCCGCCGGGGTTCATCTCCTTGCGGGGCTGGACCAGCTCGCGGTCATGGGATTCGCGGAGGTGGTGAAGCGGTTGCCGTACTTTCGAGGCCTTGAGAGACGACTGAAGGGCATTCTGGACGGCGGCGGCTTCGACCTCGTGCTGCCCGTCGACTACCCCGGGCTGAATCTGAGGATCGCCCACCACGCCGCGAAGCGGGGGATTCCGGTGGTCTATTACATAGGCCCGCAGGTGTGGGCCTGGAGGGCTGGACGGGCCCGGAGGCTCTCCCGCATTGCGAATCGGATCGCGGTCATCCTGCCGTTCGAGCCGGAGCTATACCGGACTCACGGTGGCAGAGCCGAGTTTGTCGGCCATCCGCTCCTCGAGGACGAATCGCCCGGTGAGCCGGAGAGGCTGGCCGCCGATCTGGGCCTCGACACGTCCCGCCCCATGCTGGCGGTGTTCCCGGGGTCGCGGGAGCAGGAACTGGTCCGCCACGCCGAGCCCTTTGCGAAGACGGCGCTTGAGCTGGAGCGACGCGTTCGGGGCCTGCAGGTCGTCGTGAGCAAGGTCCCGTTCCTTCCCGGGAGCGCCTACCGGCTGTTCCCGTTCCCCCTGACCGAGGACGGTCCGTCCCTGAGGGCATTGGCGACGGCGGGACTCGTAAAGTCCGGTACCAGCACGCTCGAGGCGGCGCTCTCCGGAATGCCGTTCGTGGTGGCCTACCGCACGCATCCCGTGACCCACTTCCTGGCGCGGCGTCTTGTCCGCGTGCCGCATATTGCGCTCGCGAACCTCGTTGCCGAAGAACGGGTCGTCTCCGAGTTCATTCAGCGCGAAGCCTCACCCGGCCGCCTGGCCGACGCCATCGAGCCGCTCCTGGATACGGAGTCGCCCTTGCGTCGCCGCACCGTGGCCGGTCTCGGGCGTGTGCGGGCCGCCCTGGGATCGAAGGGCGCGAGTTCCAAGGTCGTAGACTTAATGGAGGATGTCCTCCGCGAGGCCCGGTGCTGCGAGGTCCAGGCGTGATCGCGCAACGGGCGGGGGAGCACCTGCGAGGTCTCTGGGCCAACCCGAGACCTCCGGGTGCCGATCGGCTCCTCGGCGGCCTGCTGGCGCCCGCCGAACCGGTGTTTCGCCTGGGGGTGGCGGCAAGGAACCGCTGGTACGACCGCCGGCCGCCGGACAGCGCGCCCATCCCGGTCGTGTCGGTCGGCAACCTCACGGTCGGCGGCACCGGCAAGACGCCCGTGATCCGATGGCTGTGGGACTGGTTCGCCCGGCGGGGAAGCCGCGCGGCGGTGGTGACCCGGGGCTATGGGGAGGACGAGGTGGCACTGTACAGGCGGTGGTTCGGACGCGGAGCGGTCGTTGCCGGATCCGACCGGGTCGCGGGTATCGGCAGTGCCTGGAGGGACGGCCACGATCTCGCACTGCTGGATGACGGCTTTCAGCACCGCCGCGCTCCGCGCGCCGTGGACATCCTCCTTGTCGCGTCCGAGGACCCGTGGCGGGTGCGCCTGCTCCCGGTCGGACCGTACCGGGAGCCACTGACGGCCGCCCGACGGGCCACGCACATTCTGGTGACCCGCAGAACCTCGGAGCTGTCCGTTGCGGACGAGTGGGTGGCCAGGCTTTCGCGATTTGCTCCCGACGTGAGCAGTTCCCGGATCGAGATGCGGATGGGGGGGTGGCACGACCTGGACGGGCTCCCGGCGGAGCCACCCGTGGGTGATGTGCTGGCGGTGTGCTCGATCGCGCGCCCGGTAGCGTTTGCGGCCGGCCTGGGCGAACTGCTCCCGGACTCCGATGTGCGCCTGGCCGCCTTCCCCGATCATCACCGATTCGGGCGCCGGGACATCGAGGCGCTGTCGCGGCGACGCGACGGGCGCACCGTTGTCTGCACCGCCAAGGACGCTCCAAAACTGGCGGCGTTTCCGGACTTCGCACGCTGCTGTGTTACCGTGGGGTTCGGCGTGGTGGGTGAGCCGCGGGAACCGCTTCGCAGCATGTTGACCTCCGTGGTCCGGGATTCATGAAGGTCTCGGTCATCGCCGTCGGGAAAGCCCGGGGTCTCGGGCCCGCACTCGCGGAATACGAGTCTCGCGCGGCGCGCTATTGGCGGCTGGAGGTTGTGGAGGTGCCGCAGGCGCGCGGCAGGCTGGCCGCGGCGGTGCTGCCGCAGGAGGCGGAAGCGATCAGGTCCAGACTGCAGCCCGGCTTCGTTCGGGTGGCGTTGACGCGCGGTGGCCGGGGATGGTCGTCGGGGGAGCTGGCGCGGCGGCTCGAACGGTTCTCGCAGGGACCCGAGAGAGGTGTACACTTCCTGATCGGCGGGGCGTTCGGCCTTGCAGACGACCTCAGACGCGAGTGTGACTGGGAGCTGTCCCTTTCGTCATTCACGCTGCCGCACGATTTTGCGCGGCTGGTGCTCATGGAGCAGCTGTACCGGGCGGGAACCATCCTCAGAAGCGAACCCTACCACAAGGGACCGAAGTGAAGCGCACCCCGTGGTTTCGACACTGGTTCGGTGGAGAGTACCTGGCTCTCTATCCGCATCGGGACAGGGCGGAGGCGCGTCGGGCCGTGGCCCTGCTGCGGGAAGCGACCGGACTGGGGCCGGGTACACGCGTACTGGACCTGGGGTGTGGGGCGGGCAGACACCTGGAGGAAATGGAGCGAATCGGCTACCGCGCGACCGGCCTGGACCTGTCTCGCCCGCTGATCGAAGCGGCGCGCACGTCCGTCCCCGCCGCGGACCTCGTGCTTGGCGACATGAGGCGGCCGCCCTTCCGCACGGGTTCGTTCGATGTGGTGACGTCCTACTTTACTTCATTCGGCTATTTCGACGACGAGGAAGAGGATCTGGGGGTGTTGCACGAGGTACGGAGGGTTCTGAGAGGCGGCGGACGGTTCCTTCTCGACTTCCTGAACGCAGACCATGTTGTCGCCAACCTCAGGACCGAGGACCGGCGCACCGCATCCGGAATCGACGTGGTCCAGGAGAGAAGGCTCGTGGACGGGGGACGGATCGTGGAGAAGCGAATCACCCTGATGCCGGTGGAGGGATCGGCGCGGAGGGAGTTCGTCGAGCGCGTGCGGCTCTACCGTCCGCGTCAGTTGACCTCCATGCTGCAGTCGGCAGGCATGATCCCGGGCCCCAGCTTCGGCGGCTACGACCGGACACCGTTCTCGTCTGCCGCAACACGGTACATTCTGGTCGCCAGGGCCGCTGGATGACGGAGCCCCGGCGACGCGCCGCCGTGTGCGACGCGCGGCCAGGCCCCGGCGGGGGAGGGCGCGCGTAGTGGACCTGCGTCTACTTTCCCGGCATCTCGGGGGCTCGCGACTGGTCCGGGACCACCTGGACGGGTCGGCCACGGCATCGGCGTTCTACCGGGGCGCTCCCGGGGACGCGCGGAGCTATCGGGCCAGGGCCCGCGAGTTGAGCCAGGACGCCCATCCCGCCAGGCTCTCCGCCGCCGCGGAGATCGTGCGTCCGGCGGGACCACGCGGGGAGAACGCGCTTCGTCGGGTGGTCGAGCAACACGGGTTCTTCGTCACCACGGGGCAGCAGCCCGGCCTGTTTGGCGGTCCGCTCTACAGCCTCTACAAGGCGCTGACCGCGGTCCGGCTCGCCGAGGAGCTGCAGCCGGCCGTCGGCGGGCCCGTCATGCCCCTGTTCTGGATTGCCTCCGACGACCATGACTGGGCCGAGGCGAACCATTCCCACGTCATCGATACCGGGAACCGTCTGCACCGTATCACCGCGGGTCCAGCCGCGGACCCCGTCCCTCGTGCCCTCGCCCAAGTCCTCCTGGGTGATCGCGGTGCGCGGGCCATCGCCGAGCTGGCCGCCTGCTTTCCCCCCAACGACTACCGCGACGGGTACCTGGAACTGCTGCGCGAGGCCTACCACCCCGAGTCCACGCTGGCTTCCGCATACGCGGATCTGATGGCGGCGCTGCTGCGGGACACGCCGATCGGCCTGGTGGACGGAGCCGGAGCACGTCTGAAGGAGTTGGCGCGGCCCATACTGCGTGCCGAGGCCGAGGACCCGTTGGCGAGCGAAGAGGCGTTGACGGCGACGGCGGAGCACCTGACGGCAGCCGGCTACAGGCTCCAGGTGCCGGTGCCCCCGGGGGCCACCAACCTGTTCTTCGACACCCGCCAGGGCCGTGACAGGCTGCTGCGGACGAGCAGCGGGTTCAGGCTGCGGCGCTCCGGGCGCGAGTTTTCCAGCCGGCGCATCGTGCGCGTCATCGACGAGTCTGTGGATCTGGTGTCGCCGAATGTCCTGCTGCGTCCGGTGGTGGAGGGGTTCGTGTTCCCCACGCTGGCGTACGTCGCTGGACCTGGCGAGGTCGCATACTTCGGCCAGCTGGCTGCGCTGTTTCGTCGCCATGGAGTGGAAATGCCCGTGGTCGCTCCGCGTGCGTCTCTGCTGGTCGTCGAGAAGAAGGTTGCCCGGGTGCTGGAGAGGCTGGACGTGACGGTCGACGACGTCCGCGATGGCGACCTGCTCCAGGCGAGGTTCGCACGAGACAGAATGCCCGACGACCTGAAGGACGGCCTGACACGCTGGCGCAAGGGACTTGAGACACGCGCCCGAGAAGTGTCCCGCGCCTCCGCCACGATCGACCCTGTGCTCCTGGGCGCAGTGACGAAGGCACGCAACTCCGGTCTGGCGGCCCTCGGCGCTCTCGAAAAGAAGGTCGTCCGGGCAATCAAGCGACGGAGCGAGACCGTGGCGAGCCAGATCGCCAAGGCCGGCGTCAATCTGTGGCCGGGGGGCAAGCCGCAGGACCGTGTGCTGAGCCCGTTGCAGTACACCATGCGATACGGACCGGGCTTTGTCGCTGCGGTTGGTGAGAGGATCCGTGTACTCGCCGGGGAGACCACCGCGGAGCCGGCGGGGTCTTTGCCACGGTCGGACGAAACGCCATAGCTTTACGACATGCTTGTATTGATCGCCGTGCTTGTGCTGTTGATCCCGATCCTCGCAATCGTGCTCGATTCCGACGTGGGGAAGGCGATCGCACGCCGGCTCGAGCGCAGGAACCTGAGGGAAGGGGATGGTGCCGTGCACGATCGCCTGGTCTACCTCGAGAGTGAGCTGGAACGCCTTACGGGCGAAGTAGGACGGCTGGACGAAGAAAACCAGTTCTTCCAGAAGCTCCTTGCCGACCGCTCCGAGCGCAGGTCGCTGCCGGGCGGTGCGGGCGACGAGGCCCCCGACCCGGAGCACTAGAGAGGAGTCCGTGGACACCCCCCCCACGGATTCCTAGCGGCGGCGGAGTCTTGGCTGCTTCCTCCGTAGCATCGGGCATCCTCGTCAGCCGCGTCCTCGGCCTGGTGCGCGGACGGGTCTTCGCGCACTACTTCGGGACGGGAGACCTGGCGGATGCGTGGACCGCCGCCCTGCGCATCCCGAACGTCATCCAGAATCTGCTGGGCGAGGGCAGCCTCAGCGCGTCGTTCATTCCCGCCTATGTGCGATTGCTGGAAGAAGGCAGGGAGCGCGAGGCCGGACGCGCCGCGGGCGCGGTGCTCGGACTGCTTGCCGTGGCGGCCGGGGCCATGGCGGCCCTGGGAAGCTGGGCGGCCCCCCATCTGGTCTCCGTGCTCACGATCGGATTCGCGAGCGACGGCAGGGCGGAGATCGTCACCACGCTCCTCCGCATCCTCTTTCCGATGGCGGGCCTCCTCGTGGTATCGGCGTGGGCCCTCGGCGTTCTGAACAGCCATCGCCGTTTCTTCGTCTCCTACGTGGCTCCGTCCCTGTGGAACATCGCCATGATCGTGGCGATGGTGGCGGCGGCCGGCCGGGGCATGGCCGGCGTCGACCTGCTGACCGCACTGGCCTGGGGAGCTCTGGCCGGCGGAGCGATGCAACTCCTTTTCCAGGTGCCTTTCCTGATCCGGCATCTGACGCACGTAAGGCCCTCGCTCGACGCCCGGTCCGGTCCCGTCCGCGAGGTCGTGAGCAATTTCATGCCGGCTGTGGCGGCCCGGGGGGCGGTGAACATCGGCGCGCTCATCGATCAGAACCTGGCGACGCTGCTGGCGGTCGGCGCCGTCGGCCTGATGGGCTACGCCCAGCCGCTCTACATCCTGCCGATCTCGCTGTTCGGGATGTCGATCGCCGCGTCCGAGTTGCCGGAACTGTCGCGCGATCGGGTCGCCGGCGTGAAGGCGGTCCGCGACCGAACCGAGAAGGCGGTCGCCCGGGTTCTCTTCTGGCTCGTCCCGGTGACCGCGGGGTACATCCTGTTCCGTGAGGAGTGCATGGTCGTATTCCGGTCCGGGGCGTTCGGCCCCGACGATGCCGCGGCCGCGGGCCTGGTGCTGGCTGCGTATGCCCCGGGACTGCCGGCCTCGGGCGCGTCGCGTGTGCTGTCTTCGGCGCTTTACGCCTTCGGCGATACCCGGACCGCCGCCCGCATCTCCTACCTGCGGATTGTGACCTCGGCGGCGGTCGGCGCGTCGCTGATGTTCCCCTTCGACGGGTTCGTCGTGGGGGGACTCGGAATGGGAGCGGCCGGGCTTGCCGCCGGCGCTACCGCGGGCGCGTGGCTGGAGTTCGTGCTTCTGCGCCGGACGCTGCGAGAGCGTCTTTCGGGGTTGTCGCTGGGCGGGCGGCATGTGCGCGCCTACCTTCTTGCGGCGGCGATTGCGGTCGCCGTGGGCCTGGCGATCCGCGCGGTGCTGCCACCGGTGGGACCGATCGTCCAGGCCGCGGCGACGATCGGTCCCGTGGCCGCTGTCTACCTGTTCGCGACCCACCGGCTCGGATTCCCGTTCCCGAGGCCGGGGACACCGCGTCGGAGGCAGTCGGGGTGAAGCGCGGCATCCCGTTCGACCTCCGGCACGTGGCGGGTCTCCCGGCCGGCCCCGGCGTCTACATGTTCCGCAGTGGCCAGGGGGAGATTCTCTACATCGGGAAGGCGAAGGCGCTGCGCCTGCGCGTGCGGTCCTACCTGGGCCGTACGGGCGCGGCGGAGATCAAGACGGGCGAACTGGTCCGCCAGACCGCGGCCGTGGACACCTTGGTCGTGGGCTCGGAGGCGGAAGCGCTGATACTCGAGGCCAATCTCATCAAGGAGCACCAGCCCCGCTTCAACATTCAGCTTCGCGACGACAAGCGGTACCCCTATATCAAGGTCACCGTCAACGAACCGTTCCCGCGCGCCTACGTCACGCGGCGCGTCCGCCAGGATGGCTCGCGCTATTTCGGCCCGTTCGTCTCCGTGGGGCGCGTGCGCCGCGCGCTGGAGCTGGTAAAGCGCCTGCACGGAGTGCGTTCGTGCCGCTACGACCTCCCCGGCGAAGCGCCGGCGCGGCCGTGCCTGGATCACCACATCGGTCGATGCGCGGCGCCGTGCGTCGGCCTCCAGACGGCGGAGGACTACGGCAGCATGATCGAAAGGGTGGTCCGCATCCTCTCGGGCGACGTCGCCTCCGTTCAGGCAGAAGTTGAGGTCCAGATGCGCAAGGCGTCGGACGCGATGGACTTCGAGCGGGCGGCCCAGTTGCGCGACGTCCTGGCCGGGCTTGACGGGATTGCGCGCCAGCAGCGGGTCCAGAAGGTGGGTGGAGGGGATCAGGACGTCCTGGGCATCGCCCGTGACGGGGGCCTTGCCGCCGCCGTGACGCTGCGCATTCGCCGCGGCATGCTGATCGGGCGGGACACACAGGTGATGACCGGAACCGAGGGGGAGGGCGACGCGGACCTCGTCGCGCGGTCGGTCTCGCACGCGTACCTGTCCAGCGGTTCCCGCGCGCTCGAAGAACTCCCCCGCGAAGTGCTGCTTCCAACGGACTTCCCGGACCGCGGGCTTCTGGAGGAGATCCTGAGGGAACAGGCATCCCGCCGGGTCGTCGTGCGCCTGCCGAAGCGGGGTGCCAAGGCTCGCCTGATCGAACTGGCGGTCGCCAACGCACGGCACGCGCTCGAAGATCGCATCAGAACGGGAGGGGTCTCCCCGGTGCGAACCGACGACGTGCTCTACGAGCTTCAGGACCGGCTGGGATTGAAGGTCGTGCCGCGCCTGATCGTGTGTTTCGACATATCGCATACCCAGGGGTCGGAGACCGTCGGCAGCGCGGTCCTGTTCGAAAACGGAGAACCGAAGAAGTCGGGATACCGGCATATGAAGATCCGGACGGAGCGGGGCAACGACGACTACGAATCGATGGCCGCGGCCGTGCGCCGATACTTCGCCAGGCTGGCTGCTGGGGAGGGTCCGCTGCCGGACCTCGCCGTGATCGACGGCGGCCGTGGACAGCTCGCCGCCGCGGGGGAGGCGCTGGCCGCGCTGGATGTCCGGGATGTGGCGCTGGCCGCACTCGCAAAGCGAGAGGAACTTGTCTTCCTTCCCGGCCAGCGCGAAGGGCTTCGCCTGCCACGGACCGCCCGGTCCCTGCACCTGCTGCAACGAGTTCGCGATGAAGCGCACCGGTTCGCCGTGCGTTACAACCGCAAACTGCGCTCGCGCCGCACCGTGCGTTCAGCACTCGGGGACATCCCCGGGATCGGCCCTGCGAGGCAGCGGGCGCTGCTGTCCCGCTTCGGGTCCCTGCGCGGAGTGAAGGGAGCGACGCCCGCGGAGATCGGCCGAATCCCCGGATTCAGCGAGGCCATGGGCGCGCGCATCCTGACGTATCTCAGGGGCGCGAGCCGGTAGGCACGCCTCGCCTCCCGGCGCCGGGAAGCCCTTTGACCCGAGCCCCGCCCAACCCTATACTTTCTGCTTGGCTACACCCGCTTTCCGGTCCCGCCGCGCGAGCGGGCGCTTGGTTCTGAAGACCTCAGGAGGTTCTCGTGAACAGGTCCAGGTTTGGACTGATCTTGACAGTCGGTATCGCCGTTGCCCTTTCCGGTTGCGCGTCGGGCGGTGGCGGTGGAGGAGGTGGCGGGGAGG
>CAZRQE010000174.1:0-12058 GCA_964602175.1 uncultured Gemmatimonadaceae bacterium | reverse complement strand
TCCAACCCGTTCCTCCTGCTTTCGGGGTACGGTCCAGCAAGATCCAGCCCAACAGCGGAATGCGCAGATCGTGCAGCCCTGTAAATAGTTAGACGATTTGCTGTCGGGATTCTTGCCTCAGTCGATCCGCCGGACGGGCGCTGGCTCGCCTTCGCGCGGCGCATCCCCGACGGCACGATCTCGCACAAGGGGCTCAGGTTCGGTCCGCGCACCGCGCTCTGGCTGCGCGACCTCGAGACCGGCGCCGAACGCGTGCTGATGGACCCGATCGAGGTGGACATGGCCGAGGGCATGAAGGTCTCGCGCGATCTGCCCGGCTACGCGTGGTCGCGCGACAGCCGCTCGATCGTGATCCCGGCGGGCGGGAAGATCCGCCGCGTCGATGTCGAGAGCGGCGACGTGTCCACCATCGCGTTCACGGCGCGGGTGCACCGCGTCATCTCCGAGATGGCGGGACGGCCCCAGGAGCCGCTCGGTGAGACCTTTACGGTGAAGTTCCCGCGCTGGACCGCCTCGTCACCCGACGGGAGCCGTCTCGCCTTCCAGGCCGTGGGCCGCATCTGGCTGATGGACCTCCCCGACGGCGCGCCCGAGCGCCTCACCGACGACTCCTTCGACCACTCCGAGATCGCCCCCGCGTGGTCGCCGGACGGCCGTGACATCGCGTTCACGGGCTGGGAGCACAACGGGCGCGGCCACATCTGGCGCGTGGCGGCGACCGGCGGCACGCCCCGGCAGCTCACCACCCGCGAGGGCGAGTTCATGAACACGGTGTGGAGCCCCGACGGCGTCGAGATCGTCGCCACCCGGGGCGCGGGCGCGACCAGCCGCGGCCGCACGGTGGCCAGCAACGAGTACTTCGAGTTCGTGGCGGTTCCCGCGGACGGCGGCGACACCCGCACGATCACCAAGGTGGCGCGACCCTACACCGGCGGCCGCCCGATGATGCCCCGCCGTCCCCCGCCCCAGGCGTGGTTCGGCCCCGACGGGCGGCTCTTCTACGCCGAGGCGCTCGGGCCCATGGGCGACGATCCCGCGGGCACCGACATCGCCTCCATTCGCATGGACGGCACAGACCGCCGCGTGCACTTCACCCTGCCCGACGCCGACGAGGCGGCGGTCTCCCCCGACGGCGCCTGGCTCGCCTTCCAGGAGGGGGACAACGTGTACCGCATGCCGTTCCCGTACGGCGGCACCGGGTCGAACACGGTGCGGATCGCCAAGCGCGACGGCCAGCTCCCCGTGACGCAGGTCAGCGCGGAGGGCGGCATCCACCCCCGCTGGCGCGACGCGACCACGCTCGAGTTCGTGAGCGGGCCGCGCTACTTCGCGCACGATGTCGCCACGGGTGAGACCGAGGAAGTGCCGATCCGGCTGGAACTCCCCCGCCACATCGCGTCCGGCGCGGTGGCCTTTACAGGCGCCCGCCTCGTCACCGTCGAGAACGACGTCGTCCTTGAAAACGGAACACTCGTCGCCACGAACGGACGGCTCACCTGCATCGGCGCGTGCGACACGGCCGGCGCGGACCAGGTGTTCGACGCGACCGGCAAGACGATCATCCCCGGCCTGATCGACATGCACGCCCACCACCACCGCGACCACCTGGGCATCATCCCGCTGCGCAACTGGGAGTCGGCAATCTACCTCGCGTACGGGGTGACGACGACGCTCGACAATTCGCAGTGGTCGGCCAACGTGTTCCCGGCAGCCGAGCTGGTCGAGTCGGGGAGGATGATCGGGCCGCGGGTCTACAGCACGGGTGATCCGGTGTATTCGGGCGACGGCGCCCGCCAGAACGAAATCACGAGCTACGAGCTGGCGGATCAGAACGTGGCGCGGCTCATGTCGTGGGGTGCGGTGACGATCAAGGAGTACCTGCAGCCGACGCGGCAACAGCGCCAGTGGGTCACCGAGGCGGCGCGCGTGCGGGGACTGCGGGTCACATCGGAGGGCGGCGACATCGAGTTCAACATGGGCATGATCATGGACGGGCACACGGCGTGGGAGCATCCGTTGAGCTACGCGCCGCTCTACAGCGACGTGGCGAAGTTCTTCGGGCAGGCGGACGCCGTGTATTCGCCGACGTTCATGGTGGGCGGTCCGGGGCCCTGGAACGAGGAGTACTTCTACCAGGAGTACGAGATCTGGAAGGATCCCAAGATGCAGCACTGGCTGCCCTGGCGGATGCTGGTTCCGGTGACGCGGCGACGGATGCTGCGGCCGGAGACCGACTACTCGTTCCCGCTGATCGCCCGCGGCATGGCCGACATCATCGAGGAGGGCGGCTGGGGCGCGATCGGTGCGCACGGTCAGCTGCACGGACTGGGTCCCCACTACGAGGTCTGGATGGTCGCGGCGGGTTCGGACGAGCACACGGCGATCGAGGTCGGCACGATTCACGGCGCGCACTTCCTGGGGCTGGCGCACGAACTGGGGTCGTTGGCCGAGGGCAAGCTGGCCGACTTCGTGGTGCTCAACTCCAACCCGCTCGAAGACATCCGCGCCACCGCCGATATCGCCTTCGTGATCAAGGACGGGATCGTCTACGACGGCGACACGCTGGACGAGATGTGGCCGGGGGACCGGCCCTTCGGCGAGGCCTACTGGGTAGACCAGGACGCGCTGCTCAGCGACGACCGGCCGACGGATTACTGGGATCGGATTCGGAGGGAGGGGGGCGGTTGACAGGGCATGGGCGTTTGCCCATAATTCGTGTGCAACATTGCATCGGAGGGCGGCATGACAACACAGGCGCTCGCGGAACATCTCGGCGGAACGGAAGCCCTGGGGCGTGAGATTCGATCCGACTTCGACCTCGACGAGGCAATCCGAAGCGGGTTGCCCGTCGAGGCGGTCGAGTGCGTGGTGAACGCGGGTACACTTCACGCACCCGAGTTGCACGCACTGGTCATTCCGCGACGTACGCTGGCCCACAGGAAGAGTTCGCACGGGCGCCTGAGTGCCGAGCAGTCGGATCGTTTCATCCGCGTCGTGCGCGTTGCCGGGCGGGCCGAAGAGGCCATCGGAAATGTCGACAAGGCGAAACGCTGGCTGCGCAAGCCCAACCGTGCGCTCCGGGGCAGGCGACCGCTGGATCTTCTCGCGAGCGACGTTGGCGCCCGCCTGGTCGAGCAGGTCCTGGGGCGCATTGAGCACGGTCTCGGCGCGTAGCCCGGATACAGCTGTCCCAGGACCCTGAATCCCTTTTGGAACTCTGGCGGATCGCCCGGCGTGCACAGGTCGCACTCGACGGCGAGGGCGCCCGCCTGTACGGCGGCCGCTGGAACTCGCCCGGAATCGCCGTGGTTTATGCGGCCTCGCGCCTGTCGCTGGCCGCCCTGGAATACCTGGTGCACATCGATCCGGACGACGCACCCGACGATCTGGTGGCCCTGCGCCTGAGCGTCCCGGGTAACACGACCGAACTGACGTACGCGCCCGAATCTCTCCCTGCAGGGTGGCAGCGAACCCCGCCGCCGCCCGAATGCCAGACGATCGGTGACCGGTGGGCCAGGAACAGAGAGCACCTGCTGCTCCGCATTCCGTCGGTGTTGGTCCCGGAGGAGAGCAACGTGCTGGTCAATCCGATGCACCCGGACGCGTCCCATGTCCGGGTTGAGGGATTCCGTCCCTTCTCCTTCGATCCGCGCCTGTTGGGCTGACCCGGGTCCAGATCGGTACTCGGTCGTATCGAGCACGGGTTGGGCGCGTAGGCCGCCGTTACACGTCTTGGAACCCAGCGTTGTTAACGGGAGTAGATGGGGCGATTGCACGAAGTCTCGTCTGCGGTTGTCCCTGGAAGCGAAACCCGCTCCAACCTCCAACCTTGCCGGGAGACCGAAATGTCCACGCTGGAGAGTGCATCCGTCCACGAAGCAGCCTGCGACCCGCTGGCCATTCCGCTGTGTGGCTTGTGCGAGTTGGAATACGATTGCGTTTGGAACACCGTTGGTTGGATACGGAGGGAGATCGGTCTCTCGCCAGAGTTCCAGGAGGCCAGAGGAGTCGTGGTGTTGGAGGTGGTCGACAGGGAGAGCTGCGCCCGGTGCACCACCCTGGTGGCCGAGTGCTTCGGATGGCCCTCATCCCGATTCCCATGTTGACAGCGGTAGAGGGCGGGATGCATCCAGCCCGCCCGACGGGTCCGACCGGCGTGGGCCATCGGCGGTCCCCCGCGACTAGACCGACCCCCTCGGGACGACCCACTCCATTGCCTGCCCCGTGACGGCTTCGATGCGATCAAAGTCGGCGTCGTAGTGGAGCAAGACCATCCCCGCGTGCTCAGCGGCCGCCGCGATGATGAGGTCCGGAATCGGCACGCGGTGCTGTCCGCGGAGCGCCAGCAGGCCCTGGACCTCGATGGCCCGCTGGAACATCGCCTCGGTCAGCTCGATCCGACGGTAGGCGAGGGCACGGCGGCGACGGGTGCGCGCGTGGTTGGACGCATTCCGGGTGGAGTAGAGGACCTCGAGGTCGATCACGGCGCAGGTGGCGGCCTCGCCCGCTTCGAGGATCGGCACAAGCCTGGCCTGCACCTGTGGGTGCGCCATGCGGGCCAGCGCGCTCTTGTCGATCAGACAGGTCATTGGGGTTCGACCTTCCGTGGCTAGTAGCGCCAGGCCTTCGACATCACCGACGGGTCGCGCAGGTCGAGCCCGTCCATCTCGATCAGCGCCCGGATCTCCTGCCGCCTCGCCTCGCGGCGCTCCACTTCGCGCAGCGCCCTGTCGATCGTCTCCCGGATGGACGAAGTGCCAAGCAGGATCCGCACGCGGGCAACGAGCTCATCGTCGATGACGACGCTGGTCTTTCTCATCGGATTCCTCTTTGGGACGCAGGGGGATATCCGTTATTGGGACATGAATATATCTATTCTCCAAGTGATTGTATATCCAAGCGCCCGGGTCTGGATCAGCCCACCGCCACGGCTAGATTTAGACCCACGCAATTGCGGGCAACCGGAGCAATTGCACGCAACCCGAGGTGCAGAATCATGAAGACCGCAGTCACTGCCGCAACCGATATCGAGCGGCCGCCCTTCAAGGTGGCCGACCTTTCCCTGGCCGAGTGGGGCCGGAACGAGATCCGCCTGGCCGAGCATGAGATGCCCGGGCTCATGGCGATCCGGCGGGAATACCGCGAACTGCAGCCCCTCGCCGGTGCCCGGATCATGGGTTCGCTGCACATGACGGTGCAGACCGCCGTGCTGATCGAGACGCTGGTGGAGCTGGGGGCGTCGGTGCGCTGGGCGTCGTGCAACATCTTTTCCACGCAGGACCACGCGGCCGCGGCGGCCGTCGTGGGGCCGGACGGAACTCCGGATGCGCCCGCCGGCCCCGCCATCTTCGCTTGGAAGGGCGAGACGCTGGAGGAGTACTGGTGGTGCACCGAACAGGCGCTCACCTGGCCGGACGGCGGCGGCCCCAACCTGATTCTCGACGACGGGGGCGACGCCACGCTGCTGGTGCACAAGGGCGTGGAGTTCGAGCGCGCGGGCGCGGTGCCCACCTTCGATCCGGCCGCGGACAGCGAGGAGTGGGACGTGATCCTGGAGCTGCTGCGCCGGCATCAGCAGGTCGACGGCACGCGCTGGCAGCGCACCGCAGAGGGGATCCACGGCGTGTCGGAGGAAACGACGACGGGCGTCAACCGGCTCTACGAGATGGCGCGCGGCGGGACGCTTCTCTTCCCCGCGATCAACGTCAACGACGCGGTCACGAAGGCCAAGTTCGACAACATCTACGGGTGCCGGCATTCGGTGATCGACGGGCTGAACCGCGCCACCGACGTCATGATCTCGGCGAAGGTCGCCGTCGTGATGGGGTACGGCGAGGTCGGCAAGGGCTGCGCCCAGGCGCTCAAGGGACAGGGCGCGCGCGTCGTGGTGACCGAGATCGACCCCATCTGCGCGCTCCAGGCCGCCATGGAGGGGTATCAGGTCGCCCGCCTGGAGGACGTGATCGAGACCGCGGACATCTTCATCACCGCGACGGGCAACCGCGACGTAGTCACCCTCGACCACATGCGGCGCATGAAGGACAAGGCGATCGTGGGCAACATCGGCCACTTCGACAACGAGATCGACATGGCCGGGCTGGAGGCGTCGGAGGCCGTGCGCAAGACGATCAAGCCGCAGTTCGACGAGTGGACCTTCCCCGACGGCCGGAGCATCCTGATCCTCGCCGAGGGGCGCCTCCTGAACCTGGGGTGCGCGACCGGGCACCCGAGCCTGGTCATGTCGGCCAGCTTCTCGAACCAGGTCATGGCGCAGATCGAGCTGCACCAGCGGCACGACAGCTACGACATCGGCGTCCATCTCCTGCCCAAGACGCTGGACGAGCGGGTGGCGCGGCTCCACCTGGACAGGCTGGGCGTCCGGCTGACCGAACTGACCCCCGAACAGGCGGACTACATCAACGTGCCCCAGGGCGGGCCGTACAAGCCGGACCACTACCGGTACTAGGCGCGTGACCCTCCGCGCGGCCCTCGCCACCGCTCTGGTCCTCCCAGCCCTGCTCTCCTGCGGCGAACCCCCCGAGCCGCTCCTGGGCGAATGGGTGTCGGTCGGAAGCGAGCGTCCGCCGATGACCTACATCTTCGACAACGACAGCATCATGAAGTGGGTCGTCGAGCTGGAGGCGGGACCCGACACCGTACCGGTGCCGTACCGGGTGAACTACCAGGCCGATCCGGTCCACCTCGACGTCGGACCGTGGGCCGACGGACCGGTCGCGGGCCGCACTCTATTCGGAATCGTGGAGATTCAAGGTCCGGACAGGTTCCAGGTGGACTTCGAACCCGCGGACCCGGACGGGGATGGCTCGGAGCGGCCGAACGGGTTCTCCGACCAGGCGGTGACGTTTGTTCGGAGGGTGAACTGAGAAGGGTCGCGCTGATTGCAGGCGCGTTGCTCAGCAGCTGTGCGGAAGTCGTCTCCCCCGCAGACCCACCGGTATTCACCTTCGATTTTGGCCGCGGGCCTCAAGGGCTCGTTGCGGGCTTTGCCGATTACCCCCCCGAACACGCCGAAATCTACGAGTTGACCGCCGACTACCGAGCGATCCCGCCGCCGCTCGACTCGCGATCCGCGCTGTTCATTTCCGGCATCAACCGGAGCGACGACCTCTTCATGTGACCGCGGTGGAACCGCTCCCGGTTCGCGATGGTTCCTACCTGCGCATGAACGTCGACATCGGGAGCCAGTCGAACAGCGGCACCGAGGCCGTTGTACTCGGCAATGTCGCCAACTCAAGAACCTGCGATGAGCCTCGTCGGTGGGAGACCAAGGAGTTGGCGGAGCAAGGCGTGTCCGCGCCGCTTCTGGTGCCTTCCGACGGCCGCGCATGGCTTCTGATGGGCGCAGACTCCGGCTTCGAGAGCCTCACACAGGTCTACTTCACCAGAGCATCCGTCACGCTCACACCGCTATGACTCGATCTTCCGGCTGACGGCCCCGAGATCGTGAGCACGTCGTTCTCGAGGTTGATCTCGACCGCGTCCGTGCCGCCGGAGGACGTGCGGTGCGCACAGGGATCCGGTCACCGGACGCTGCCCGAGCCGCGCCCGGCTCGCCGCCCTCTTCCACAAGGAGGTTTTCTCATGCGACCCTCCGAGTTCCGTCGGGCGACATCGATCTCGTGGGTGCAACCATCGTGGACGGAACCGTCGTCTCCAGTGCCGGCGCGGAACTCGGTCTGGTCGAGATGCCGGGAGTCAGGTACCGTGATCCCTCCGGCATCTCGCCGCGGGCGGGAGACGGTGGCCGCGCCGAGGGGGAATGGGAGCTTGCGGCGTCACGGTCGCGCACGCGCACCGAGACGCGGCCCCGGTCCGAGGGCGGGACGATCTGCTGGTACCTGGTTACCTACCGTATCTCGACCGGCGAGATCGTCTCCGAAGAACTGCTCTTTGCTCGGGTGGCGGCGGCCCCGGCTGCGATGATGAGCAGGAGCGAATCGCTCAGGAGTACACGGACTATGCGGTAGAGGAACGCGACCACCCCGCCTGCGACGAGATCGAAGAGAACGGGAACGACGCCACATACTTCAGCTGGGACGAACTCAACGGATTCTGGACCGACGGCAACCCGCACACGAACTACGGGTGGGTAAGCCAGACGCTCAAGGACAACCTCGACCAGCTGCGGACGAACTACGGCGAGCCACTGGCGCTGTCGAGCGGGTATCGCTGTCCGCACGGCAACGCCAGCATTCAGGGCGCGTCCGCGACGAGTTGGCACCTCGAGGGCCGGGCCGCCGACATCAGCGTAAAATGGCTCGCTGGCGTATCCAACGACTGGAATGGCATGAGCGCTGCCGAGCAGGCCAGTGTTCGCATCATCTGGAACAGGCTTGACGATTTGGCCAGAAACTTGGGTACGCGGGACAGGCAGCCGTTTACCAAGTACGCGGACCGCCACTACCATGCGGCGTGGTAGCCGCGCGAGACAGGAGGAGAGGAGCAATGACGACATTGAAGCTGAACGTGTTGATTGGGACCGCGATGTACCTCGTATCTCCGGTGGTCGCGCTTTCCGCGGCGGCGCAGGAGCCTCCGCTGCCCGAGGAGGACATCATCCGCATGCTCACGGCCGAGGGCCCGGCCGAATGGGAGCGGGGTGTCCTCCACAGCCTGGGCGTTCCGCGCTCCACCTGGACGGCCCACCCGAACACTACCTGTCCGCCTGGAGCAATATCGAGTCCATTCCCGCAATGCGGGAGGCGATCGCGTTGGCCGGGGCTCTTCGCACGCCGGAAATGCTGGAACGGCTGCAGGTCATCGCGAACAGCACGCCGGCGCAGATCACGGCGATGACCGGTGCGAGTTTCCTTGGGGAGCGGGCCGGACCGTGCGCACGGGCGCAACTCGACGGGACCGAACCGCCGACGGTGCTCTGCGATCCGCGGTGGTGGGTGAAGCCGAGGGACGGGAGGTAGGTCACTCGGCATCGACCTGCGCACGCATAAGCGGGGCCCGGCCTCGCCGACCGGGCCCCGCTTCGCCCTGTCCCCCGGATGACGCCGCACCGACGGCGCGGGTGTCCAGTGGCGCCAGCCGAGGTCAGCTCCTGCGGCTCACCTCGATCTTGCGGCTGACGGCTTCCTCGGCCTTGGGCAGGCGCACGGTCAGGAGGCCGTTCTCGAAGTCGGCCGTGATGCCGTCGGCGCGCACGGTGCGCGGCAGCGTGAAGGACCGGCGGAAGGAGCCGAAGCTGCGCTCGACCAGGTGGTACTTGCCGCCGGGCTCGCCCTCCTCGCGGGACTCGCGCTTCTCGCCCGAGATCGTGAGCACGTTGTTCTCGAGGTTGATCTCGACCGAGTCCTCGGCCATGCCCGGAAGCTCGGCCGTGAGCAGGATCTCGTCTCCCCTCTCCTCGACGCTGACCGGCGGCACCCAGTTGGAGGCGTAGGTCAGGTTCCCGAGGCCCGTGTCGCCGAACAACCGGTTCATGCGGTTGGCCAGGACATCGAAATCGTTCAGGGGGACGAAGCGGTTGGTGTGCTTGACCAGTGACATTTGGCAGTCCTTTCTCTGTTGGTTTGTTGAGGCGCACACCATGTGCAGCCGGCGCACCGTAGTGCATCGGGCGTGCCACTGGAGGACCTGCCGAAATGGCAGAAAACGGGGTGCGGCGCGTTGCGGACTGCCGACATGACAGGGACGGGACTGCCGAAATGGCAGGGGAATCTGTCAGAATGGCAGGATCGGACGGCGTCAGCGATGGCGCTCGAGATAGGCCCGCAGCCGCGCCGCCTCGTCGGCCGCCGCGGGATCTCCTTCCACCTGGTACAGGCGGGTGCGGACCACGAACAGGTCCATGTCCTCCTCGCTCGGCGGCGCGTCCCTCTCGATGATCTCGCGCACCTTGCGAGGGAAAAAGCTGCCCCAATCCGGCCGGCGGCCGTCGACGTCGGTGAAGCCGTACTCCTTCGCCAGCCCCCAGCTCGAGAACAGGCCGCCGCTCCTGGCCCCGACGTCCGGGTCGGCGGCCAGCGCCGCCACCGCCCGCCCTACGTAGCACGGCGTCTCGGACTCGGCAAAGTACGGATCCTTCTCGACGGCGTCCCGCCAGTTGGCCTCGGTGACCCCGAAGTGGTCGAGCACCGCCTCCGACCGCATGAACCCCGGCGTGAGCGCCACCGCCGTCACCCGGTGTTCCTGCAGGTCGCCGGCCATCGCGTAGGCGAGCCGTATGACCGCGTTCTTGGCCAGGTCGTAGAAGAGATTGCCGCGATAGCCAAGGGTGTCGCCGTCGGTAACCTCGACGATGAGCCCCGCGTTGCGCTCGACCATCAGGGGAACGCCATGCCGGCTCGTGATGATGTGTGTGTGGACGGCGCGTTCCAGCAGTTCGAGCCCCTGGGCGGTGGACAGCTCCCAGAATGGCGCTCCCCACTCGGTCAGCGCGTCGCCGCCCCAGATGTCGTTGACGAGCGCGTCGAGCCGGCCCTGCTCGGCGCGGACGCGCGCAAACAGCCGCTCGACCTCGGCCTCGACGGTATGGTCGGTGCGGACGGCGATGCCGTGCCCCCCCGCCGCAGTCACCAACTCCGCCGTCTCTTCGATCGTCTCGGGCCGCCCGGCGGTGGCAGGCCGCCCGCGCACGCTGCGGCCGGTGCAATAGACTGTAGCGCCGGCCTCCCCCAGCATCCGGGCGATGCCCCGCCAGGCGCCGCGGGTGGCACCGGCGACGACGGCCACCCGGTTCAGGAGAGGCTGGCCGGACAAGAGGCTACCGGCGGAACCGGGCGGTTGCGATCGTCACGGTTGAGCCTTCTCCTCCATGATCTGGATCAGGTTGCCGCATGTGTCGTCGAAGACTGCGGTAACGACGGTCCCCAGGTCGGTGGGCGGCTGCACGAATCGCACGCCCTCGGCCACGAGACGCTCGTGTTCGGCTTCGACATCGTCGACCGCGAAGGCGGTATAGGGGATCCCGTCCTCCACCAGCGCCTTCCTGAACGGAACGACTGCGGGGTGCCCGGCAGGCTCCAGCACCAACTCCGTCCCTTCCGGAGCCTCCTCGGATACGACGGTGATCCAGGCGTGCTCTCCCAGCGGGATGTTGTGCTTCACACGGAAACCAAGGATCTCCGTGTAGAACTGTAGTGCTTTCTGCTGGTCGTCCACACAGACGCTGGTCCAGTTGATTCTCATTTCTCGTTGTCCTCGTCGGTTGAGTGTGAAGTGTCTTCGTCGGTTGAGATCGGCCACCGCTCCCCGATGGCCTTCAGCGGGGCGCCCTCGAACCAGTGGAGTTTCGACCTCCCCTCCCGCCTCGTGCGAACGAGGCCGGCGGCCTCCAGGACATCCAGGTGCTGCGAGATCGCTTGCCGCGAGGATTCGATGCCGTGCTTCATGATCAGGCGCGCACAGAGCTCGAAGAGCGATTGACCCGACCGGTCCACGAGCTCATCCAGGATGGCTCGCCTGGTTCGGTCAGCGATCGCGCGGTAAATGTCCACATGTCAGTCTAAGGCAAGTGTCCGCTTGCATGTCAAGATTTGCATGATACGCAAGTGTGGGCTTGCATGTCAACCGTGCAGGTGCCGGACCACCAGCTTCGGGCTCCGGACGAGGACGGCGCCCGAGGTGCTCAGGCGGCGGGCAGCCCCATCGCCAGGCGGAGCGCGCCCCGTTCGGGCAGAACTTCCCCGAGCCGCGCTTCGAATCCCAGCTCGGCGGCCATCTCGACCACCGCTTCCCGGAGGGGGCTGTCGGCACGTACCAGGCCGCCGACAAGCGCGACCGGGGCAGGACCCACCCACCCCGCAGTCCTCTCCCACACGGCTTCCATGTGGGCGCGGATTTCCCCCAGCGCGCGGTGAACCACCCGCGCGGCAACCGGGTCGCCCTGCCGCGCCACACCCGCCACCTCCACCGACAACGCGGCGATTTCTCCCTTTGTTGCACCGGCCGCCCACGCGGGCAGTCCCTTCGGGTCATCCGCACCCGTTAGCGCCAACAGCGCATCGGAAAGCCCGGTCGGCGGCTCCCGCCCGTCCGCGCTGCGCACGACCGCCCGCAACCCGTCCAGCCCGATCCGGTACCCGCT
>CAZRQE010000173.1:0-11524 GCA_964602175.1 uncultured Gemmatimonadaceae bacterium | reverse complement strand
GCCCCCACCGGGCCCCGAACCGCCGTCGCTCGCGCCCTCGGGCGCACACGCGGCCGCGCCCGCTCCCGCCGCCATCAGCGCCAGGGCCTCTCTCCGGTTGACCAACGCCGCTCTCTTGTTCACGAAACACCTCTCCATTGTTCGGCCGACACCTGCCTCGGCGCGCACACTAGCTTCCCGCGCCCCGCCCCCACAAGTTGACACGGTGCGCTGTCGCGCCACGGACCAAGCCCTGCGCAGTTGGAGGTGCCCCGATGATCGCCCGCCAGTCCCGCATCCGCCGCCCCGCCCGCCGCATCCGACGCCCGGCCCGCCGCGGCCTGCTCGCCCTGGCAACGCTGCCGCTCCTCGCGGCCGTCACCGCCCCCGACGCCGCCGCCCAGCGCGAGCGCGTCTACGCGACCATCGATTCGCTCCGGCACATCCAGTCCGTCGAGCCCCGCCTGGGCCCCCCCGGCACGATGGTCGAGATCTACACCGAGAACCTGCCGCCGCAGGCCAGGATCCACGTCGGGGTCGGCGCGATGCGCGCGGGCTTCGAGGCGCTCGCCGAAGGCACGCAGGACATCTGGGGCGAGGTGTCGGCGACGGTCAGGGTTCCGCGTTACGCCAACTGGGAGCGCCCGCTGGTCTTCATCGTTTTCAACGGCGTCTTCAGTCCGATCGGCATCTCGGACCCGTTCCACGTGACCGACGAGAACGGGATGGTGCAGCGCACCGGCCGCATCACGGACGAGGGGCTGGGGTGCGTCACGCTGCGCGACAGCGACCAGTACATGTACGCCCTGAGCGGCGACGTGGAGGGGCTGAGTCCCGGCGACGAGGTGGTCGTCGAAGGCGCGATCACGCTGGCGGGCCAGTGCGGAGGGGCGGATGCGATCGAGGTGGTTCGTTGGAGAGAGAGCGGCTGAATCCGCGCTGTCGCGTTCGCCGCGACGGCCGGCCGGCCATTCACAACAGTCGGGAAGGAATGATGAAGATGCGAAGCACGGCCAACCCTGCGACCCTGATCCTGCTTACCGTGCTCGGCACGCTCGCGGCGGCCTGCGGGGCCCCGGACATGCCCCCGATGCAGTCGGACGGCCAGACCCACACCTTCGAACTGGACGCGGGCACATTCTTCCTGGCCGAGGTTGACCAGATCGCCAACGACTTCACGGTCACCGTTACGGGCCCCGACGGCGAAACGGTCACCGAGGTGGACGGCCGCACCAGCGGAATCGAGACCATCCGGTTCGAGACCGAAGCGGCGGGCGCCTACGAAGTCGCGATCACCGCGAGCGACACGACCGACGAGGCCGGCGAGTTCAGGTTCAGCGTGCTGCGTTCGGAGCCTATCGCCACGGACCCGGCCGCGCGGCTCGACCAGATGATGGCGGTGTACGATGGCGACGGCCGGCCCGGTGCGGTGGTGGGCGTGGTCGACGGCGGCCAGTTGGCCGTGGTGCGCACGTACGGGATGGCCAACCTGTCGCACGCGGTGCCCTGGGAGCGCGGGACCATCTCCAACATCGGGTCGGTCACCAAGCAGTTCACCGCCATGGGCGTGCTGACGCTGCAGGCGCAGGGGAAGATGTCCGTCGACGACGACATCCGGACCCACATCCCCGAACTTCGCGACTTCGGCACCCCGGTCACGATCCGCAACCTGCTCAACCACACCGGCGGCTACCGCGAGATCTACAACCTGCTGCCGATCGGCGGCCACCAGGGCGAGGACGCGTTCTCGCGCGAGCGCGCGATTGCCATCGTGCAGCGGCAGCCCGAGCTGCAGGCGCCGCCGAACACCGAGTGGAACTACAACAACACGGGCTACATCCTGGTGTCGCTCGCGATCGAGCGGGCGAGCGGGCAGTCGTTCGCCGACTACATGCGCGAGAACGTCTTTGAGCCGCTCGGCATGATGGATACGCGCGTCAAGATGGTCCAGGGCGAACTCATTCCCGGCAGCGCCCAGGGCTACATCGCCGAGGCGGGTGGCGGCTACCGGACGACGAGGGATCTCGCGTCATCGGCGGGTGCCGGAGGCGTGTACACGACGGTCGACGACCTGACGCGCTGGATGCTCAACTACCGCGACGCGACGGTGGGCGGGCCGGAGGCCATCGAGGCCATCGCGACTACGGCGGTGCTGGAGTCGGGCGACTCAACCGGCTACGGGCTGGGGCTCGGCCTGGGCGAACAGCGCGGCCGCACCCTGTACACGCACACGGGCGGCGACGTCGCGCACCGCGCCTACCTGGGCTACTACCCGGAGCTGGAGAGCGGCGTGATCCTCATGAGCAACAACGCGGCCTTCGACTTGTCGATGGGTGGCGAGATCGGCGAGATGTTCTTTGCCGAGCACTTCGACGAGGCCGAGAGCGAGGAAGGGGCGGAGGCTGACGCGGACGACGCGGCGGATGCGGCGGACGAGGCGGGCGAGGATGCGGGCATGTCGGACGCGCGCAAGCTGGCGATCGCGGGGGACTGGATGCTCGAGACCCAGGGCATCTCCCTGGCCATGTCGGTCGCAGTGGAGGACGGCGATGTTTTCGTCGACGTGCAGGGCCATGGCTGGACGGCGGCGCGGCCCACATCCGACTCCACGCTGGAAATCGCGTCCGTGAGCGCCGAGTTCACCTTCGATTTCGACGCCGACGGCACGACGAGCAACGGAACGCTGGTCCAGTCCGGACTCGAGATCTCGATGCGGCGGGTGGATCGGGCCGGACTGGCCGAAGAGGCCCTCGCCGCGTTTGTCGGCCGCTACTACTCCGAGGAGCTGGAGACCTTCTACGAAGTCGCGGTCGAGGACGGCGGCCTGGTCCTGCACCACATCGAGATGTCCGAACCGCTGGCGATGCAGCACACGGACGGCGATGAGTTTTCGACGGAGCTGATCTTCCTGAACACGATTGCGTTCGAGCGCTCGGGAGGCGGTGCCGTTACCGGGTTTACGGTGTCGAACGGCCGGACGAAGGGGGTGCGGTTCGGGAAGATGTGAGGGTCCGGCTCGGGCTGGTCATCGTCTGGTACAGTTCGATCGCACCTTGGATGAAGCCGGGGATTGCTCTCAGGCACCGGGCCGCCTTCTCGGCACTGTAGTCATTGGCCGTGTCGTCACGATGTCGAGCGTAGTCCAACCAATCCTCCACGCGACCGGCGAGCAGACCGTTCTTGTTGGCCAACCTCAAAAGCGGCCTGGGACTATTCGGCACGTCAGGGATGCCCAACTCCTCTGCCATGTACCGCTTCAGCACCTTCCGAAGTGAACTGAAGCACGTCCTGAACCGCTTTACGACCGACTCCGGCACGGCCTCATACGTGAGACGCGGCAGCGACGGGTCCAGATGCCGGTAGTTCTCGTACTGTTCCTCGAGTCTCTTCAATGACAGTCGGAACTTCGTGTAGTCGATCATTGCTCAGTACCGACCGACGTGATTGCTCCTACCCCACCGGCTCCAGCCTCACGATCGGCGTCTCGCCGTCGCCCCGCGCCTCGAGGGCGACGTAGATGAATCCGTCCGGTCCCTGGCGAATGTCCCGCACGCGTCCCATCCCCTGGAGAATGGTCTCGCTCGCGACGACCCGCCCGTCCTCGATGGTCAGCCTGTCGATGCGCTGGCCCGCGAGGCCGCCGGCGAGCAGGTTGCCCTGCCATTCCGGGAATTTGTCGCCCGTGTAGAACGCCAAACCGGACGCGCCGATCGACGGCACCCAGATGTGCAGGGGCTGCTCCATGCCCTCCATGTGCGTCGCTTCGTGGATGGCGCTCCCGGACCGGTAGTTCACGCCGTAGCCGATCACGGGCCAGCCGTAGTTGGCGCCGGGCGTCGAGACGTTGACCTCGTCGCCGCCCTGTGGTCCGTGCTCGGTGGACCAGACGGCGCCGGTGCCGGGCTGGATCGCCAGCCCCTGCGGGTTGCGGTGGCCGTAGGTCCAGATCTCGGGCCGCGCGCCTGCCTGTCCCACGAAGGGGTTGTCGTCGGGGACGCGGCCGTCGTCGTGCAGCCGTACGATCACGCCGTGGTGGTTGGAGATGTCCTGGGCCGGGTGGGCGGCGAGGTCGCCGGCCGGGCGGGCCTGACGGTCGCCGACCGTGAGGAAGAGGTAGCCCTCGTCGTCGAAGGCGAGCTTGCACCCGTAGTGGCCGTTGCCCTCGGAGACAGCCTCGAAGATCTCGTCGGTCATGGTGAAGCGGTCGTTCTCGAACGTGCCACGGATCACCATCGTCGTACCGCCGGGCGAGTTGCCGGTAGCCTTGGAGTAACTGACGTAGATCAGGCGGTTGGTCGCGAAATCCGGGTGGGGAAGGACCTCGAGCAGTCCGCCCTGGCCCCGTGCCACCACTTCGGGGATGCCCGGGACCGGGTCCGGGAGCAGCACGCCGTCGCGGACGATGCGCAACTGGCCGCCCCGTTCTGTGACCAGCATGTCGCCGTCGGGCAGGAACGCCATCGACCAGGGCACAACGAAGCCGTCGGCGACGGTGACCACGCGGTAGTCGTGGAGCGCGGTCCGGTGGATGTCGGACTGGGCGCAAGCGGGGGACGAGGCCGCGAGCAACGCGGCCGAAACGACGAGCAGGGAACCGGTGCGTACCATCTTCATGCTGCCTCTTCGTGTGGGGCCCGACCGCCGGCTGGCGAGGGGCCGTAGTGACTGTAACGACGTGGTGACCAGGCGTTGCAGAAGGTAAGGCTGGCGACCGGTGGAAGAAAACCCCGGAGAGGAGGGCGGGGGCGTTTCAGCTGAAACTGTTTTTGCGGCCGCTAGCCTCGCAGCAACTCGGCCAGCTCGCCCAGCTCCGCGTCCCACCCTTCGTCGTTCTGCCCTCGGTGCAGGTCGGTCCTGAAGCCGGTCTCGAGCAGGTGCAGCGTGGTACCGCCATCGTCGCGCGGGGTCAGCGTCCATTGCACGCGGGTGGCCGGGGCGTCCTCGAAGGCCACATCCGGCTCGTGCACCCAGCTCCAGACCAGCCGCCGCGGCGGATCGACTACTTCGATGCGCATCGCGTAGCGGCCGTGGTTTTCCCATATCATGGCCGCGTCGCCCCCCGGCCGCAGGTCTACTTCGGCCTCGTCCCCGAACCAGCTCGCCAATTCGTCCGGATCCGTGATCGCGCGCCACACGCGCTCCGCCGGAACGTCGAGTTCCAGCACCTTCTCGACCGTGCGCTTGCTCATCCGTCAGTCCTCTCCGTGCAGGTGGAATCGCAGACGTTCCAGGCGCTCGTCCCAGGCGGCGGCGTACGGCGCCAGCCAGTCCTCGACCTCCCGCAGGGGCTCGGGGCGCAGCGCGTGCAATCGCTTGCGGCCCTGCGCGCGCTTCGTGACCAGACCCGCGGCGACGAGAATGTCCAGATGCTTGGTGACGGCCTGCCGACTCATGGGGAGGCAGCGGGCGAGCCTCTTCAGCGAACTCTCGCCCTCATCGCGAAGGCGGCCCAGGATAAGGCGGCGCGTCGGGTCGGAAACGGCTGCGAATACGTCGGGCATGGATTGAATATGCAACTAAATGGTTGCATGTCAATAGCGTCACCCGGAGTTCCCAGCCACCCGCGAGAGCCGCAGCACCCACTCCCGCGACCGGTTCCGGACCTGCAGGCCCGATCCCGAGTACGCTTCGGTCAGCCCTCTCACCCAGCGCGTCTCCGCTTCGATCACCCATGCGCGCATCACGCGCAGACCGAGCCCCGCTCCCGCCGCGACCCCCAGCACCGTTCCCCGCTCCTCGATGAGCGCTTGGGCCAGGACCGGGTCCTCCCGGTTGCGCAGCAGATAGTCGATGACGGGCCCCGCCACCGCGAACGCGTGCGCGGGGCCGAGCGACAGACCCGCCTTGGCCTCGATGTGGACGCCGAGGTAGTCGCCTCGCACTTCCCCGTCGACCGCATTGCCGCGCGTGTCGGTCGACACGAACCCCCCGCGCTGGGCCAGGCCGCCCTCTGCCCTCATCCGCAGCCAGGAGACGGGGGTGGGGACGTCGACGAACGCGCCTGCCAGGAGGCCGGATCGCCGTGAAGTCTCGACCGGGGGGCTCCAGAGCATTTCCGATTCGGTCCGTCCCGCGAGGCCGCCGGTGAGCCGGCCGGAGTCCTGGGCGTGGGCCGGCAGCCCGCTGACCGCGAGGGCGACGGCGGCGAGCACGGTCCATTCCGCGTGCGGATGCATGTTCCCTTGCCCCCTTCCTGCTTGACGATCCCGGCCTGCCGGAGGAATACATGCATGTACACAAGGGGCGCGCGTATCAAGAGTCACGAGATGGGATCGCGGGCCCCGGGAAACGCATCGAAAGTCCCTGACTGCCTTCGGGAGCCCCGACATGAGGTCCAGACACCGGATTCCCCGCCTCCGATTCCTCCTCGTGGCCGCGTTCGGCCTGGGGTCGACGGCCCCGGGGTCGACGGCAACCCCTGCGTCCGCCCAGCAGATGGACGTGACCCGCTACCACCGCGCCGAGCGCCTGCTGGCGTGGAACGTCGATCCGCTCATCAGCGGCGGTCCCGTCTCGCCGACATGGTTGGCGGGCGGAAATCGCTTCTGGTACCGCAACCAGACCGCATCCGGGGCCGAATTCGTCGTGGCCGATCCGGATCAGCGCTCGCGGACGCTCCTCTTCGACCACGACAGGCTGGCGGCCGCCATGTCGCTCGCCGCCGACACCGCCTTCGACGGGAGCAAACTGCCGTTTCGCACCTTCGAGTTCGGCGAGGGCGACGGACCGGCCCCCGACGAGGGCACCATCCGCTTCAACGCCAACAAGCGCGGATTCACCTGTGACATCCGCGCCTACGACTGTGTAACCGGCGACACCCTGGTCAGCCGCGTGCCGTTCGTGCGCTCCCCCGACGGACGCACCGAAGCCTTCGTGCACGAGCACAACCTGTGGATCCGTCCCGTCGAAGGCGGCGACTCGACGCAGCTGACCACCGACGGCGAGGAGTTCTGGTCCTACGGCACCACGGCTCCTCGCCCCTCGCAGATCATCGCGTCGCTTCCCGCGCGCCCCGTCCTCCAGTGGTCCCCCGACTCCCGGCGGATCGCGGTGCAGCGCATGGACGAGCGGGACGTCGAGCGGATGCCGATCATCTCCCACACCTCCCAGCGGCCCAAGCTCTACACCTACCCCTACGGGCTCCCGGGCGACTCGATCATCGGGGCCTTCGACATCCACGTGATCGACGTGGAGGGCGGGGGCAACCTCAAGCTCCAGACCGACCCGCAACCGTACCTGACCTTCACCGCCACGGGCATGCGCGACTCCACCTGGGTGACGGTGAAGTGGAAGGAGGGCGGCGAGCGCCTGTACTACGTGCGGGGATCGCGGGGCGGCAAGAGCGTCACCCTGTACGAGGCCGACCTGGAGACGGGCGCGGCCCGCACGATCATCGAGGAGACCCGCGCCACGCACGTCGAACTCAACCTCGACCTGATCGGGGGCTATCCCAACTGGGACGTCATCAACGGCGGCGACGACGTGATCTGGTTCTCGGAGCGGGACGGCTGGGGACACCTGTACCGCTTCGACGGCAACGGCGAACTCCGCAACCGCATCACCGAGGGCGCGTGGACCTTCGGCGACATCCTCGACCTCGACGAGGCCACCGGGCGCATCGTCTTCACGGCGCGGGGACGGGAACCGGGACGCATCCCCACCATGGCCGACCTGTACACCGTCAACCTCGACGGCTCGGGGCTCACCCATCTCGGCGGCGAGGACGCGGACCACACCCTGCGCGCCAGCCCCGACGGCCGCTACTTCGTGGACTCGTACTCGCGTCCCGACGTGCCTCCGGTCAGCGTGGTGCGGGATGGCAACGGCCGCGTCGTCCTCGAACTGGAGACCGCGGACGTGTCGCGTCTCGAGGAGGTGGGGTGGTCCGCGCCCGAAGTCTTCGAATACAAGGCCCGCGACGGCGTAACGAGCATGTACGGCCTCATCTACAAGCCGTCCGACTTCGACCCCGAGAAGGTCTATCCGGTCGTCGAATACATCTACCCCGGCCCGTTCATCGGCAGCGTGGGACGGTGGAACTTCACCGGCGGCCTGCTGGGCTCCGCGCTGCGCGGCGACCAGGACGCGCTGGCCGAACTCGGGTTCATCGTGGTGCAGATGGATCACCTCGGGACCCCCTACCGCTCCAAGGCCATCCAGGTCAATTACTGGGGCAACATGGGCGACAACGGGATCCCCGATCACATCGCCGGCGTCAAGCAGCTGGGCGCCCGCCACCCGTGGATCGACCTGGAGCGGGTCGGCATCTACGGGCACTCCGGCGGCGGGTTCGCCTCGACCGACGCGATCCTTCGCTACCCGGACTTCTACAAGGTCGCCGTGTCCACCGCCGGCAATCACGACAACCGCAGCTACCACGCCGCCTACGCCGAGAAGTACCAGGGCCTGCTGGTGCGCGACACCGTCGCCGGGACCGACAACTACGCCAACCAGGTGAACGCGTCGCTCGCGGGCAACCTCAAGGGCAAGCTCTTCCTGATGACGGGCGACATGGACGACAACGTGCACCCCGCCATGACCTACCAGGTGGCCAACGCCCTGATCGCGGCCAACAAGACCTTCGACTTCCTGATCCTGCCGGACCGGGCGCACGGCCTCTCGGAGCCCTACGTGATCCGCCGCCGCTGGGACTACTTCGTGGAACACCTTCTGGGGCTGGATCCGCCGCCCGACTACCAGATCCAGCCGCCGCCGAACTGAGATGAGTACGATATGAGTACGATATGAGTATGATTCGACGACTTTGCGGGTTCCGACGGTATTTCGCCCTTGCCTGCGGTCCGGTTCTGGCGGTGGCGGCGCTTGTGGGCTCGGCATCGGCCGCCGCCGGGGTGCAGCGGGCCCCCGCCCAGGCCCGGCAGCCCGCCGCCCAGGCCCGCATCTCCGAGGAGGTGCTGCCGCTCGACACCTACCCCTTCTCGGACCCCGATCCCATCCCGATCCTGGCTGGCGATCCGCGGCTGTATCCCTACCACGCCTTCCGCGGCTACTCGCCGGCCTCCGAGCCGCGGGAGTGGAAGGTCGTGAGGATGGAGAACGACCTGATCGAGGTGTTCGTGTTGCCGGAGGTCGGCGGGAAGGTCTGGGGTGCGGTGGTGAAGGAGACGGGGCACGAGTTCATCTACCGCAACGAGGTCATGAAATTCCGCGACATCGCGCTCCGCGGACCGTGGACCTCGGGCGGGGTCGAGTTCAATTTCGGCGTCATCGGCCACACGCCGGCGACCGCCACCCCCGTCGACTACACGGTGCGCGAAAACGCGGACGGCAGCGTGAGCACCTTCGTGGGCGCCATGGACCTGCCTTCGCGCACGCACTGGCGGGTCGAGATCCGCCTCCCCTCCGACAAGGGCTACTTCGAGACCCACGCGCTCTGGTACAACCCCACGCCGCTGGAGCAGCCCTACTACAACTGGATGACTGCGGCGGCCTTCGCGCAGGACGATCTGGAGCTGTTCGTGCCCGGGGATTCCTACCTGGAGCATTCGGGGCGCGAGCGTCCATGGCCGGTCGACGAGGCGGGCCGCTTCCTCCCGATGTATCGCGACAACGACTTCGGGGGCCACAAGTCCTACCACGTCGTGGGCGAGCTGAACGACTTCTTCGGCGGCTACTACCACGACGACGACTACGGCTGGGGCCATTGGGCGCGCTACGAAGACATGCCGGGCCAGAAGATGTGGCTGTGGTCGCTTTCGCGTGAGGGCGGGGTGTGGGAGGAGCTGCTCACCGACACCGACGGCCAGTACGTGGAGTTCCAGGCGGGCCGGCTCTTCGTCCAGTACCAGCCGGGCGACCATGTGAACCCGGTGACGCAGGCGGCCTTCGATCCGCTGTCGGCGAGCAGCTGGACCGAGACGTGGTTCCCGCTGGAGGGGACCGGTGGGCTCACCGACGCGTCGCGCGAGGGGGCGATGCACGTAGCGCGGGGGGAGGGCGGGACGAGCTTGGCCGTGACCGTCCAGTCCTTCGGCGACGTGACCGACACGCTGCGGGTGTGGTCCGGCGACGAGCTGGTGGCGGCCGAGCCGGTCGGTCTTGCCGCGCTCGAGTCGCACCGGGCGACCTTCGCCATCGACGCCGAGCGCGCGTACCGGGTGGCGCTGCCCGCGCTGGATCTCGACTACGCGTCCGACCCGGCGGTGCGCGCGCTGGACCGTCCCTTCGAGATGGATCCCGAGGCGTGGGAGAGCACCCCGGAGGCGGACCGGCTCGTGTTCCAGGCGCGCGAACTGGCCAAGGGCCGCCGGTACGAGCAGGCGCGCGAGCTGTTCGAGGCCTCCGGGGCGCTCGAGCCCTGGAGCCGCGGTGCACTGCTGGGACTGGCCGACCTGGACCTGAGGTCGGCGCGCTACGAGGAGGGGCTGGAGCACGCCCGCCGCGCCCTGCAGCTCGACACGTACGACGCGGCGGCGAACTTCATGGCCGGGAACCTCTACCGGGCCCTGGGGCGTGACCTGGACGCCCGCGAGGCCTTCGGCTGGGCGGCCCGCGCGGTGGCGTTCCGGACCGCGTCGTACGTGCGCCTGGCCGAGATCATGACCGGGGCGGGGGAGTGGGGGGAGGCGATTCGGTACGCCCGGCTCGCGCTCGACTTCGACCGCAACAGCGTGCCCGCCTGGCAGTTGATTGCGGCGCTCGGCCGGCTCTCGGGCGGCCCGGACGCGGTTCAGGAGGCGCATGCCGCCCTGCTGGAGATCGATCCGCTGCACCATTTCGTGCTGGCGGAGCGCTACCTGGCGGACCCGACTTCGGCGAGCGCGGCCGCCCTGACCGGCGCGATGCGGAGCGAGTACCCGGACCAGTCCCTCCTGGAGCTGGCGGTGGCCTACGCCGGCTGGGGACTCGGCGCGGACGCGGTGTCCGTGTTGGACGTGGCTGCGATGGCCACGTGGGAACGATCCTGGCCGCAACTGGACGGGGAAGGTGGCGGGTCGGCGGGGGCGGCTGCGACGCCGCTGATTCGTGCGTGGCGGGCATTCCTTGCCGACGATCCGGGCGGGCTCGGCGAGCCGGGTGATCTGGCGTACGCCTTCCCCTTCCGTCCGGAGACCCTTCCGGTGCTGCGCTGGGCCGCACGCCACGACAGCCACTGGGGCTGGCGCTACCTGCTCGGCCTCAACCTGTGGGCGCTCGACCGAAAGGACGAAGCCGCGCTGGCGTTCGAGCTGCTTGGCGCGGAACCCGGCTACGGCCCGGCGTACGCGGCGCGCGGCCACCTGCTCGGTGAGGTCGACGGCCGCGATCCCGGCCTGGACTTTACCCGCGCGGTCGAGTTGGCCCCGAACGATCGCATTCTGCGGACCACGCTGATTCGGTACCTGCTGGACGAAGGGCGCTGGGCGGCCGCGCTGGAATCGTCCGCCCGGGCAAGGGAGATCTTCCCGGACGACTTCAACCTGGCCCTCCTGCAGGTTCGAGCGCTGCTCAATCTGGGGGGCTACCGCGAGGCCATCGACGTTCTTGCCGGGACCCACGTCCTTCCCTCCGAAAACGCACGCGAGAGCCACCATCTCTACGAGCT
>CAZRQE010000172.1:0-18667 GCA_964602175.1 uncultured Gemmatimonadaceae bacterium | reverse complement strand
ACGCCCAGCTCCTCCACCAGATACCGCACGGCCGGGAACCAGCCGTCGGGCGCGTGGCGGTGGGCGTTGCCGGCGAAGCCCTCGCCGTATCCGACCCCCGAAGCCGCGTGGATGGGCCACACGCCGGGACCTCCCGCGGGGACCGGCGGCAGTCCGGAGGCATCGGGCTCCAGCGCGCGCAGGGAGTCGGCGACCTCCGAGGCGCGGATCAGGTTCTGCCGCACCTCGTCGTCCAGGCCGGCGAGAAGGTCGTCGGGGAACTCGCCCTGCTGCTCTTCGCGCAGGTCGTTGCGGACCGACTTGAGCAGGGTGACCCGGGCGGAGTCTCCCAGTTCGCTGTAGGTGGAGTCGGACGCCAGCTGCGTCCGGTTCTGCTGCCGCAGGAACTCGTCGGTCGAAAGGCGGCGGCGGCGAGGCGGGGCCACGGTCGGGATCCCGGGGTCGGCCCCGTGCGCGACGAGCAGGTGCATCGCGGCGACATCGGTGGCGTAGGCGGCGCGCCAGAAGGCGGTGGCTCCCTGGGTGTCGACCAGACCGCAGTTGCGGTTGCCGCACCCACTGTACTCCATGTACCAGGGATGCAACGTGAGGCGGGCGTCGGGGTCGGCGCCGGCGGCGAGCAGCGCCTCCATGACGTCCAGATAGGTCGCCGTCTGGAGCCCCATTTCCTGCGGTTGCGGATAGCGGGTGCGGGGCTGCCAGCGGGCGTTGACCGCCGCCCAGAGCGGGGTGGCGCCGTTCAGCGCCGACGCGATGTTCGGGTCGGCACCCCGCTCGATCAGGGTGAGCGCCAGGTCGAACTGGCCGTTGATCGTGGCCATCAGCAGCGGGCTGGTGCCGTCGCTGGCACTGGCGCGGTCGATATCGGCGCCGCCGTCGAGGAGCGCGACCGCGGACTCGGCGTACCCCTGCCGCACGGCGTGCAGGAGGGCGGTCAGGCCGCCCTTGGCATCGATGCGCCGGGGCCGGAAGTCGTCCTCCTCCTCTTCCTCCTGGTCTTCGGGGAGCCCCTCGTCGTACACGGCGCGAGACGCGCGCACCGCCGTCTGGAACTCGGTGGGGGTCGGGGCCCGCGACCTGCCCGCCGTCAGCGCCTCGACCGCCTCGGTGCGGCGCCGGCCCGCGATCCGGTCCAGCTCGGAGAGCACCTGAAGGTCCTCCACCCTGCTGGCGATGTCGGGGTCGGCGCCTGCCGCGAGCAGCGCCCGCACGGCGTCGGCGCGGTTCATGGAGGCCGCGAAGATGAGCGGCGTCTGGCCCCACACGTCTTCGCGCGCGTCGGGGTCCGCGCCGGCGTCGAGCAGCGCGGTGACCAGCGCCGCGGAGCCCGCCGTCGCGGCGAGATGGAGCGGCGTGGTGCCCGTGCCGGGCGCGGGTGCGGCCGCGTCCGCCCCGGCGCCCAGGAGCATCAGCGCGACCGCGTCGCTCCCGGTGCGCGCCGCGATGTGGAGCGGCGTGTAGCCACCGATCCGCGTGACGGGCTCGACCGCCGCCCCCGCGTAGAGGAGCATCTCGGCAAGTTCGGCGTTGCCGTGCTCGGCGGCCCAGTGCAGCGCCGTCATGCCGTCGCCCTGCGCCGCGTTGACGTCGGCGCCGCCCGCGAGCAGGGCGCGCACCGCCGCGACGTCGCCCGCCATCGCCGCGTCGGCGACGGGGGAGTCCGCGACGCGGGGGGTGGCCGCACCGAGGACGAGGAACAGCGCCGCGCAGCCGAGGAGGCCACCGGTCAGGCGTGCTTGCCGCTTTGCCATGGCCGTCATCCCTGCGTCGCCGCCGAGGACCCCGAGACGAGGGAGAGTTCTCCCGTGCTGTCGCCGAAGCGTTCCATCTCCATCCCCAGACCATTGAGAGCCCACAGCATGGCGTTGGCCATGGGTGTGGCGTCGGGCGCCGCGAGGTGCAGGTTGCCCTCCAGCAGCCCGTTGGCGCCGCCCAGCAGGATGAGCGGGCAGCGGCGGTGGTTGTGCAGGTTGGCGTCGGCCATCGGCGAGCCCCACATGACCATGGTCTTGTCCAGCAGGCTGGCGTCGCCCTCCATGCTGTTCTGCAGCTTCTCGAGGAAGTACGGCAGCTGGCCCACGCGGTACTGGCAGATCCTGTTGAACTCGAGGATCGCTTCCTCGCGCCCCCCGTGGTGCGACGCGGGGTGGAACGGGCGGTCGGAGCCGCTCTCGGGGAAGACGCGGTTGTCGGCGTCGCGGCCGGTCTTGAAGGAGGTGACCCGCGTCATATTGGTCTCGAAGGCCAGCACCTGCAGGTCGAACATGAGGCGCATGTGCTCGGTGAACGAGTCCGGCACGCCCGCGGGCGCCTCCGGCAGCTCGCGCTCCTCGCCGCTGGTGTTGCGCGACTCGATGGCGGCGATCCGGCGTTCGATCTCGCGGACGTTGTTCAGATAGCGGTCCATGCGCAGGCGGTCGGTGGCCCCCAACTCGCGCTTCAGCGCGGCGATCTCGTCGGCCATCCAGTCGAGGATGCTCTTACGCGACGCCCGCCGCGCGGCCCGCTCCTCGGGCGTGCCCCCTGCCCCGAAGAGCATGTCGAAGGCGACGCGCGGGTCGCGGATCATGGGCAGCGGCTCGTTGGGCGACGCCCAGCTGATCGTGTCGGTGTAGGCGCAGGAGTAGTTGTAAGTGCACCCGCCCGCCTGGTCGAGGTTCTCGATGCAGAACTGCATGGACGGCAGCGGCGTGTCCTGGCCGAAGCGCTGCGCGTACATCTGGTCGAGCGAGGTGCCCACCCAGATGTCCGAGCCCTGGGTCTGTTTGGGGTGGGACTGGGTGAGGAAGACCGCGCTGGAGCGGAAGTGGTCGCCGCCGATCTCGGGCGTGGTGAAGGCCTCCGCCTGGCGGCAGTCGGTGTTGCTGACGATGGTGAGCCGGTCCTGGAAGGGACGCAGCGATGTGAGCGCGCTCTCCGGGAGGATCTCGAAGTCCTTGCCCGTGGTGGACGGCGCGTACAGGTGCTGAGTGGCGGCCCACTCGTTGCAGCCGGCCAGGCCGTGCACCTCCTCGATGCACACGAGCCGGGTGGGGCCCTCGTCGGGACGCGCGTGGGCGCGCAGCCGCCCGGCGGGGAACATGGCGTCGAGCAGCGGGAGCGCGGCGGTGGCGCCCAGGCCTCGCAGGAAGGTGCGGCGCGGGATGTGATTGCCGGTGATGAAGTGCATCGTCGTCAGTTCTCCTTGGCCGTTTCGCGGGACGGGCCCGTCCGGGTTGCGGGCTGGTCCTCGGCCGTGGCCAGAGGGGCCCGCTTCATCCTGAATGCATCGCTCTTCACCACGCCGAGGACGAGGGAAGATATGGTGTAGTCGTCGTCTGCAGCCCGGCGCACGATCTCCCGAATCGCGGGCTGGTCCTGGTATTCCACGCGCCGCCCCAGCGCGTACGCCATCAGGTTCTCGCTGAAGGTTCGCACCAGCGGCAACGGGCGCTTGAGCAGGGCGGCGGAGAGTTCGGCGGGGGTCTCGACCGGTGTTCCGTCGTAGAAGTCGCCGCGCGTGTCGAGCGGCATCCCGTGTTCGAGCGAGCGCCACTTGCCGGTCACGTCGAAGTTGTCGAGGGCGAGGCCGATCGGGTCCATGAAGCGGTGGCAGGACGCACACTGCGGGTTCTCGCGGTGGATCTCCATGCGCTCGCGCGTGGTCAGCATGCGGCCGTCGCGCGAGGCTTCCGTTTCCTCCAGGTCCGGGATGCCCGGCGGAGGCGGAGGCGGGGGCGTGCCCAGCAGCACCTCCATCACCCATTTCCCTCGCAGGACGGGAGAGGTGCGGTTGGCCAGCGAGGTGAGGACCAGCACGCTGCCGTGGCCCAGAAGGCCGACGCGCCGGTCGTCGGGGTAGGCGACCCTGCGGAGGTGGGCGCCGGGGACGGGCGGGAAGCCGTAGTGGGTGGCCAGGCGCTCGTTGACGAAGGTGTAGTCGGCGCGGAAGAGGTCGAGGATGCTCCTGTCCTCTTCGACCAGGTGGTTGAAGAAGGTCTCCGTCTCCAGCCGCATCGCGTCGGCCAGCATTTCGTCGAAGTTGGGGAAGAAGTTGGGGTCCGGATGGACCTTGTAGAGGTCCTGCAGCCGCAGCCATTGGCTGGCGAACCGGGCCCCGAGCGCGCGGGCGCGCGGGTGCTGGAGCATGCGCAGCGCCTGGCGTTCGAGTTCGTCGGCGTCGTGCAGGCCCTCGTCGGCCGCGGCGGCCAGCAGAGCCTCGTCCGGTGGCGCGCCCCACAGGAAGAAGGAGAGCCGCGAGGCCAGATCCACGCTCGAGATGGGGTAGATCTCGCCGGGCTCCACCCCTGCCGGCTCGCGCTCGGTGCGGAAGACGAAGCGAGGGGACGCCAACAGCGCCTCGAGCGCCATGCGCACCCCGGTCTCGAAGCCGTCCAGCGCGGCGCCGTCCTCGTAGAAGGTCATGAGCCCGTCGATGTCCGCGGCGGTCGCCGGGCGGCGGTACGCGCGGCTGGCCAGCGTCTCGACGATTCTGCGCGCGCACGGCAACTCTTCCGCGGCCGAGGTCGGACGACAGACGAAGATGCGCTGGCGGGTCGGATTGTCCGAGATCCCCGTCACGTCGTACGGGCCGCCGACGATCAGTTCGCGCACGTGGGGAAGCGTGGTGATCCCGCCCCCGCCGGATCCGCCGCCCGCCATCGACCAGTCGTGGGGCCGGATCAGGTCCTCGTAGGGGCCGTCGAATCCGCGAATGAAGGCGGCCGACACCTTGCGCTGGCCGGCGCGCACGAAGATCCGCCCGGTGCTGATCGGCGCGGCGCCCCGCCCGTCGGCACCCGCTCCGGTACGCGCGTGATGCAGCAGAGCCACACTCTCGCCGTCGATCGAGATGTCGATGTCCTCGAAGCGCGAGTTGGCGCCGGAGGAGAATCCGAGCTCGAAGACGTACTCGCCGTCGGCGGGAAAAACGTGCTCGACGACGACGCCGCCCCGGGTCCCGTACGGCGTCCCGTCCACGCGGTCCCAGGGATGCTGGGACGTGTACTCCGAGACCTTGTAGGAGCGGTCGACCGCCGGGGCCGTCCGGTCGCCGACCGCCCAGCGGCTGATCTCGGCGGCGGCGTTCAGGTACGACTCGACGAGGGTCGGCGACATCGCCTGCACATCGGCGATATTGTCGAAGTTGGCGCTCATCTGGTCGAGCGGAAGCCAGTCCCCGGCGGCTACCGTGAGGCCGAGCAGGTCGTGGACGGCGCGCTCGTATTCGGCGCGATTGAGCCGCTGGAAGGTGCGTTCCCCGGGGTCGGGACGCTCGGCCGCCGCGCCGTCGAGGACCTCTTCGAGCCGTTCCACCAGGGCGGTGAGCGTGTCGCCTGCGGGTCTGTGCGTTCCGGGCGGCGGCATCATTCCCGCGCGCAGCTTCCGCACCATGCGCTCGCCGATGTCGGCCTGGCGGTCCGCCTCTTCCACCACGAACCCCTCCAGCGACAGGTTGCCGGTCAGGCGGCGCTGGTTGTGGCAGCGGGCGCAGACGCGCTGGACCACCTCGGTGTGATCCGGCGCGGTGGCTTCGCTCGCAGGCTCCTCGGGGGCCGGCCCCGGCGCGCGCGGGACGAGCGGACCGGCTGGCCAGGCGCTTGCCGCGGCTTGCTCGTTCCTGCCGGCCCCGTCCGGTCCGGCCGCGACAAGGAGCGTGCCCAGCACCAGGAAAGGAACTCCGACTGATCTTGTCATTGGGGCTCCACAGCTCATTCGGACGCTCCCGCCGCCCTGCAAGGGACGCGCGGGCACGCCCTTCACACGGGCACACCACCTTCACACTAGCGAAGGCGTGCGAGCCTCGGCAAGACATGAACGCCGACGCGTGTACCTTCCCGTATACAGAGGATTCCCGGTGCCAGGGGAGCGTTGACGATGAGGTCGGCCCGGGCTAGTCTGGCCGTCCTCGCTACGGCGCAAACGGCTCACGCACGAAGGGTGGACTTGAACCGACGGACACGGAGGGCGGCCGCCATCGCCCGGGAATACTTCGGAATCGAAGGCGACGCCATCGCGCTGCCGGGTGAATTCGACCTGAACTTTCGGCTGTCGGGCTCCGGGCCGGACCCGGCCACGCTACGGAGCGCTTCCCTGGAGGAGACCGGTCGCGCGCGCCGCCACGACTTCGTCCTCAAGCTGAGCCCCACGTCCCGGCACGCGGTTTTCGATCTGGTGACGAAGTCGCTGCAGCACCTCGACGGCGCCTCGTTGCCGGCCGCGATTCCCCGGGTCGTGCCGCCCGTGGCATCCGGCCAACGGCGCCCGGTCGTCCCGATCGGCGATTTCGAAGGGGCGCCGCACCTCGCCTGCGCGCTCACCTGGGTTGCAGGCCGTCCGTTCGCGGATGTGCGGCCGCGCTCGCTGCCCGTCCTGGAGGAGCTCGGGGCCTTCCTGGCCCAGCTGGATCTCGCGCTGTCGGGATTTGACCACCCCGAGCTCAGCCGCAGCTTCGCGTGGCGGATGGAGTCGGCTTCCGCAACGATCGCGTGCCACCTGCACCTGCTGCCCGACGGGCGTGCACTGGTAGAGGGCACCCTGGCGCGCGCCACCGGCCTTCTCGACCCTTTGCGGGACGCGCTTCCCCGCTCCGTGATCCACCATGACGCCAACGACTACAACGTGATGGTGTCACCGTCGCTGGATGGGACGCGCCTGTCGGGTCTGATCGACTTCGGCGACCTGACACGCGGCTGGCGCGCAGCCGAGGTGGCCGTGGCGGCGGCCTACGCAATGATGGAGTTGCACGATCCGGTGGCCGCGGCCTGCGCGGTCGCGCGCGGCTACTCCCGCGTCGCTCCGCTCGAGGAGGCGGAATGCCGCGCGATCATCCCGATGGTCGCGCTGCGGCTGTGTCTCTCGGTCAGCGTCCAGGCCAGGCAGATGCGCGAACAGCCGGACAACGCGTACCTGGCCGTCAGCCAGAAGCCGGCGTGGAGGCTTCTCGGCCAACTCGCGGAAGCCGACTGGCGGGTGGCGGAATTCAGGATACGGGAGGCGTGCGGGCTGGTCCCGAATCCACGCCTGGCGTCCGTGTTGGCCTGCCTGGATGGTGCCCGGCCTCACTCGCCCGTCATGGCCTCCGAGCTGCTGGAGCGCCCGGGCCTGATCGACCTGTCTGTCGAGAGCCTTGACCTTCCGCACCTGGATTCGCTGGCGACCGACGGCGTCCTTGACGCATGGGTCGAGGACACGATTGCGGCAGCCGGCGCGACCGTCGGAGTGGGACGCTACGGAGAAGCGAGAATCCTGTACGACGACCCGGCCTTCGCGGTCCGTGGAGATCACGGGCCGGAGTCCCGCACGGTCCACCTCGGCCTGGATCTCTTCGCCCCGCCGGGCACCCCCGTACAGGCGCCCCTCGCCGGCATCGTGGCGTCCGTTGCGGACAACGCCAGGCCGCGGGATTACGGCCCCACCGTCATCCTGAGGCACGAGACCGCAGAAGGGCTCGGCTTCCATACCCTGTACGGCCACCTCGACAAGGCAACGCTGGACCACCTCAAGCCCGGCGCGACCGTCCCAGCCGGCGAGGTGATCGGCTGGCTGGGCGACAAGTCGGTCAACGGGGGCTGGCCACCTCATCTGCACCTGCAGGTCATCGCCCTGGACCCCCTTTGCGATGAGCGCACAGCCACCCCTGCCCCCGGCAATTTCCCCGGCGTCGCCCTGCAGCGTCTCCGCTCGGTCTGGGAGTCGATCCTGCCCGACCCCACGCCCCTCGCGGGCCTGCCATCCACGGCGGAACCCTCCGCTGCAGCGCCCTCCGCGGCGGCCGCGCAAGCCACGCCTGCCGGTGCGCCGGCCGCCCCTCCCATCCGCCCCGTCCCCGACCCCGTCTTGCGATTTGCCGATCTAAGCGCAAAGCGCAAGACGCTTTTGGGTTCGTCGCTCAGTCTGTCCTACGCCCGGCCCGTGCACATCGTGCGCGGCCACGGTGCCTGGCTCTACGACGACACCGGCCGGCGCTACCTGGATACGGTCAACAACGTGCCCCATGTCGGCCACGGCAACCGCCGCGTCGCGGAAGCGATCGCCCGGCACTCGCGGGTCCTCAACACCAATACCCGCTACCTGCACACCCAGATCGTCGCGCTCGCCGAGGAGCTGCTGGCGCACTTCCCTTCACCGCTCGAGGTGGTCTTCCTCGTCTGCTCCGGAAGCGAGGCCAACGAGCTCGCGCTGCGCATGGCCCGGTGCCACACCGGCAACGACGGCGTGGTCTGCCTGGAGGGCGGCTACCACGGCAACACCGGCGCGGTGGTCGAGATCAGCCACTACAAGTTCGCCGGACCGGGCGGCGCGGGGCCGGGCGACCGTGTGGCGGTCGCGTCAATGCCGGACACCTACCGCGGGCGGTACCGCGGCCCCGACAGCGCCGGCCTCTACGCCGACGATGTCGCAGAGGCCGCGTCGCGGCTGTCACGAAGCCGCGGGGGCCCCGGCGTGGCGGCGTTCGTGGCCGAGCCCATCCTGAGCTGCGGCGGCCAGATCGAGCCCCCGCCCGGCTACCTGGCGGCGGCATTCGACCACGTTCGGGACGCGGGCGGCGTGTGCGTCGCCGACGAGGTGCAGGTCGGCTTCGGCCGGGTGGGCGATGCCTTCTGGGCATTCGAGCTGCAGGACGTGGTGCCGGACATTGTGACACTGGGCAAGCCGATGGGGAACGGCCACCCCGTGGCCGCGGTGGTCACCACGCGCGAGATCGCCGATTCGTTCGCCAACGGCATGGAGTATTTCAGTACCTTCGGCGGCAACCCGGTTTCGTGCGCCGCGGCCCGGGCCGTCCTGGCCGAGATCCGGTCGCGGGGACTCCAGGAACGCGCGCGCCAGGTCGGCGGCTCCCTTCTTCGCGGCCTGGCCGAACTGGCCCGCCGCCACCCGATCGTCGGCGATGTGCGCGGCCGCGGCCTCTTCCTGGGCATGGAATTCGTCCGCGACCCCGAGACGCGCGATCCCTACCCGGAAGCCTGCACCTACATCGCGAACCGCGCGCGCGACCTCGGGGTCTTCCTCAGCGTGGACGGGCCGGACCACAACGTGCTCAAGTTCAAGCCCCCGCTGGTCTTCGGCGAGACCGAGGCCGAGCTACTGATCGCGACCCTGGAGGCCGTGCTGGGCGAGACGGCACTTACCGTCTGACGAAACTCAGGGATGGAGGCGGCGGCGCGCCCAGGCGCCCGCACCGTCCCGGCTGTATGCGAAGCGGTCATGGAGCCTCGCCCGGCCTTCCTGCCAGAACTCGATCCGGTCGGGAACGATCCGAAAGCCGGACCAGTGTGGGGGCCTGGGGACGTCGCGGCCGGCGTAACGGTCTTCCAGCTCCGCCACGCGGGCCTCCAACACGGCGCGGCTCTCCAGTTCGCGGCTCTGGTCCGAAGCCCACGCGCCGATCCGGCTGCCGCGCGGACGGCTACCGAAATAGGCGTCCGCCTCTTCGCGCGATACGGCCTCGACGTGGCCGCCAATCCGGACCTGGCGCCCGAGCGGCTGCCAGTAGAAGGTCATCCCCGCGCGGGGGTGGGCGGCCAGCGACCGCCCCTTGTCCGACTGCAGGTTGGTGTAAAACACGAAGCCGCGCTCATCGAAACCCTTGAGCAGCACCATGCGCCCCTCAGGCGTGTCGTCGGGCCCGAGCGTCGAAAGGCAGACGGCCTCGGCAAACACGATCCGCGGATCAGCCTCCGCTTCGGCGAACCAGCGCCCGAACTGCTCGATCGGATCGGCCGCCAGGTCGCCGCGCGCCAGCGTGCCGCCATCCGGGTCGCCGCTGTTGGCCATGGCCTACCGGTAGTCGGGCGCGGCCCGCCCGAGCTGAAAGGCCAGCGACTCGCCCAGTCCCTCGAAGTCGAAGCGAAAACCGTTCCGGGCGGCGGCCTGGGGGACTACGCGGGCGCCCTCCAGCAACAGGGTCTTCCCCATTTCACCGAACATGCCGCGGACCGCCAGCGACGGTACCGGAAGCAGTGTGGGACGGCGAAGCGTACGGCCGAGGATGGTGGTGAAGGTTGCGTTGGGGACCGGATGGGGGGCGACTCCGTTCACCGGTCCCCGCATCGAGGACGTGGTGATCGCATGGAAGATGAGGCCGACCAGGTCGTCGTGGTCGATCCAGCTGACGTACTGTCGCCCGCTGCCCAGGCGACCGCCGATCCCGACCTTGAAGGGCAGCAGCATGGTGCCGAGAGCGCCGCCCGCGGGACTCAGCACCAGCCCGGTCCGGAGCAGGACGACGCGGATCCCGGACCGCTCCGCGAGGCGCGCCTCCTTCTCCCACTCCCTGCACAGATCGGCCAGGAAGCCCTTCCCCGGCTTGCTGGTCTCGACGAGCCGCTCGCTGCCCCGGTTTCCATAGATGCCGATCGCGGAAGACGATACCAGCACGCGGGGCCGCTTGCGCAGACTGTTGAGCGCCCCCGTCAGGACGCGCGTCCCAACCACCCGGCTTTGCCAGATCGCCTTTTTCTTTGCCGGGGTCCATCGGCCCTTCGACAGGTTTTCGCCCGCCAGGTGAACGATGGCGTCGACGCCCTCGAGACGGCTGCCCTCGATCCGTCCCTCCATCGGGTCCCAGTAGATCTCCCCGCGGTCACGGCGCGGCTTGCGGCGGACGATGGGCAGAACCTCGTGGCCGCCGGTGGTCAGGAAGTTGCACAGCGCCCTGCCGACGAAGCCGCCCGCTCCCGTGATTGCGACCCTGAGCGGCGGTCCTTCGTGGGAGGCGTGCCGCCGGAGGTCCTGGACGAGACGCTGGTTGCGGAAACGGAAGAGACGCTTCAGCTCGCCTTCGATTGTGGAGCCCGCCAGAGCCGCCGTGGCGGGACCGAGCGGAGGATCGTACGTGATGCGGTCGCGAAGCACGGTGGCGTCGTCGCCGCGCGGCTCGAACTCGTGGCGATGCACCCAGGACCCCATCGGGCCCGATTCCTGCTCGTCCTGGAAGAGCCTGCCCTCCTCGTAGGCGGTATGCCTCGCCTTGAAGTCGATCTTGACGGGACCGCGCCGGACTCTCACGTGCACGAGGCCGCCGTCGTGGATGCCCCCTTCGCGGGCCACGACCCGCGCGTCCTCCCACGGCGGCATCAGACGCTCGAGGGCGCCGGGCCGCATGTGCCAGTCCCAGACGCGCTCGACCGGAAACGGCAGCTCCATCTCGTGCACGAGTTTCGGCATGTGAGGTCCTCAGCGGCGTTCCGGCCGCCACGTGACGTCCCGTATCGCAGCGCGGATCGCGTCCACGCCCGCGCCGGGGCCGCCGGGATGACGAAAGACCGCGGAGCCCGCCACCAGCACGGTCGCCCCGGCCCGGACGAGCGCGGGCGCCGTCGTGGCATTCACGCCGCCGTCCACCTCGATAGCCACCTCGCCCGGGCGCCGCTCCTCGATCATCTTCCTCGCCCGCGCGACCTTGTCGAGCGCCTGCGGGATGAACGCCTGGCCCCCGAACCCCGGGTTCACCGTCATGATGAGGAGCAGGTCGATGTCGTCCAGCACCTCCTCCACGGCCGCGAGCGGCGTGGCGGGGTTCAGCGCCACCCCGGCCTTCCTGCCCATGCTCCGGATCTCTGCGAGCGTGCGCTGGAGGTGCACCGCAACCTCGGCGTGCACGGTGATCACGTCGGCACCCGCTTCGGCGAAGTCGCCGATGTATCGGTCGGGATCCGCGATCATCAGGTGCACGTCCACGGTGCGCGACGTCACCTGCCGCACGGCGTCGGCGATGAGGGGGCCGATCGTGATATTGGGCACGAAATGGCCATCCATCACGTCGACGTGAATCCACTCGGCGCCGGCTTCGTCGACCGCACGCACCTCGCTGCCCAGCTCGGCGAAGCGGCAGGCCAGAATGGATGGAGCGATCCGAATCACCGCGCGTCCTCTCCGGTCATGCGATACACGCCCGTCTTCCCCGCCACGACCGCCTCGTCGGCCATCTGCAGAAACAGTCCCGACTCGACCACGCCCGCCCGTCGAGCCAGGGCCCCGTCGAACGCGCGCGGATCGGGGATTCCGCCCGCGAAGTGACAATCGATCACGAAGTTCCCGTTGTCGGTCAGGTACCTGCTCCCGTCTTCGTTCCTGCGGACCACCGGCTCGGCTCCCATGCGCTCCAGCCACGGCATATGGCTCGCATACTCGAACGGGATCACCTCGACCGGCACGGGCGCGCGTTCCCCGAGCCGCCCCACCAGCTTCGTGTCGTCCACGATGGCCAGCATTCGTCGCGACGCCTGTGCCACCATTTTTTCCCTGAGCATCGCTCCGCCGAGCCCCTTGATCAGATTCAGCCGGGGATCCACCTCATCGGCACCGTCGACCGTCAGGTCGAGTGCCCCGAGCTCGCCGAGCGTCCCCAGCGGAATGCCCAGCTCGAGCGCCGCCGTCTCCGTTCGGATGGAGGTGGGGACGCCGACCACGTCCGAAAGCTCACCGCCGGCGATCCGGTCACCCAGATGGAGGAGAAAGTGTGCCACGGTCGAACCGGTTCCGAGCCCCACGCGCATGCCGGACTCCACGCTGCCGGCCGCGTCGCGCCCCGCCATGCTCTTGAACTCGTGGATGGTGGGCGGGTCGACGGTTGATGGAGTCAAGGCCTCACCGGGTGACCGGGGTGCAAGGAGGTTGGTGAGACCCAAATCTACGCCATGCCGTCATGCGGTTCCAGATGGACCGTCCAGGAGTGCTATACTTCATCTGTTTCCGCCCCCATCATCCCTCTTGAATCGCAGCCCGGGAACTCTCACAGTGATCATCGTTGCCAGGAAGAACATCACCGCGGATCAGATCGACTACATCCGCGAGCGCGTCGAAGCCGCCGGACTTCGCACCCACATATCGATCGGAGAAAGCCGGACGATCATCGGCTGCATCGGTGACGAGGCGCGGCTGGCCAACCTGCCGCTGCTTTCGATTCCGGGGGTGCAGTCGGTGCATCCGGTCATGCGTCCGTACAAGCTTGCGGCTCGCGGCTTTTCCGCCGATCCGACCACAACGGTGCGGGTGGGCGACCACAGCTTCGGGGGACCGAGGTGCCTGGTCGCGGCAGGTCCCTGCTCGGTCGAGGGAGGCCCGATGATGTTGGAGACGGGCCGCGCCGTCGCCGGATCGGGGGCCTCGCTCCTCCGCGGGGGCGCGTTCAAGCCCCGGACTTCACCCTATTCCTTCGACGGACTCAAGGAAGAAGGCCTGCGAATCCTCTCGCGCGTCAGAAGCGAAACGGGGCTTCCGGTCGTGACGGAAGTGCTCGACCCGCGCGACGCGGAACTGGTGGCCAGCTACGCCGACATGCTGCAGATCGGGGCGCGGAACATGCAGAACTTCTCGCTGCTCCGCGAGGTGGGACAACTGCAGCGCCCGGTGCTGCTGAAGCGCGGCATGTCGGCGACGCTGAAGGACCTGCTGCTGGCCGCGGAATACGTCATGAGCCGCGGCAACATGCAGGTCGTGCTCTGCGAGCGCGGCATCCGGACCTTCGGGGCCGAGACGCGGAATACCTTCGACCTGGCCGCCATTCCGTGGCTGAAAATGGAGACGCACCTCCCCGTCATCGCCGATCCGTCGCACGCGGGCGGGCGCCGCGACCTGGTGGCCCCACTGAGCTATGCGGCGCTCGCGGCCGGCGCAGATGGACTCATCGTGGAGGTGCACCCCGACCCGGAAACGGCCATGTCGGATGGAGACCAGTCACTGACCTTCACCGAGTTCTCAGACCTCATGGACAGCCTGACGGTCTACGCGGAGGCGGCGGGACGGTCGATGTAGCTGAGTGCGGTCTCGGCGAACCCGGGGTCGGGCCTGCTCGGGCGACCCGGCGTCAGGCCCGCGTTGGCGACCCGGCGTCAGGCCCGCTCCAGGGCCGTCGCCAGCGCCTCCAACTGGGCCCGCAGCGCGGCGCTGGACGTGCCCCCGCGCACGCCGCGGGACTGGACCGATGCGACCGGATCGAAGACCGCGAAGACATCCTCTGCGAAGGCGGGATGGACCGCGGTCATCTCCTCGAGGGCAAGGTCCCCAAGCCCCTTGTCCGCACCCTCCGCGGCCCGCACCAGTTCGCCCACCACGTGATGCGCCTCCCGGAAGGGTACGCCGCGCCTCACGAGGTAGTCGGCGAGGTCGGTGGCATGGAGTTCGGCGCGGAGCGCCTCACCCATCCGCCGCGCGTTGAGCGCCATTCCGGCCACCGCCCCCCTGATCGCCGGCAGGACGGTGGCCAGGGTATCCACCGAGTCGAAGACGGCCTCCTTGTCCTCCTGCAGGTCCCGGTTGTAGCCGGTCGGCAACCCCTTCAGCACGGTGAGGGTGCCGGCAAGATTCCCGACCAGCCGCCCCGACTTGCCCCGCGTCAGCTCGGCCACGTCCGGATTCCGCTTCTGCGGCATCAGCGACGATCCCGTCGTGAAGGCGTCGCCCAGCCGCACATACCCGAATTCACTGCTGGAAAACAGGACCAGATCTTCGGCCAGCTGGGACAGGTGCACGCCCGTCATGGCCGCTCCGAAGAGCAGGCGGACCGCCCAGTCGCGATCCGCAACGCCGTCCATGGAGTTCTCGGAAACGCGGCTGAAACCAAGGTCGTCGGCCAGCGCATCGCGATCGATGTCGAAGGGACAGCCGGCAACCGCGCCCGAACCCAGCGGAAGGACGTCGCACTCCCTGCGCACCGCACCCAGGTGCTTCATGTCGCGCACCAGGGGCCAGGCCCTGGACAGCAGCCAGTGGCCGGCCGTCACCGGCTGGGCCTGCTGCATGTGGGTGTAGCCCGGCATCACGACGCCCGCACTTTCGCGCGCCCTGTCCGCCATCGTCGCAATCAGCGAGGACAGGCTTTCGCGCAACCGATCGATCGCTTCCCTGCCCCACAGCCTGAAGTCGGTGGAGACCTGGTCGTTTCGGGAACGGCCGGTGTGGAGCTTGCCGCCGACCGCGCCAATCCTTTCGGTCAGGAGACGTTCGACGAGGGTGTGGATGTCCTCGTCGGTGAATCGGGATGGTTCGCCGGCGGCCTCCAGGTCGCGCGCAACCTCGACGAGGCCGCGATCGATCTCGGCGGCCTCGGCGGAAGAGAGCAGCCCCGCCCGCTCAAGTCCGCGCGCCCATGCCCGGCTTCCCCGGACATCGTGACGCCGCAGTCGCCAATCGACGTCAAGGGAGCGGTTCAGGGCCTCCATCTCGGGCGACAGCCCGTCCTCGAAGCGCCCCCCCCAGAGCGCGTGGCCCGATCCCTCCACGGCAGCGGGCAGCCGGTCAGCCGCGCTTCGCGTGGACCAGTTCGGCGGTGGACGACTGGCGGCCGTTCCGCGCGGCAGGCCGGGAGGCGACCGTGTCCGAGGCCGGGCCGGCGGTGGCTTGCCCGGCCACCAGCCGCTGCGCCGCGACAGCGCGCTGGGGCAGGCTGAAGAGCTTCAGGAAGCCCGAAGAGTCGCTGTGGGCATAGCCTTCGCTGGCCCCGAACGAGGCGAGATCGAGGTCGTAGAGGGACGCGGGCGCTTGTCGCGACAGCACGGTCGCCTGTCCCTTGAACAGCCGCACCCGCACCGTCCCCGTGACGTTCGTCATCAGCGAGTCCACCATGGCGTCGAGCGCTTCCCGCTCGGGCGTCCACCAGCGCCCCTCGTACACCAGGTCCGCGTAGCGCGGCGCAAGCTGGTCCTTGAGTCCCAGGCACTGCCGGGACAGCACCAGCTGCTCAAGTTCCTGGATCGCGGTGAGCAGGATGGTGCCGCCGGGCGTCTCGTACACGCCGCGCGACTTGATCCCCACCACGCGATCCTCGATCACGTCGGCCCGGCCCACACCGTGTTCCGATCCCGCCGCGTTCAGGGTCTCGAGCAGGGCCAGCGGCGAGAGCGCCTCGCCGTCGACCGTCACCGGAACACCCTTCTCGAATCCCACCTCAAGGTCGAGGGCGACATCGGGCGCGTCGGCCGGATCACGCGTCCACAGGAACACATCGTCTCCGGGCGCGTTGGCGGGGTCCTCCAGAGGACCACCCTCGTGGCTTATGTGCCAGAGGTTTTCGTCGCGCGAATACAGCTTTTCGCGGTCGACGCCCTCCAGCGAAATACCCCTCTGCTCCGCGTATGCGAACGCGTCTTCGCGAGAGACGATGTCCCACTCCCTCCAGGGAGCGATCACCTTGAGGTCCGGTGCCAGGGCGGCGAAAGACAGCTCGAAGCGCAGCTGGTCGTTCCCCTTGCCGGTGCAGCCGTGCGCCAGGCAATGAGCACCCGTCTTGCGCGCGATCTCCACCATGCGGCGGGAAATCAGCGGACGCGCCATGGACGTCCCGAGCAGGTACTTCCGGCTGTATACCGCGCCTGCGCGCAGGACCGGAAGGACGTACCCCGACACGAATTCCTCACGCAGGTCTTCGCCGAAGAAGGCCGAAGCCCCGGTCGCAAACGCCTTTGTACCCAGCTGGGCGACGCCGCCCCGCTGACCCACGTCCGCGGCCATGCAGATGACATCCGCCCCGTAGTTCTCCCGCAGCCAGGGCACGATGACCGAGGTGTCGAGGCCGCCCGAGTATCCCAGCACGACTTTCATGGCTTGCTTCCCCCGGCGGTTGGGGGACCGGAGCCACAGGGACCGTACGTCTCCCGCCAGGGCCGTACGACGTCAATCACCCTGCGCTCCGGGCCCACCCCCGCAGCCCTCCGGTGCCGGCCGGATTCGGCATCGGCAACGGCGGAACCGCGGTTTCCACCGTGTGAATAAGGAAAAAAATACAGCGATCTTGAATGAATATGCATTACACGCGCACAAGTCAAGGGGCGAGTCCGGGCCCGGCTACCGCCCGCCCGCCAGCCTGACGAGGGTTTCCGCCACGCGCTCCGCGGACTCGGCGTCACGCAGAATGATCAGCACCGTGTCGTCGCCGGCGATCGTGCCCGCAAGCCCCTCGAACTCCTCCCAGTCGATCCCGGAGGCGACCGTCTGCGCGCCGCCGCTCAGAGTCCGCACGACGATCAGATTCCCCACCGCTTCCGCGGATACGAAGAGCGCCGGGAGAATGGCGTCGAGGGGCGGTATGTGGTCCCACTCCTCGGGCAGGGTGTAATGGGGCTTGCCGTCTGCCGCCTTGACCTTCACCAGGCGCAGATCGCGGATGTCGCGTGACAGCGTGGCCTGGGCCACCGCAAACCCCTGCGCGGCCAGGAGCTTGCGCAACGCCTCCTGATGAGGCACACGGGTGTGCCGGATGATGTCGAGCAGCCTGGCCTGCCGCTCGCGCTTTCCGCCCGAGGTCACGGTTGCGGGCGACCGCCGCGGTCCCTGGTCAGAAGTCGTACCTGACCCGCGCCAGCAGCAGTCTGCCGATCTCCGGCGCCCCCACGAACTCCTGGTGCAGGTTGTTCAGCAGGTTGTTGGCCGTCAGCGAGACATGCGTGCCGGGCTGGAATGGGAGCCGGTAGCCGATCGACGCATCCAGGACGCCGTACCCGTCCACATCGCCGATGTACACGCCCGAGTTCATCGGAAACGCCGTGGTCATGCGCATCCGCCCGCCGAACGAGAACCCCGACGCCTGATCATCGAAGACGAATCCGAGCGACCCCTTGTGGCTCGGGGCGTTCAGCGCGATGTCGTCCGAAGTGGTGCAGTTGCCGTCTTCGTTGAAGTCGAAGCACTCGTCGCTCTGGAACGAGTAGCTGGCGCTGATCCTGAGGCGGTCGGAGGCCAGGATGTCCGCGGCAAGGTCCGCTCCCCAGAAGTCCACCTCCCCGAAGTTGCGATAGGTGACCAGCAGATCGGGCGCATCGACCTGGTCCGGTACGATGGTGCCCAGCGGGAGCTGCGCGACTCCCTCGACGATCGGCCTGAGCTGCTCCAGGGTCACGATGCCGGCCTGGATGAGCGGCGCAAGCCGATGCGCGACGAAGGCCGTGGTGCTCGCGGGGTCGAAGAAGACGTTCGGGGTCACCACGCGGAGCGGGCCGACAAAATTCTCCACCCGGCTGAAATACACGTCGGCGGACAGCAGCACGCGGTTGTTGATCAGGCCCTTGTAGCCGACCTCGTAGGTGTTGTTGATGGTCGAGGTGAGATCGGCGATGCTTTCCACGGGTGACGAGTCCAGCGGGAACGCGTCCGCCGGATCGATGGCCGCCTGGTTCAGCCGGCGAAGCACCGTGAGGATCTTCGGATCACCCGGCAGCGCGCCCGGACTCTGCAGAAGACTCTTCAGCAGATCGGCAAAGGGCACGAAGCTGGCGGGGAGGATCGAGGGCAGCGCCTCGAGGAGTGCTGGCCACAGCGCCGCGGCGTCCGCCGGAAGGGCCTGGCCCGGCACGAAGGGCGAGCGCATGCAGTAGGACATGAGGCCGTCGGGGCACTGGGCGCTGAAGGTGAAGCCGCCGGAGGGCACGCCAAGGGCGCGGATGTTGTAGCTGAGGGGCAGCGGAGAGAGCGGAATCTGCGCGGCGATGATGTCCAGGAAGAGATTGGTGGTGGACGGGGTCGCGAATGCCCGGTTGTACGTGAAGCGGAAGTTCTGTTCGTCGGCGGGGCGGAACACGAGCGCGGCGCGGGGTGAGAAGTTGACGTCCGTGAGGCGGTTGTGGTCGTCCAGACGGATGGCCGTGACCAGGTCGATCCGGTCGCCCAGCGACGTCTCCGAGTGCAGGTAGGTGCCGACTTCCGAGATCATGTCGTCGTTCTCGTTGCGCCCGAAGATCGTGCCCCCGGT